>DASPNQ010000035.1:0-16636 GCA_035626435.1 Vicinamibacterales bacterium
ATGGGCGCGATCGCCACCGGCGGCGTGCAACTCGTCAACCGCGATGTGGTCGGCCCGCTCGGCATTCCTCAGAACGTCATCGATGCGGTCGCATCTACCGAGCAGATCGAACTCCAGCGGCGTGAGGCTCTGTATCGAGGACAGCGCCCCGCGCTCGCCCTCGCCGGCAAGACGGTCATTCTCGTCGACGATGGTCTGGCGACCGGATCGACCATGCGCGCCGCCGTCATGGCGGTGCGCCAGCAACAACCTGCACGAGTGATCGTGGCGGTCCCGGTCGGGGCGCCATCGACCTGTGACGAATTGGCGCGCGAGGCGGACGAGGTCGTCTGCGTCCGCACGCCAGATCCGTTCATCGCTGTCGGCCTGTGGTATCGGGACTTCACGCCGACCTCGGATCACGAAGTGCGCAGCCTACTTGGAAGAAGGCACACGTGACCTGGCCATCCAGCAATCTGTACAAGCATCTCGTCGCGGAGGCTCGCTCGGCGGCGCAGCCATTTCACGCCGTCGGCAAAGACCTGCAGCGGCTCGTCGAACGGATTGGCTCGTCGCCGGTGATCATGCTCGGCGAAGCGTCTCACGGCACGCAGGATTTTTATCACCTGCGCGCGAGCATCACGAAACACCTGATCGAGCACCACGGTCTGACGGCGATCGCGGTGGAAGCGGATTGGCCCGATGCGTATCGCGTCAATCGCTACGTGCGCGGACAGGGCGTCGATGCCGACGCCAACGCGGCGTTGTCCGGGTTCGAGCGCTTTCCGGCGTGGATGTGGCGAAACACCGAAGTGCTGTCGTTCGTGCGCTGGCTCCGTGAATGGAACGACCGGCACCCGAACCAGAAAGTCGGGTTCTACGGCCTTGATCTTTACAGCCTGTCGACGTCGATTCAGGCGGTCATCGCCTATCTCGACAAGGTCGATCCTATCGCGGCGTCGCGCGCGCGTGCACGGTATGCCTGCTTCGATCACTTCGCGGGCGACACCCATGCCTACGGTTACGCCGTGTCGGCCGGCATCATCGAACCCTGCGAAGACAAGGTGGTGCAGCAGTTGAGCGATCTGCGAACCCGCGCCGCCGAGTACGCCAGTCGCGACGGCCTGGTCGCCGAAGAGGAGTTCTTCGTGGCCGAGCAGAACGCCCGACTGGCGCAGAACGCCGAACAGTATTACCGCGCGATGTTCCGCGGCCGCCATTCGTCGTGGAACATCCGCGACACCCACATGGCCGACACCTTTGATGCGCTGATGGACTACCTGAGCAAGCGCAATGGCGTGAAGGCGCGAATCGCGGTGTGGGCGCACAATTCGCATTTGGGCGATGCCCGCGCTACCGAGATGGGCGAGCGCGGCGAGCTGAACCTCGGGCAGCTGCTGCGGCAACGCTATGGTCCCGACGCGCAGTCGATCGGCTTTACCACCTATGACGGCACGGTGACCGCCGCCTCCGACTGGGACGCCGACGCCGAACGCAAAGCCGTACGGCCGGCGCTCGACGGGTCGATCGAAGCGTTGCTGCACGACGTCGGGGTCCCGCAGTTCCTGCTCGATACGCACGACGAGCGGCTGGCCGGGTTCGCGACCCCGCTTCTGGAGCGCGCCATCGGCGTGATCTACCGGCCGCAGACGGAGCGGCAGAGCCACTACTTCCACGCCCGGGTGACGGAGCAGTTCGACGCCTTGATTCACGTCGACCGCTCGACCGCGTTGGTGCCGCTCGACCCGTCACCGCACTGGTATCATGAGGAAGTCCCAGAGACTTACCCCTCAGGTCTGTGATGGACGGAGCTCTGCGGATGAGTCCACTCGCCCAAGCACAGGTGCTCCGGATCCCGGCCGCCGGAGTGACGTTGAACGCCGATCTGGTCGTTCCGGTTGACGCGCGGGGCATCGTGCTGTTCGCGCACGGCAGCGGCAGCAGCCGCCACAGCCACCGCAATCAATTCGTCGCGCGCACGCTGCAGGAGTCGAGTTTCGCGACGCTCTTGATGGATCTGCTCACGATCGAGGAAGAGCGCACCGACAACCAGACTCGCGAGCACCGCTTCGACATCGATCTGCTCTCCGCTCGCCTCACCTCCATCATCGAATGGGTCTCACAGCAGGCGACATTGAAGGATCTGCCGATCGGCCTGTTTGGCGCGAGCACCGGCGCCGCCGCCGCACTGGTTGCGGCGGCGCGGCGCCCGCATCTCGTTCACGCGGTGGTCTCGCGCGGCGGCCGTCCTGATCTGGCGGGCGAACATCTCAAGCAGGTCAACGCCCCGACGATGCTGATCGTCGGTGGTCACGACGATGCGGTGCTGGTGTTGAACGAGCAGGCGAAAGCAAGAATGCCGGGCGAGGTGACGCTGAAAATCGTGCCGCGCGCGACGCACTTGTTCGAGGAGCCCGGCGCGCTGGCGCAGGTCGCCGAGTTCGCGGCGGCGTGGTTCTGGGCGACGCTGAAACCGGAATCGGGAAAGCTGGCGGAGCATAATTGACCGGTGAAGCTGACGTCGTTTCAGCGACTCGCTGTCTGGACCACCGCGACAACCTACTTTCTGATACTGGTCGGCGGCCTGGTGCGCGCGTCGGGCGCGGGCCTTGGCTGCCCCGACTGGCCGCGGTGTTTCGGCTCGTGGATTCCGCCGGCCTCGGTCGCCGATCTACCGCCGCAGTTCGATCCCGCGCTGTTCAATCCGACATTGATGTGGACCGAGTACCTGAACCGCGTGCTCGGCGCGACCGTGGGATTGCTGATTCTCGCCACAGCGATTTCGGCGTGGCGTCATCATCGTCATCAACCACGGATTCTCGGGAGCTCCATCGCCGCGTTTCTGCTGGTCGGCTACGAAGGCTGGCTGGGAGGCCGCGTCGTCGCGCACGAGCTCGCACCGTGGATCGTCACGGCACACCTGATTGTCGCGATCGTGATCGTGCAATTGCTGCTGTTTGCGACCTATGAGGCATTTGAGATCGGGGCGGGCGGCCCTCAACAGGTGCGCGCCGACGGTGACGTTGCCGCGGCGCGCGCCGCGGCTGCGCTGATTGCGTTGACCCTGTTTCTTGCCGGCGTCGGGACGCAGGTGCGCGGCTCGATCGATACCGCCATCGATGCCGGCGTTGCGCGCGAGGCCGCGCTCGCGACGGTCGGCGCAATGGATATCTGGCACCGCAATCTTGCACTTGTCGTGGTCATCTTTTCGGCAGTCCTGACATTGTGGCTGGCGTCGCGTCGATCGCCGCTGCTGCCGTGGGCGATCATAGTGTTGGTGCTCGCGATTGCACAGGTGGCGATCGGACTGACGATGGCCTACGGCGCGCTGATACCTGCGGCACAGGTGGCGCATCTAACACTTGCCAGCCTGTTGCTCGGGGCCCAAACCCTGCTGTGGCTGAAGGCGCGGCGCTGATACAATCCGCGTCTGGAACCGGGGGAGCTATGACACGAACCACCTTGCTGTTGGTCACTTTGATTGCGACCGGCGCCGCGGCGCAGGGCACCTACGACGAAGCCGCGCTGAAAGCGTTTCGCGCCGAGCGCGAGAAAATCCTGCTGGCCGACAACGGCTGGTTCACCGTCGCGGGCCTGCATTTTCTGAATCCGGGCGAAAACACGTTCGGCTCGGATCCCCTCAACGACATCGTCCTCGAGTTTGCCGACGTGCCAAAGCACGCCGGCGTGATCACGATGAACGGCACCAACGTGACGATCAAGGCCGCCGATGGCACGACGCTGACCTATAACGGCGCGCCGGTCTCGGAAGGTCCGTTGCGCCTCGCCGAGCGGGGCCGGCCCGCTGATTTGATTACTTACAAGTCGACGTCGTTCTTCCTGCACTATAGCGGTCCGCGTCTCGCGATCCGCGTCCGTGATCAGAACGCGCCGCTGCGGAAGAGTTTCTCCGGGTTGAAGTGGTATCCCGCGAATCCGTCCGCTCGCGTAATCGGCCAGTTCACGCCGCTCGCGTCGCCCAAGACGGTACAGGCGCCGAACATCCTCGGCGATCTCGAGCCGTTCGCGGTGCCGGGCACTGTTGCCGTCACGATCGGCGGGAAGACGGCGAACATGGAAGCATGGCGATCGGGCGAGCGCCTGTGGTTTGTGTTCCGTGACTTGACGAGCGCCGACACCACCTATCCGTCGGCGCGGTTCCTCTACACCGATGCACCGGGTCCAGACGGCAAGGTCGTGATGGACTTCAACCGTGCGCAGAACCCGCCGTGTGCCTACAACCCGTGGACGACATGCCCGCTGCCGCCGGCGGCGAATAAGCTCGCGGTGCGGATCGAAGCTGGGGAAAAGCGCTATCACGCCGAAGCGACGTCGAATGCGGCGGTCCGCAAATAGGCCACAGATTAAACACAGATTGAGCACAGATTACGGGGTCGCTAGATAGATACCGACTCGCGATATTGATAACCGGTTCGCGTTAAACAGAGACGGCGATCGATTCGAGTTACTTCGCGTTCGTGACCTTCACGCTCGTGCTCGTCGTGACGCCGGGCTCGACGACGGCTGTCGTTGTGCGAAATACGCTTGAAGGCGGGCGCCGCGCCGGGTATCTGACCGCGCTTGGTGCCGCGCTCGCGAATTCCGCAATCGCGCTCGCGTGTGGCCTCGGGCTGTCGGTGTTGCTCGCGGTATGGCCGGGCGCACTGCAAGCGGTCCATTATGCGGGTGCCGGCTTTCTGGGCTGGCTCGGCGCGAGCAGCCTGTATCGCGCGATCCGGCTCGAGGATGGCGGCATCCGGATGACGGTCGATCCTGGGGCGACGGCGCGGCGGCCGCATACGGGGGCCTATGTCGGCGACGGTCTCGCTATCAATCTGCTGAGTCCGGTCATCATCAGCTACTACTTGTCCGTCGTTCCGACGTTTGTCCCCGCCGGCGGCTCGCGGTTTCACTATTCGGAGTTGGCGGCAACGCACGTGGCCCTCGCGCTTGCGTGTCACACCCTGTGGGCGACCGCGCTCGACGTGCTGCGCCGGTGGTTGGTCGCGCCGTGGACGCGGCGAACGCTGCAGGCGGCCACTGGCATCGCGCTGATCGCTCTTGCCGTGCGCGTCATAGGCTGATCGCGTACCAGCCTCGAAGCCGTCGACGGTTGGCAACCCAACGAGGACGTTCTTTCGTACTCGCATGTCGCCGCATCAGCATTGTTATCGACCCGGCAGGCCGTGTGCCAGGCTGAAGATCGCCGTGTGGCGCTGATGCCGAGGCCCAGCGTTACGATGGCCGACTCGCCAAGGCTGCGAAGCGCGTGTAGTTCTTCTGTCAAGATAAACGGTGTGATTCGTGTCGAGACGCGTCCGCCGGCACGCGACCCAGCGCCGGCGCCGGATCGCGATACCGGTTCGTTTCTGGAAGACGCGGCGCACTACCCCGGCGGTCATGCTTCAGGCGTATTCAATCCGAGCGGCGTCGAGGAGATCTCCGCCATTCTCAAGACCGGCCAGCCCGTGTTGCCCGTCGGCGCGCAATCATCACTCACCGGCGGGGCCACGCCGCTGGGGGAGGCCGTACTCAGTACGCGGCGGCTGGTCGGCATCGACCACGATGGCGATCGCGTCCGGGTTGGCGCCGGTGTCACCCTGCAGAGCGTGCAGGACGCGCTCGTAACGCGCGGCCGGTGGCTGCCGCCCGTGCCGACCTACCTCGGCGCGTGCGCGGGCGGCGCAGTCGCGACCTGTGCCGCCGGCGCCGCAACGTTCAAGTACGGCACCGTGCGCGAATGGGTGGACGCGCTCAGCGTGGTCCTTGCCGGCGGCGATATTCTCGAACTGGCGCGCGGGCAGTATCGCGACAACGGCGATCGATCGTTCGTCATCGAAACGGCCACCGGTGAACGGATCCTCCGCATCCCGGAGATCGCGATGCCCGAAGTCCCGAAGCGATCGGCAGGCTATTACTGCGCACCGGGAATGGACTTGATCGATCTATTCATCGGCTCCGAAGGGACGCTTGGCGTGATCACCAATGTCACGTTCAGGACGGCGCCGCTGCCTGGCGGCGTGTGCCGCGCCTTCGTACCAGTGGGGTCGGAAGCAGCGGCGATCGCACTGGTGCACGAGTTGCGCGCCGCGGCCAGGCAGACCTGGCGAACCGGCGAGCCGCGCGGCGTCGACATTGCGGCGATCGAACATATCGACGGGCGCTCGATCGCCCTCGTTCGCGAGGATGGCGTCGATCGTAAGCTCAATATCAATCTTCCCAGAGGTGCCGCGGTCGTTTTGCTGATCGATCTCGAGCTGCCATCGGAAGCCACGCGCGGCGACTTGTGGGTACAGCTCGCCTCGGTGCGAGACAATGCCGTCGATTCGCCGCTGACCCGTTTGTGCCGCATCCTCGACGACGCGGGCGTGCTGGACGACGCAGAGATCGCGTTGCCCGGCGATCGTGCGCGCGCGGCGGCGTTTGCGGAGCTTCGCGAAGCCGTACCCGCCGGCGTCAACCGGCGAGTCGCGGAAGCCAAGCAGATCGAACCGCAGATTTCGAAAACCGCGGCGGACATGATCGTGCCATTCGAACGCTTCGGCGAAATGATGACGGAGTGCCGCCGGCTGTTCGAGGAGCGCGACCTGGATCTCGCGGTGTGGGGCCACATCTCCGACGGGAACGTTCATCCGAATCTGATCCCGCATCGGCCCGACGACGTGACGAAGGGCAGGGAGGCGATCCTCGAGTTGGGCCGGCGGGTGATCGACATGGCCGGCTGCCCGCTCGCTGAGCACGGCGTCGGCCGAAATCCGATCAAGCAACAGTTATTGAGGCAGCTCTACGGCGACGAGGGCATTGCCTCGATGCGCGCCCTGAAGCTCAGCCTCGATCCGTATGGCTCACTCGCCAGAGGGGTGATCTTCCCGACACAATAGAAGCCAGATGCTGTCAGAGGTTCAGGCCGAGGTAGCGAATCGGCCGGCCGATACCGCGTTCGTGCTGCTGCTGGACTTCGACGGCACGCTGGCGGAATTCAATCCAGACCCCGCGGCTCCCGAGCTCACGCCGGAGCGGTTCGATCTGCTCAGCTCGATCAGTCGCTGTCCCGGTGTCTCCGTCGGGATCGTGAGCGGCCGTCGCCTCGACGATCTACGCGCGCGAACGCGGCTCCCCAATCACGTGTATCACGCGGGGCTGCACGGCGTGGAACTCGAGGTCGACGGCAAGCGCATCACGCACCCCGATCTCGCCAGTGCCATTGAAAAAATGGACGGTCTTGCGGAATGCCTGCATCGGCTGACGCGCGAGTTTCCGGAAGTGCTGATCGAAGACAAGGGCGCGAGCGTCGCGGTGCACACGCGCAAGCTGCCGAAGGAATCCTACGAGCGCGTGTTCGCGCGTGCCGACATTCTCGCCGTGCCCTGGCTCGCCGAAGGGCTGGCCCGTCGCCTCGAAGGCAATGCCGTGGTGGAGTACCTGCCAAACATCAGCGGCCACAAGGGTGATGCGACCCGCTGGATCGCCGCGGATGTAGAAGCGAAGTTCGCGAAGCCCGCCTGGGTCGCCTACATCGGCGACGACATCACCGACGAGGACGCGTTCCGCGCGATCGAGCGTGGCATCGGCATTCTGGTCGGTCTTCGACCGACGGCGGCGACGCATAAGCTCGACGGTATTCCCGACGTCGATCGCTTCTTGAGATGGCTCGCCGCAGCAGGTAAGGTCATGAGTACGGCATGAACGCGTCCCAGCTGGAGTCCACGCTGCACGACTCGCTTCGCGGTACGCGGCTGATCGTTGTCGCGAACCGGGAGCCGTACATCCACATTCGCCGCAAGCGCGACGCGCGCGGCTTCTGGAATTGGCTGCGCGGGCGGAAACACACCGAAGGGATTGATTGGACGCGGCCGGCCAGCGGCCTGGTCACGGCGCTGGATCCGGTGATGCGTGCGTGCGGCGGCACCTGGATCGCTCACGGCAGCGGCAATGCCGATCGCGAAACGTCGGACGCGCGCGGCCGCGTGCGCGTCCCTCCGGACCGGCCGTCGTACACCCTGCGCCGCGTCTGGCTCTCCGAGGAAGAGGAACAAGGCTATTACTACGGCTGCGCCAACAACGCGTTATGGCCGCTCTGTCACATCGCCTACGCACGGCCGGAGTTCGACGATCGCGACTGGCATCAATACGTTCAGGTCAACCGCCGATTTGCCGACGCGGTGATCGACGAGGTCGGAGAGGATCGCGCCGTCGTGTTCGTGCAGGACTACCACTTTGCGCTGTTGCCTCGCTTCGTCAAGGACGCCAGGCCGGACGTCACCGTCTGCCAGTTCTGGCACATTCCCTGGCCTAATCGCGAGGCGTTCCGCGTCTGCCCGTGGGGTGAGGACCTTCTGCATGGACTGCTCGGCAACGATCTGCTCGGCTTCCACGTGCAATATCACTGCAACAACTTTCTGGACACGGTCGATCGCACGCTGGAGTCGCGCGTCGACTACGAGCATTTCGCCGCATGGCGCGGCGGCCGCCCGACGTTCGTGCGGCCCTTTCCGATCAGCATCGATCCGTCGTTGTGGAAGGGACCCGCGAAGGGGGCCGAGCTGCAGGCCGAGACCCGCAGCGTCCGCAAAGCGCTCGGCCTGACCGACGAACGCATCATCTTCGGCGTCGATCGCCTCGATTACACCAAAGGCATCCCGGACCGGTTGAAGGCATTCGCGCGCCTGCTGGAGCGCCACCCAGAGTGGCACAAACGCGTAACGATGGTGCAGGTCGGAGCGCCGAGCCGCGAGCACCTGACGCGCTACCAGGCGCTGATGTCGGAAGTCGAACGGTGCGTCACCGAGATCAACGCGAAGTTCAGGAGCGATGGCTGGACGCCAATCATTTATCGTCCGCAGCACCACCAGCCCGAGGATGTCGCGCACATGTATCGCGCCGCCGACGTCTGCGTGGTGTCGTCGCTGCACGACGGCATGAACCTGGTCGCGAAGGAATTCATCGCGTCGCGCGGTGACGAGCACGGCGTGCTGGTGCTGTCCGAATTCACCGGCGCGGCGCGCGAGCTCGAACATTCGATTCGCATCAACCCCTACGCCGTCGACGCGTTCGCGGACGCTTTGCACGCAGCGCTGCTGGTGCCGCCAGACGAACAGCGCCGCCGCATGCGCGCGCTGCGCGAGCGCGTGCACCAGCACACGGTGTTCGACTGGGCGAACGCGTTGCTGCTGGCCGCGTGCCGCATGGAGCCGGTGCGATGAGCGGCGCGCCGCTGCCGCTCCACCACGGCGCCATCGGCAACGGGCGGGTGATCGCGTTGATCGGCCCAGACACCAGCATCGACTGGCTGTGCCTGCCGCGATTCGACAGCCCGTCGGTGTTTGCCCGATTGCTCGATCAGGAGCGCGGCGGCACCTGGGCGTTCCGGCCGATCCAGGACTGGAAGACCTCATCCAGTTATGTCCGCAATACGAACGTGCTGCGCACGGAGCTCGAAACCGCGGATGGGCGCGTCGAAATCTTCGATTTCGCGCCTCGCCTGCTCCAGGGATTGCGCATCGAAGCGCCGGTCGAAATCTGCCGTATCGTGCGGCCGCTGGCGGGCATGCCGCGGCTGCGCGTGCAGTTCGATCCGCGCCCGGATTACGCGCGGGCGAAGGTCGAAATCGTGGCGGCGGGTGAGGGCGTCGAGGTGGTCGGCGGGCCGACGCGGCTCTACCTGTCGACCAACGTGCCGGCAGCGTATGTCCTCGACGGCGAGCCGATTCGCATCGATCGGCCGACGTTTTTTTCGCTGAGCGCGGGCCGGCCGCCGCTGATCAACTCGTCGCCGGACGCGGACAACGCGCTCGAGCAGACCGTGCGCGGCTGGCGATCGTGGGCGAAGACCACCAACCTGCCGTCGTTCGCGCCGGAATCGGTGCTGCGTTCGGCGCTGTGCCTGAAGCTGCACGCCTACAACGACACCGGCGCGATCATCGCGGCCGCCACCACCAGCATCCCGGAAGCCCTCGGCTCGGGCCGAAACTGGGATTACCGCTTCTGCTGGCTCCGCGACTCGGCGTTCGTCGTCGAGGCGCTGCGGCGATTGAGCCACTTGTCCGAGGGTGAAGCCTTCGTGCGGTTTCTGCGTGACCTCGCCGACTCGGGGCCGCTGCAGCCGTTGTACGGCATCACCGGCAAACGCGATTTGCATGAGGAGATCATCACGACGTTACGCGGTTACGACGACGTCGGTCCGGTGCGGATCGGCAACGCGGCGTATTACCAGACTCAGCACGATGTAACTGGCGAGATGGTGTTGTGTCTGGAAACGATCCTGACCGACCCCCGCGTCGTCTGGGAAGATCCGTCGTTGGCGCCGTTGCTGGAACGGCTGGTGAAGGAAGCGATGGCCGCGTACGACATCGAGGATACCGGCTTATGGGAATACCGCACGCAGCCGCGGCACTACACGTTCTCGAAAGCGATGTGCTGGGTCGCGGCGAATCGCGGCGCCGAGCTCGCTGAATTTCTCGGGATGCCGGAGCAGGCGCGTGAGTGGCGGAGCTGGGCCGACCACAAGCGTCCCGAGATCCTGCAGCGCTCGTACAACGAGGAAGCCGGCTTCTTTACGCAGGCGTTCGATGGCATCTATCCGGACGCGTCGAACCTGCTGCTGCCGTCGATCGGCCTCGTCGATCCGCTCGATCCGCGGTTTCGGTCGACGGTTCGTGCCTACGAAAAAGAGCTTGCCCCGCACGGCTTGATGCTGCGCTACAGGCACCTCGACGACTTCGGTCACACCACGAGTGCGTTTTCAATCTGTTCGTTCTGGTGGGTCGAAGCGCTGGCGATGATGGGCGAAGTCGAGGAAGCGGTCGCGTTGTTCCATCGCCTCGAAAAATTCTCGAATCCGCTGGGACTGTTTTCGGAAGACATCGAACCCGAGACCGGCGCACTGCTTGGCAACTTCCCCCAGGCCTACACACACGTCGGCCTGATCCACGCGGCGATCACGATCGGCGAAATCCTCGACGCCCGACACGGCTCTTTCCGGGCCTGGAGCTGATAGGGAAATCACCGACCCGTCACGGATGCACGACGCGGGCGTCCGAGTAGACCGTTCGTGACACCGTTCGTCCCACAGGACGATTCGCTGCTAACGTGGGACCCCGATGAAGGCATGGATTCTGCTGTTCGCCTTTGCGACGTCGGCCTCGGCGCAGCCGTCCGTCGGATCGACGAGCGCCGCCGCACGCACCTATGACGGCCGCAGCGGTTCGCTTGACGTCGAGCCGCCACGCATCGAGGCATCGATCGAAATCGACGGCAGCCTCGATGAAGCGGTATGGTCGCAGGCCGCTGTGTTGTCCGGATTCTCGCGCTACGCGCCCGTCGACGGCGCGGCTGCCGACGCGGTGACGGAGGTGCTGGTGTGGTATTCGCCGACGGCGATGCACTTCGGCATACGCGCCTCGGCGCCGGAAGTGCGCGCGACCCTAGCCGATCGCGATCGCATCCAGTCCGACGATCACATCATCATTTTCCTGAGCACCTACAACGACGGCCGGCAGGCGCTGGTGTTCGGCGTCAATCCGTTCGGCGTGCAGCTCGACGGCGCGCTGGCCGAAGGCACGCGCGGCACCGGCGGCGGCTTCTCTGGATTGAGCAGCGGACGCGAAGCACCGGATCTCAGTCCCGACTACGTGTTTCAGTCGAAAGGCCGGCTCACCGCCTCGGGCTACGAGGTCGAAGTGCGCATCCCGTTCAAGAGCATTCGCTATCAATCGATCGAGCGGCAGGACTGGGGCATTCACATTACGCGGGTGGTGCCGCAGCGCGGCATCGAAGACAGCTGGGCGCCGGCCAAACGTGACGAGGCATCGTTTCTCGGCCAGGGTGGGCGTCTCAAGAACCTCACCGGTCTGCGGCGCGGCCTGGTCCTCGACCTGAACCCGATCGCGACGGCGAAGATCGACGGCGCGCAAGCATCGAGCGGCTGGAATTACCGCGCATCGCGGCCGGAATTCGGCATGAACCTGCGGTGGGGAATCACGCCCAACCTGACGATGAACGGCACCGTGAATCCGGATTTTTCGCAGGTCGAGTCGGATGCGGGCCAGTTTTCGTTCGATCCGCGGCAGGCGCTGTTCTTTCCCGAGAAACGGCCGTTCTTCCTCGACGGCATCGAACAGTTCGCGACGCCCAACAACCTGATTTACACGCGGCGCGTCGTCGCACCCGTCGCCGCCACCAAGGTCACCGGCAAGCTGGGCGCGCGCACCAATGTGGCCTACCTGTCGGCGGTGGATGACGCGGCGTTGTCGGCCAGCGGCGAGGATCACCCGCTGTTCAACGTGCTGCGCGTACAACAGGATGTCGGCGCGCGCTCGCGGGCGGCTGTCGTTTACACGGATCGCATTGACGGTGAACGATCGAACCGCGTCATCGCCTCCGATGCGCGGCTGGTGTGGAAAGACATCTACAGCCTGACGTTGCAGGGGGCGCTCAGCCGCACGGCGCTCGGCGATACCGTCACGACCGCGCCGTTATGGCAGGGGGTGTTCGCGCGCGCCGGCCGGCGTTTTGCGATGCGCTACACGATGCGGGGCGTCGATCCCGCCTTTCGCGCCGCGGCGGGTTTCATTTCACGTACCGGCGTGGCGTCGGGAAATTTCAACCACGCGCTGATTACCTACGGCAAGCCGGGCACCGTCCTCGAGCGCTGGTCGAGCGACGTTGTCCTTGACGGAACGTGGCAGTACGACGAGTTGATGGCCGGCCGCTCGTCGCAGGATCGCAAGCTGCACTTCAACAACAACTTTACGCTGCGCGGCGGCTGGCGCGTGGGCGGCTCGGTGTTGCTCGAAACATTCGGATACGACCAGGCGCTGTATCGCGATTACTTCCTGGGACGGCCGGCCGCGGGCGGCGTGGAATTCATCGCGTATCCGGACGGCCCGCGGCTCGCGAATCTCGATTACGTGGTGTCGGCGACGACTCCGCAGCGAGGCGGCGTCGAGCTGGACGCGTTCGTGCTGTGGGGCAAGGACGAAAATTTCTACGAGTGGTCGTCGGCCGATATCGTGTTTCTCAACGCCGGCGCCGCATGGAAACCGACGGACAAATTGCGCGTCGACGCACGTTATCAATTGCAGTCATTCCGCCGGCGCTCCGACGAATCGGTCGTCGGGATCCGCCGCATTCCGCGCATCAAGACGGAATATCAAATCGCACGACCGATTTTCGTCAGGTTCGTCGGCGAGTACAACAGCGACTGGCAGGACGACCTGCGCGACGACGGGCGCACGAACCTGCCGATCTACATCCTGGACCGCGCGACCGGGCAATACGCCCGCGCGGCCAAGCAATACGTGAAGTCATTCCGCGCCGATTTCCTGTTTTCCTATCAGCCGACGCCGGGCACGCTGCTGTTCGCGGGCTACGGCAACACGCTGGCGGATGTGGACGAAGACTTCCGGACGCGAGCGATTCGCCGCAGCCACGACGGCTTCTTCCTGAAACTGAGTTACCTGTTCCGGCTGTAAGACGTGTAGCGGCGAGAACGTGGCGGCGTGCGAGCCCGCCTTACGCGGATCCGGTTCCGGAGCCGGTAAAGCTCGCCAGCGCGGCCGCTTCGTTGTCGAACGTATCGAACACGTTCAAGAGCTTGGTCATCGCCATCAGGTCGGCGGTCTTGCCGCCGACGTTGAGGAGCTTGACGGCGCCCTCCGCCTTGCGGGTCGCCATCGAACAGCGCACCAGCTCGCCGAGGCCGCCGCTGTCCATGTAGGGAACGCCGGCCAGGTTCAGCAGGATCTTGCGATCGCCCTGAAACACGATGCTGGTGACGGTGTCACGCAGCAATTCGGCGCCGTCGCCGACCGTCAGCTTGCCTTGCAGATCGAGAATTGTGACGTCGCCGTTCCGGCGCTTCTGGATGTTCATCGCGTCCTCCTGGAATCGAGTCCGCGCGAAAGGGGGCGGCTCGGCAGCAGTCTACAGCCTAACCGCGCCGATACCTACCGGCGCACCACGGCGGACTACTCGTCTTGCTGCGGCCGCGGACGCCAGAGCACGACGATTTTGCCGACGCCCTGCACGATCGCGGCATCCGTGCGTGCGGCGATGGTCTCGGCCACCTCGAGACGCGCATCGCGCTCGGCCATGATTTTGACTTTGATCAGCTCATGAGCGGTGAGTGCGCGATCGACTTCGGCCACGAGCGCGTCGGTGACGCCGGACTGGCCAACGTGGACGGCGGGCTCGAGGGGGTGGGCGCGAGCTTTCAGGCGTGACCGATCACGCGCGGTGAGTGGTGGGGTCATGCCACGATTCTAGACGTAGAATCACCGCGGAGGCCGGCATGCTGAGCGAGTTCCGTGAGTTCATCGCCAGGGGCAACGTCATGGATCTTGCCGTCGGCGTGATCATCGGCGCGGCGTTCCAACGCATCGTCGATTCGCTGGTGACCGACGTGGTGATGCCGGTCGTCGGTTTGGCGACTGGCGGCACGGACTTCACGAACCTGTTTACGGTCCTGCGCGACGGATTGAAAGTGCCGGGACCGTATGCGTCGCTCGCCGAGGCAAAGGCCGCGTTCCGTGGGTCGTCTTCCTGATCGTCAAGGCTGCCAATCGCGTCAGGCGGCAGTCAGTTTGACGTGAGCGACGTGATGCCGGCCATGCCACGCATAGAGCTGTAGGAACCAGTCGATGGTCTTGGTGCCGTGATCGGGGTGCAGCGCTTCGCGAGCGAAGTCGGACTCGCTCATTGCCTGCAGCATGGTGTGCCACCGGTGATGCAGCGCCTCGATCAGCTGCATGGAGATTGCCGGATCGAGCTTGGCGTCGGCCAGCTTCGCCCACTCCGCTTCCTTATAGGGCTTGATGGTCGGCTTGTCCTCAGTCAGTGCGAGGCGAAAGCGAATGAAGGCGTTCATGTGGCTGTCGGCAACGTGGTGCACCACTTGCCGCGCCGTCCAGCCGCCGTCGCGGTAGGGTTTGTCGACCTGCGCCGTGGCCAGCGCGGCTTTCAGCTCGGCTGGCAGGCGGCCGATGGCGTCAATACAGTCGCGTCGTGTCTGGGCGGTGGAATTGGCGTCATACGCAAATTCGCCGATCGGAAAGCGTGGGTTCATGGCCCGGATAATACCGTAACTTGTTGATCTACAGCCATTTAGATCGGCTTAACCCGAGTGTTCAGTTCCCCTGAAGCGTGACCGCGCCAACCCAACCGAATCCCGGTAAGTCCGTCCAAGCAACAGGGATGGAGGAGCGCGACGCGTCGGTTGTCGCCCGGGCCCGTGACGGCGACCGCGATGCGTTTCGCATGCTGGTCGATCAGCACTCCCGCTACATCTATTCGCTGGCCCACCGAATGACTGGCAATGCGCAGGACGCGGAGGATGTGGTGCAGGAAGCGTGGCTCAAGGCGCACAAGCAATTGGGCCGGTTCGAAGCCCGGGCGGACTTCCGCACCTGGCTGCACAGGATCACGGTGAACTGTTCGATCGATTTGATTCGCGCCCGCCGCCACCGGGAAGACGCCCACGATCCGGTGGATCTGGAGCACGGCCCGCTGAGCGAGCAGGGCGCGGATCAGCAGCCGACGCCGGAGCGTGTCGCCGCGAGCACGCAGATTTCCGATCGCGTGAATCAGGCGCTCCAGTTGTTGACGGCGCTGGAGCGCGCCGCGTTCACCCTCCGGCACGTCGAAGGAATGTCGATCGAAGAGGTCGGCGCGAAGCTGGGCATGAAGACGAGCGCCACGAAGCACAGCATCTTTCGCGCGGTCAAGAAGATGCGACACGCACTCGAACCGTTCGTCGAACGAACGTCGAATGAACGTCGAACGAACGTAGAACGTACGTAGAACGAGTAGAACGAATGTCGAGCCATCTGTCGGAAGACGAACTGATCCTGCATTACTACGGCGAGACCGAGCGCGGCGACGAGCGCCGTGTTGAAGCGCATCTCGCCTCGTGTGCGGAGTGCCAGCGGGCGAACCACCAGCTGCGCCGCGTCATGACGCTCGTCGATTCGGCGCCTCCGGTGGAGGCGCCGGACGGGTTCGAGCGGGTCACTTGGGCGCGGCTTGAGCCGAGGCTCGACGCCAATCGGGCTCCCGGATGGCGATCGCTGTTCTGGTTTCCGCAATGGGCGCTTGCCGGCGGCGTCGCCGCGCTGCTGGTCGCGGCGTTCTGGGCGGGCCGCATGTCGACGACCGAGCCAACGGACCTGGGTCCGGGCGCAGCTATCGTCGCCGACGTTGCGCCGGAGCGCGTCCTCGACACCACCGTCGGCGATCACCTCGATCGCACGCAAATGATGCTCGTCGAGCTCGCGAATGCAGAGACCGATGGTGCCGACGTGCTGGCGATGGAACAACAGCGTGCCGAGGATCTGGTCGCGGTCAACCGCGTCATCCGGCAGTCGGCGCTGCAATCCGGCGACGCACAGGTCGTCGACATTCTCGAAGATCTCGAGCGCGTGCTGCTGGAGATTGCCAACGCACCGGTGGATGTCACGTCTAACGATCTGACTGACTTGCAATCGCGCATCACGCGTGAGGACCTGCTGTTCAGGCTCCGCGTGATCGCCCAGGAGATGCGTCAACGCAACCAGATTGATCGCGGGACTGGCGATCGTGTGCCTCAGCGGCAACCGACGAGCTGATAGCCGACAGCTGACAGCTGATAGCTGATAGCTGATAGCTGATAGCTGATCGCAGA
>DASPNQ010000036.1:0-43707 GCA_035626435.1 Vicinamibacterales bacterium
CGATCACGGCTCGATCAGCGGTCAACGCGCCATTCGCAGGCGAGTGTTGGTGGTCGATGACAACGTCGACGCCGCCGAGATGCTGGCGTCGCTGGTGCGCGCGATGGGCGGCGCGGCTGAAACGGCCAGCGATGGCCATCAGGCCATCGAGCGTGCGGCCGCCTTTGCGCCGGACACGATTTTTCTAGACATCGGCATGCCGTCGATGGACGGCTATGAAACCTGTCGACGGCTGCGCCGCGAACGATTCGGAAAAGACGCGATGATCGTCGCGCTGACAGGCTGGGGCCAGGAGCGCGACAAGCAGCGCGCGGCTGAGGCGGGCTTCGACGGCCACCTGACTAAACCCGCGGATCCGGCCGAGCTCACACGGTTGCTGACAGCGAGTGTCTAACTTGGACGCGGCGAAGGCGCGAGCGACGTCGGCGGCGTCGGCGCTGGCACGGTCCCCGTCGTCCACGCCGGCGCAATCACGCTGAATAGATCCGCCGGCTGCACCGGCTTCACGAGGTGATGATCGAAGCCGGCTTCCGCGGTCGCCTTTCGATCGCTGGCCAGGCCGTAGCCCGTCAGCGCAATCAGTCGGATGCCCGCGTAGCGCGGGTTGGAGCGGATGCGCCGGGCGACCTCGAGGCCGTCCATGACCGGCAGCCCGACGTCGAGGATCACGGCGTCCGGCATCACCTGATCGATGTGGGTCAGCGCACTTGGCCCGTCCGCGACGCCATGACACGCGGCTCCCGCTAGCTTCAGCATCGAGCACAACATGTCGCGGCTGTCGGCATTGTCCTCGACGACCAGGACTTTGGTGCCCACGGGGACGCCGGCCAGACGCGCACCGTCTTTGACCTCGAGCTGGTGCGGAGCCCCGCTGAGCGGCAATCGAACCGCGAACTCACTGCCCTTGCCGTCGCCGTCGCTGTGCGCGTTGACGGTGCCGCCGTGCATCTCGACCAGGGCCCGGACCAGCGTCAGACCGACGCCGAGGCCCCCGTCGGCATGGTCGAGGGTGTGACGCGCCTGCACGAACAAATCGAAGACGGAGTCGAGCATGTGCGGCGGAATGCCCGCGCCGCTGTCGCTGACGCGAATCACCGCCGCGCCGTTGCCGTCTGGCGTCACACTCAATTTGACGCGGCCGCCGCGCGGCGTGTACTTGATCGCGTTGCTCAGCAGATTGATGTGAATCTGCTGCAGTCGCGTGGCGTCTCCCGACACCCATAACGGCTCCGGAGCCAGGTCGAGCGTCAGATCGAGCTCGCGTTCCTGCAGCGGCGAGCGCACCGCCTCCGCGGCCTCGGACGCGATCAGCCGCAGATCGACGATGCTGCGGCGCAATTCGATCTTGTTCTGCGTGACGCGGCTGGCATCGAGCAGGTCATCCAGCAATCGCGCCATCTGGCGTGACTGGCGCTCCAGCACGTCGACGATCCGCGTGTGCGTGGTGTCTTGCGCAGCGGTCGCCTTGAGCATCGCCGTCGCCGATACCACCGCGCCCAGCGGGTTGCGCAGCTCGTGTGACAGCATCGCGAGGAACTGGTCGCGCCGCCGCACCTCGTCGTCGATCTTCGCCTTGGCGCGGACCTGGTCGGTGACGTCGCGGAAGATGGCAATCACGCCGACGATCGCATTGTGCCGATCGACGAGCGGCAACCGCGTCACCATGTCCCAGGCTTCGGCGCCGTCCTTGAGCGTCCGCCGCTCGAGACGATAGTGCTGCGCTTTGCCCGATCGCAGCACCGCTTCATCCTCGCGATGCATCGCCATCGCCGCGTCCTGATCGGGGACGTCGAACGCGGTCTTGTTGATGGCTTCGCCCGGATCGGACACGCCGAGGCGCGACGCCATGGCGTGATTGCAGCGGATGAAGCGGCCGCGCGCATCCTTGAAGTAGATCGCGTCCGGGACGGTGCGCAGCAGGCTGTTCAACAGGTAGCGCTCGTGGAACAGCGCGTCTTCCGCGGTCTTGAGCCCGGTCACGTCGATCAGCGTCAGCACCACGCCGTCGACGATGCCTTTGGCGCGGTACGGGAGCAGACGCAGGAAATACGACTTGCCCTGCGGGTCGGTGAGGTCCCGCTCGACAGCGTCGCCCGACGTCAGCACGTGCCGCAGGTCGTCGAGCAGTTTGGGATGGCGCATCTTGTGCGCGAAGGTGTCGATCGACCGCCCGACGTCATGCGGCAGCAGCCCGAACGTTTCGGTGACCTTGGGTGTGAACTTGCGGATCCGGAGCTGGCCGTCGAGGAAGATCGTGCCGATTTCGGTGCTGGCCAACAGGTTGTCCATGTCGTTGGTCAGCTCGGTCAGCTCCGCGATCTTGCGCTGGTATTCGGCGTTGACCGTGTAGAGCTCCTCGTTGACGCTCTGCAGCTCTTCATTCGTGCTCTGCAACTCTTCGTTCGACGATTGCAGTTCCTCGTTGGATGCCTGCAACTCCTCGTTGCTCGCTTCCAACTGCTCGATGGCCGCCTGCAGGCTTTCCTTGGTGGTGCCCAGTTCCGCTTCCAGTGCCGCGAGCTGTTGCTGCGAGACCTGGTCGACGTCGATCTGAATCGCCGATGGTCGATCGGCCCGGCGCGCCTCGTCTTGTGGCTCGAACGACACGATCACATGGCGCGAACTTGGCGCTTTGCCTGACACCGCGCGGATGGTGACCCGGCACAGCTGGTCGTCCGGCGGCACCCGGACGCCGTTGAACACGATTGGCGCGCGCTCGGCCAGCGCGCGTTTCAATCCGCCGGCCAGGATCATCTTCAATTCGGCGTCGACGAGCTCGAGCACGTCGAGGCTCTGACGGCCGTCTCGGACCCGAAGAAAACGTCCGGCGCCCCCGAGTGCGTGCACCAGCTCGCCGCGTTCGGTCAACAGGAGGCTCGGCGGCATCGACTCTTCGAGCAGCGCGTCGTAGATCGACAGCAGCTGACCGAGCGAATGCCGCGGCTGCGTGACGACCGGAGGCACCGCGACCCGCGTGTTGACCGCCACGGCCGACCGATGCCGCGCGTCCACCGGGGTCCGAACTTCGAGACCGCGCCGATACAGTTGCCAATGCTTGTCGATGATCTCGAACCCGTCTGCGAGCGGCCCCAGTGATTCCGACGGACCGAGGAACAGCACGCCATTTTGCTTCAGCGCGAAATGGAAGAACGACAGCACGCGCTGCTGCGCCACCGGCTGCAGGTAAATCAGCAGGTTGCGGCAGCTGATCAGATCGACACGCGTGAACGGCGCATCCCTGATCACGTTGTGCTGCGCGAACACCACCATCTGCCGCAATTCGGGCACGACCTGGTAGCTGTTGCCCTGCTGCGTGAAGTACCGCGATAACCGTTCCGCAGAGACATTGGCGATGGCGTCCTCACCGTACACGCCCAGCGTGGCCTGTTCGAGCGACCCGCGATGCACGTCCGTCGCGAAAATCTTGATCGGCCGCTCGCCGTAAGTCGCGCTCAGTTCCTGCAGCAGGATGGCCAGCGAGTACGCTTCCTCTCCGGTCGCGCAGCCCGCGACCCACAGGCGCATGGGTGTCCCGCGTGGTTCCCGCGTCAGGAGCTCGGGAAGAATTTGGTGCTCGAGCAGCGCGAACGCATCGGGGTCGCGAAAGAACCGCGTCACGCCGATCAACAGATCGCGATACAACGCATCGAGCTCCGCGCGTTCGGAACGCAGCCGAGCGAGATACTCGTCCACGCTCGCCACCTGCGCGAGGCCGAGCCGCCGTTCGATGCGACGGGTCACCGTACTGGGCTTGTAATGATTGAAGTCGAGGCCGAACTCGGTTTCCAGCACCTCGTACAGGGCATCGAGCCCACGCCGCGGTCCCGGCTCCGCCACCGCGGTGACTCCCCCCCCCGACGAGCCCTGCGCGTGCTCCACAACGACGCGCGGCATGTCTTCAGGACGCAATATCCGGTCGACCACGCCCGTCTCCATTGCGGCCTTTGGCATGCCGTCGAACTGGGCGCTCTCGAGATCCTGCACCAGCACCAGCCCGCCCGCATCGTGGACGTGGGTGATCCCGCGCGAACCGTCGCTCCCTCCGCCCGACAGCACAATCGCGACCGCGCGCGGCCCGTAATCCTGGGCGAGCGAGCGGAAGAACACATCGATCGGCAGGGTCAGTTCCTGCTGCCGCCCACGCTCGCTCAGCAGCAGCCGGCCACCCGACACGATCATCTCTTTCTTCGCCGGAATCAGATAAATGTGATTGGCCCGCACCGGCATGCCGTCTTCCACGAGATGAATCGGCAGCGGCGTGTGCCGCGCCAGCAGCTCGTCCATCAGGCTTTTGAAATCCGGCGACAGGTGCTGGACGATGACGAACGCCATCCCGGTGTCTTCGGGCAGGTTTTCAAAGAAACGGACGAGCGGATCCAGACCGCCGGCAGAGGCACCAATCCCGACGACGAAGCGCGGTACGGCGATCGACTCTTTGCCCTTCGGAACCGGCCGATGTTTGTCCGCGTCGTTCATGGTCTGCTCGCTCTCTCGACGTTCGGCGTGACGGCTAACCGCGACCGTTTCGTAGGCAAACGCCGTACCCAACAGACGAGCATGGCCGCGCTGATAATTCGGGTCATTCGCAGGGGTGATTCAAGGTTACGCCGCCGCCGTGTCGTTGCGCTGGGTCAACCTCTACCCACACTGTCGCCAAGTCTTATCAACTTGTGTCGGATTGAGCCGACATGCGGGTTGCCGAACCTCGACCGTAGGCGATCCCTGAGATTGGTCATGTATGATCGGCGACTAGGTCTCATCCGCTGACTGCACCCTCCGAGGCGATACGAACTGATAGCTATGGAAACCCAACGTCACGTTACGCTTGCCGGCAAGTCCCTCGATCGCTCACGGCACGTCTGCGCGTTCTTCAATTCGAAGGATGAGGAATACCGCGTGCTGCTGCCCTTCATCAAGGAGGGCTTCGATCGCGGTGACAAGGCCTTCCACATCGTCAAGCACGAACAACATGACGACCATCGCCAGACGTTGGCGGCCGGCGGCATCCCCGTGACCGAGGCCGAGCATCGCGGCCAATTCGAGCTGCGACGATGGGAAGACGCCTATTTGCGAGATGGGCGTTTCGATCAGAACCGGATGCTCGCCCTGATCGAAGAAGTGCTGCAAGGCGGCAAGTCGCAGGGGTATCCGCTGACCCGCCTCGTCGCGAACATGGAGTGGGCGCTGGAAGATCGGCCGGGCGTCACGGATATCGTCGAGTACGAAACGCGTCTCAATTACGTCCTGCCGAAATACGACGATGCCGTGTGTTGAACGTACGACCTGCACCAGTTTGGTGCAGAAGTCGTGATGGACATCCTGCGCACACACCCGATGGTGATCGTCGGCGGCATCCTGCAGGAGAACCCGTTTTTTGTCCCGCCGGACCAGATGTTGAAAGAACTGCACGCCAGACGCCAGTAGGTCTCGCGACGTGGACACGGAGCCATCGCGGCCGATCGCCGATGAACCAGACGAGATGCGGCGGTGCCTGCGGGATCTGGTGGCGCTGTCGATGCTCTCCGCCGTCTGGAGCCGCAGCGAGCCACGCCGGATTGCGCAAGACCTCGCGGACGTCGTCTGCCGCTCGGTCTCTGCCGCGTTCGTGTATGTGAGCCTGCGCCCGCAGGTCGGGGCGACGCCGTGCACCGTGCTGGTCAGCGCGAATCGCGCCACGGCCGTCAATAAATCAGCCGAGCCGATGGCCCTCGTCGAATTGTTCCTGGAACGCCGTCAGCAGGATCCAAGCGTGGCGTTTCCCGATCTTTCCGGGTCGGGCACGCTGTCGGCGACGGTCACTTCTGTCGGTCTCGAAGGCGAGTGCGGTGTGATCGTCACCGCGTCGTCGAAGTCGAACTTTCCATTGCCGTCGGAGCGGCTGTTGCTCGACGTCGCGGCGAATCAGGCGGCGGTCGTACTGCAGCATGCGCGGCGGCACGAAGCGCTGCGATCGAGCGAGGCGCACTTCCGCAGCATGGCCGACAGTGCCCCGGCGCTGTTGTGGGTCAGCGATGCGGAGGGCAGATGCACGTATCTCAGTAAGCGGTGGTACGACTTCACCGGGTGCGCGGCGCGATCGGATCCCCCGTACGGCTGCTTCGAGAACGTCCATCCCGACGACCTGCCACAGGCCGTCGCGATGTTTGGCGAGTCGAACGCAGCGCGGACACCGTTCAGTATCGACTACCGGCTGCGGCGGCATGACGGTGAGTACCGCTGGGCTGTCAATTCCGGCCTGCCCCGCTTCGACAACGGCACGTTCCAGGGGTTTGTCGGAGCAGTCATTGACGTTCACGACCGCAAGCTCGGCGAAGCGCGATTGCGACTGCTGTGGGAGGCGGCGTCGATCCTGCTGTCGACCGACGACCCCGACGCGATGATGCGCGGGCTGTTCGCGAAGGTCGGTCCGCACCTCGGTGTGGACGGCTATTTCAACTATCTCGTCAACGATGCAGGTGACGCGCTGCAACTGGTATCCAGTTCGGGTATTCCCGAGCAGCATGCGGCCGTCATGCAGCGGATCGGATTCGGGGAGTCCATCTGCGGCACCGTGGCACGGCGGCGCGCCCCAGTGGTGGCATCGCGGCTGCAGCAGTCCGCGGACTCGAACGTGCAACTGCTGAAGTCGCTGGGCTTCCGGGCCTATGCGTGCAACCCGTTGCTGGCCGACGATCGGCTGATTGGCACGTTGTCGTTCGGCAGCAGTTCGAAAGACGAGTTCACGGTCGAGGAAATTGAATTTCTCGAAACGCTGTCGCACTACGTGACGGTGGCGCACGAGCGCCTGCGACTGGTCGGGCGGCTGCGCGAAGCGGATCGGCGGAAGGACGAGTTCCTGGCGACGTTGGCCCACGAGCTGCGAAACCCGCTCGCACCGGTCAAGAACGCCGCGCAGCTGCTGCGCCGCGCTGACGGCGACAAGGCGTTGATCGATCAGGGCGTCACCATTCTCGATCGTCAGCTCTCGCACATGGTGCGTCTGATCGACGATCTGATGGACGTCGCGCGGATCACTACCGGCAAGTTCGAGTTACGCAAGGCGCGCGTCGAGTTGTCGACGATCCTGATGGGTGCGGTCGAGGCGAGCCGGCCGCTGATCGAGCGGGTCGGACATGAGCTGACGCTCGCACTGCCGCCGCCGATCTTCGTGGACGCCGACGCGGTGCGCATGACGCAGGTCTTCGCCAACCTGCTCAACAACGCGGCGAAATACAGTGAACCTGGCGGGCGTATCGCCGTGATGGCGGAACGTGACGCCAATCAGGCGGTGGTGACCATCAAGGACACCGGCGTCGGCATTGCGGCCGACATGCTGCCGCGCATCTTCGAGATGTTCACGCAAGTCGATCGATCACACCGATCGAGCGGCGGTCTGGGCCTCGGGTTGACGCTGGTCAAACACCTGACCGAAATGCATGGCGGCAGCGTCAGCGCGACGAGTAAGGGATTGGGGCACGGCAGCGAGTTTACCGTGCGCATACCCGTCGCGATCGGCAGCGGTCGAGAGGATGCGTCGACCGTCGGCGAATCGCCGACCAGTGCGCCGATGCGCGTCGCCGTTGTCGATGACAACAAGGACGGCGCGGACAGCCTCGCGATTCTGCTGCGCCTGCAAGGCCATGAGGTCGCCGTTGCCCATGATGGCGTCGACGCCTTGGCGGTTGCCGAGACGCTCAGGCCGGACGTCATTGTGCTGGACATTGGACTGCCCGGGCTCGACGGTTATGAAGTCGCGCGACGCATCCGCCGGCAGCCCTGGAGCGAACGGCTGGTGCTAATTGCGGTGTCCGGATGGGGCCAGGAAAAAGACAAGCGGCAGTCCGAGGAAGCGGGCATCGACTATCACCTGGTGAAGCCGGTCAACCCAGTCGACCTCGAGCGCATCCTGGCGGAACGTCGCCACCACTCGCCTTCCGCGGCGTCCCCGTCGCGCAAGTCCGTCTAAACACCCACCGCAGCACTCGCCCGTCCGCCGCGTCACCGCGGCACCTCGTCATCGCCCAGCCCGCCACGCGGCATCCTCCCGAGCCGACCCGCCGGCCGAACATTTGACGAATCGCCGCCGTCTACTGTATGTGTTACATATGCTTGTAACATCTGTTACAGTTTGGGTGACATCATGAACCCTCGACAAATCCTGCGCGTGCTGGTGCGCGCCCGCGGCTACTCCTGTGCCGCGGTGCTGACGATGGCCGTCGGACTGGCGGCGACGACGGCGGTGGTGGCGGTGGCCAGCGCGGTGGTGTTGCGGCCGCTCCCCTACCCGCGCCCGGACGGACTGTTCCGGCTCAACGCGATTATTTCCGACCCCAACGCATCGACGACGGCCTTCAATCTGTCGCCGATCGAAATCGTCCGATTGAAACAGGCGGCGAGCCTCGAGCAGATCGAAGCGATCGCGATGTCTGAAATGTCGTTACAGGGCAGCGGCACGCCCGAGACGCTGCGGATAGGCGCCGTCTCATCCGGCTTTCTGCGGTTGTTCGGCGTGCAACCGACAACCGGGCGTGATTTCACCGCCGACGAGGATGCGAATCGCGCGCCGGTTGTCATCCTCGATGGCGGCACCTGGGTGCGGCGATTCGGCGGTAACCCGGCGATCGTCGGTCAAGCGGTTCGCCTGGATGGCATTCCGCATGTCGTCATCGGCATCACGCCCGAGGGCTTCCGGCCCCTGCTCCAAACCGTCGACGCTTACGTGCCGCTCGGCGCCAGGGATAGCGTGTCGGTGCAATACCTGCGCAACGCGCAAGTCGCGGCACGCATCGCCCCGGGCCGCACACCGGCGGACGCGCGCGCGGAGATTGCCAGCATCCACCAGCAGATCGTCAGGGATTACCCGGTTTCCCATGGCAACTTTTCGATCAACTTCATCGACCTGCGCGAATCGCTCTATGGATCGTACCGCTCGGCGCTGCTGATTCTTGCCGCCGCCGTCGTGTCGCTGCTGCTGATCGGATGCACGAATGTGGCGAACCTGACGTTGTGCCGGGTCCTCGATCGGCGAGGCGAATTCGCGCTGCGTGCCTCACTCGGCGCCTCTCGCGCCTCGATAGTGACGGCGCAGCTAATGGAAACTGCCGTGATCTGTGTGGCGGGCGCTATCGCCGGCGTCGTGCTGACGCGGTGGCTGCTGCCCATCCTGCTCACTGTGTATCCGGCAGCGATCCCGGCGGACGCGCAGGTGCGCATCGATGCACGCGTCCTGGCGTGGATGATCGGCGTCGTCGCCGCGGCGGCGATGCTCGCTGGTCTCGTGCCGGCGCTGCGCGCCGGCGCATCGCCGGCGGTGTCGGCGTTGGCCGAGAGCTCGGCGCGCAACGTCGGCAGCGCCCGGGAAAGACGCGCGCGTCAAGTCCTCGTCGCGGCGCAGGTCGGCCTCTCGCTGGTCCTGTTGGGGCTCGCCGGAGTGGTGTTGTCCAGCATGCAGCGCTTGAACCAGGTCGATCCCGGCTTCGACGCCGACCACGTTCTCACCATGCAGCTCGCGCCGCCGGCGCGGTACCCCGACGCGCAGGCCCGCGCGGCCTTTCTCGAGCGGGTGTTGACGCGCGTCGCCGAGATTCCGGAAGTGCAGGCAGTCGGCACGACGCAGACCACGTTCGTCCCCAATACCACGATGACGACACGCGCCGAGATCGCGGGCCTCGCCGGTGAGCCGGGGTCGCTGATGCAGGTCAACATCCGGCACATCACGCCCGGTTATTTCGAGGCGATGCGGGTGCCGGTGCGGAACGGGCGCGCCATCGAGGCGCGCGATCGCATCGGGACGCAGATGGTCGCCATGGTGAGCGAGTCGTTCGCGAAACGCTTCTGGCCCGATCGGAATCCGGTCGGCCAACAGGTGCGGCGCGTGCAGTCCACCAGCAACGGACCGTGGCTCACCGTCGTCGGCGTCGCCGCCGACGTGATGGACAACGGCCTCGGCGCCGATCTGGGGCCGACGTTGTATGTGCCGTACCTGCAACAGAACACGACGACCGCGCGCATTACGCTGGTCGTCAGGACCAAGTCGGACCCGCTCGCGATCGCCAACACCGTGCGTCAGGCGATCTGGTCGGTCGATCCGCTGCAGCCGATCGATGCGGTGCGCTCGCTCGACAACGCGGTGGCCGATTCGGTCGCGCAGCCGAGATTTCGGACGCTGTTGATCGGCATCTTCGGGTCGTTCGGGCTGGTGCTGGCGTGCATCGGCGTCTACAGCGTGGCGGCGTTCGGCGCGCGCCAACGCTCGCGGGAGATCGGTGTCCGCATGGCGCTCGGCGCGGACCGGCGTGCGGTCACACGACTGCTGGTGACAGGGGCGGTGCCGCCGATCGCTGCAGGCGCCATCATTGGCGTCACCGCGACGGCGGCATTGATGGGGCGCGTCACGTCGCTGCTCTATCAGCCGACGCTCGCCGACACGGCCTACGTCGGCGTCGCCCTGGTCCTGCTGCTGATCTCCGCGTTAATCGCGACGCTCCTGCCTGCGGGACGCGCCGCACGTGTCTCACCAAGCATCGCGATAAGGACCGACCTATGACTTCCGATCGACGTGAGTTTCTCGCGACCACTGCCGCGGCCGGCTGGTTCGCCGCCCGTGCGGCGATGGCAGGGACCGCGCAAACGACGACACCCGAGCGATGGCCATCGGCGTTTCCCGCGCTGACGCAGCGCGTCAACGGCCATCCGCTGACGTTTCTCGACAGCGCGGCGACGACGTTGCGGCCGCAGTCGGTGATCGACGCGCTGGTTGATTTCTATTCGACCGACAACGCCAACCCCTCCCGTGTCCACACGCTCGCCAGTCGGGCCGGTGATCGCCTGGCGGCCGCCCGTCAACAGGTCGCCCGCTTCGTCAATGCGGCCGATCCGGCGGAGATCATCTTCGTGCGCGGCACCAGCGAAGGAATCAACCTCGTCGCCGGCACGTGGGGCGCCGCCAACCTGAAACCGGGCGACGAGATCGTGCTTGGCATCGCCGAGCATGCATCGAACCTCATGCCCTGGACGCGCGCTGCCCGTCAGGCGGGCGCCACGGTGCGCATCCTCGACGTCGACAACGACGGCCGTCTGCGGCTCGACCAGTTGAAACAGCTGCTCTCGGCCCGCACGCGGCTGGTCGCCTTCAGCCATGTCTCGAACGTGCTCGGCTACATCAATCCGGCGAAAGAGATCTGCGCGATCGCACGGAATGCCGGGGCGGCGGTGGTCATCGACGGCGCTCAGGGCGCGCCGCACGCGAAGATCGACGTCCGTGATCTTGGCTGCGACTTCTACGTTTTTTCCGGGCACAAGATGCTCGGCCCGATGGGCACGGGCGTGGTCTGGGGACGTCGCGAGCTGCTGGACGCGATGCCGCCGTACCACGTCGGCAGCAACATGGCGCACGCGGTCGACTTCGAACACGCCGAGCTCGAACATGGCGCGCAGAAATACCAGGCAGGAACACCGGACGTGGCCGGCCCGGTGGGTCTCGCGGCCGCGGTGCGATTCTTCGAACAGGCCGGACGGCGGCTGCAGGATCACGACGACGTTCTGGTGCGGCATGGCCTCGCGCGTTTGAACGCCATTCCCAAGCTGCGCTTGATCGGACCGCGGCAACCCGACAATCGTGTACCGGTATTCACGTTCGTGATCGAAGGCCGCGCCGCGGCGGACGTCGCCAAAGCAATGGACGCGCAAGGAATCGCCGTGAGAGCCGGAGACATGGCCGCGCTGCCGCTGCTGAAGCGATTTGGCGTAACCGAAGCGGTGCGAGCATCCGCCTACGTCTATTCGACGCCGGCGGATCTCGATCGTCTCGCGGACGCCTTACTTACGCTGTAGCAGCTCTTCGACGAGCGCGTTGACCTGGTCGCGGATGCTTTGTTCCGCGACCGCAAAGTCCGCGCTGAAGTCCGGAACCTGCCACTGCTTGACGACACCGCGCGGCGCCGGCAGCCGGCTCAGATCGCAGCCCATCGAAACGACGATTTCGGCGCCCTGCATGTCGGCGGCCGTGGCGGCGCGCGGCTTCTCAATCGGAATCTGGTAGCCGTTCGTTTGCAGATGCGCGACCACGCTCTTCGACAGTTGCGGATCCGGCTCCGTGCCGGCGAAATCGACGCGAACGTTCAGGCCGCGTTCTTTGGCCACCTTCTGGAAGTAGGCCGACGCCATCAGGCTCTTGGCCGCGCCGCGCGGGCACATGAACAACACCGTCGGTGCCGGGCCCGTGGCCGGCGTCTGTTGTCCGACGCCGCTGAACGTCAGCAGGAACGCGACGATTATTTCCATGTGATCTCCATCCCGAAAAAATGCACGAAGACCTGCCGGGCCGGCTTGTTCTTGGGATTCTGTTGCGGGCTGCGGATGTAAAAGTCGATCTGCTGCGTCGCCGGATTGGTCTCGCCGCCAGGCAATTTCTTTCCCGCGAGGGGATATCGCACCTGCAGGGTTTTTCGATCGCGCAGGCCCTGAGTCACCATGAAGTGCATTTCGTAGTCCTGATACAGCGGCTTGCCGTTCAGGGTGGCGCGGCCGTAGCCCCAACCCGCCAGGAAGCCGACGGTCTTCGGCCAGTTGTTGTCGCCACAGCCGGAATCGGTCCCGTGCTCGTGGATGTAGGCGACGATGCCGCCGTTCTGGCAGGGGTTGAACTCGTGCCAGCGCTCGAGGGTCAGCACCAGGTCGCCTTCGGGAATTTTCAGCTTGGCTTCGAAGCTGCCGGTGTTGGTGATCTCGTTGACGTCGATCTCGGCCGTGCCGGTGACCGGTTTCACGTTCTTCGCCTCGTTGTCCAGGTGGTCCCAGCCTTCCGGGTCATTGAGGCCGCCCACCATGTAAATGCGGTTGGCTGAAATCCGGAAGAGACCGTCGTAGAGATCGTGCTGATCCGGCGCGAAGATATGCATTGCCGCCCCCGGCTGCTGCCGCGGGTTGATCGCGGTCTGCTGCGCCGCGACCACCGTTGCCCCAAGGACCAGCACACCCAGCAAACTCGTCCGCATAAATTGTCCCCTCTCCATGGTGGCGCCGCGCGCTTGACAGCGCCGCAAGGCCAATCCTATTGTATGTAACAGTTGTTACACGATAATGCAAGGGTCTTCGGAAGGCTCTGCACTGCCGGGATCCTGTGCTACGGCAGCTATGCGATGTGCCGATCACCGTTGCTGCCGCTGCTGGCCCGCGAGCTGGGCGCGTCGCCGCCGATGGTCGGGCTTGCCGTCGCGGCCTCGACAATCACCGGCGTCATCGTCAAGCTGCCCGCCGGTGCGTGGTCGGACGCGATCGGCCGGCCGCCGCTGCTGATCGCCGCGGCGATCGTGTTCGCGATCATGCCGTTCAGCTACTTGACGGTCGCGTCGCTGACGGCGTTGATCGCGGCGCGCTTCGTGCACGGCTCGGCCACGGCGATGATGGGGCCGGTCATGTCGGCGGCGATTTCGGATCTGGCGCCGGCGGATCGCCGGGCGACGTGGCTCAGCATCTACGCGACCTGTCAGGGTGTCGGTCAGGCGGTCGGTCCGGTGGTCGCCGGCGTGTTGATCGCGCGGGGACGCTACGACATCGCCTTTGTGCTCGCCGGGCTCGTCGCTGCCGGCGGCCCCTGGCTGATCGGCACTCGACCGCTCCGCCAGGTGTCGCGAACGAGCACTGCCACGCACGATCTCGGCCGCGGGGTGCGCGAAGTGCTGGCCGAACGCCGTCTGGTCGTCGCCAGTATCGCGCACGCGTCTTTTTTCGTCGTCAGCGGCACGTTGAACGCATTCCTGCCGTTGTTCGCCCAGGATCGCCTGCACCTCGATGCGGCGCAAATCGGCACCCTGTTTGGCATGCAGACGATGACGACGCTCGCCGTGCGGCCGTTTATAGCGCTCGCCTCGGATCGGCTCGGCCGTCGCGGCGCCATCACGCTCGGATTGACTGGATGCGCACTGAGCGTCTTCATGATCTCGTTGTCGGGCACGACGGCAGCGTTGTTTGCCGGCACGCTGTCGTACGCGGTCGCCGTCGCGATCACCACCGCCGCCGCGAGCGCCTACATCACCGACGTCGCGCCGAAATCGCGGTTCGGCGCAGCGCATGGCGTGTTCGGGACGATTTATGACGTCGGCGATGCCGCGGGCCCGCTGATCGGTGGCGTGCTCGTGCAGTGCTGGGGATACACCGCGACCTTCCAGGCAATGGCACTACTGGCGGCGGCCACAGCGTGCACGTTTGCGGTGCTGTCGCGTCGCTGATCGGTACCACGGACATTTATTGTAACACATGTTACAAATTGAACCGTGCCACGACGCGTCGCACGCGGGAGTTCGCCCGCGCCGCACCGCGGGCACGGCGGCGGCGGTTACCTGCGTTTGGCGCTGCGTCGCGGCTTGGCCACCGGGCGAGGACGGCTCGGCCGCGTTTGCTGGGAGAACGATCGGTAGAGCGCCTCGAAGAGGATGATGCCCTGATCGAGCAGCTGGTGATCGTCGGCGCACGACAGCTGCAGCCCGTCGATGGCCGCGCCCACCGTCACGGCTTCCGGCGGCGCGAACTTGCCGTCCTTCAGATCGAGATCGTGCACGACTTCGGCCAGCCGGGCCGCCGCCGCGTCGCCGATCGCAAAACGCGCGAGCAGCGTTTCGAACGTGCAGCGATCACCCTCGTGGCCGAAGCCGACACCGTACATATCGAAGGGCACGGCGTCGGGGGGGGCGCTCTTGGCATCGGTGACGAAGGCAAATGATGCGGCGGGGTCGATGAAGCGCCGGATCAACCACGCCGACGCCATGCGATCGACGCCCGGGCGCGGCCGTGTGATCCACAGCCGTCCCCGATAGCTCCGCGCATCTGCGCCAGGCTCCGGCGCCGCGGCGCCCGCGGCCCGTTTGGATTCCAATCCGGCCAGCAACGAGGCTACGCGATCGCGGCCGGCGCTGCCGAAAAAGTCGATCCGCTCGATCGCATGAAAGCGCTCGCGATATCGCGCCAGCTCCCGATTCGGACTCTGCGTGCCACGGCCGTCCGATTTGCGGCGAACCCGCTGCAGTTCGGCGGCCAGCTGCGTATACGCCACCTGCCGGCTGCGCCGGAACTCTTCGACGAGTGCGGCTTCCGCCTCCTCGTCGAGCAACGTCGCCAGAAACACCACGGCCTCGCCGCCCGACCCTTCGATCTCGACGCGCAGCCATTCGAAATCTTCGCGAGCGACCGGAGTGTCGGGCAGGGCGTAAATCGCCTGTTTGACGGCGACCGCGCCGAGGTCCTGCAGGCGGCGCCAGGTCTTGACGCGCAGATTGGAGGGCGTCGATGGCAATTGGTGCGCGAGCAGCAGCCACGCCCGTTTTGAAAGTGCGGGTGTACTGGATGCCACCGGCACAGCCGCCGCAGCCCGTTTAGCCACGTGTAACCACTGTTACTATCTTACCGCAGCCGTGCGGCGGGGGTGCTCAGCGCCGTAACAGGCAGATGCGCGGATCGATCTCCGCCTGCAGCGCAGTCAAGGCGTCGAACGGCGACGCGAAGCGCTCCGTACAGGCCACGTCGCGCTGCGGCCGCTTAACGATCAACACCCACCGATCCCCATCGGGCACCAACCGCGCATTCCACGATGAAGGCAGCCCATCCAGCACGTATCCGCCGGTGACGCGCAATAGCCGCAGCTGACGCATCTCGAGATCGCGCACCGACGCGAGCAGCCATTGCGCGTAGCTCAGTTCCGGGCCGAGTTCGACGACGCGCCGGAATGCTGTGTTCAGGTAGGCCGGATACCGCGCCGCCGGCCGCATCTGCGCCAGTCCGGCAAGCACTGTCGCCTTCATCGACGAAATCTCAGCCGTCAATCGCGCAATGTGGTGCTCGAGTCGTGCTCGATCGCTCACCTGTTCAGACTACCGTGTGTGCGCGGCCATGCCAAGATCGCCAGCTCATCGTCCAGACGATTGATCGGCCGCGCTCCTCGCCCGTCATGCTGATCTTCGGCACCCATTGGGTCTGCATGGAGGCCCTAAGTTGGCATCGCCAACGCGGTGCTCGAGGCAGGTCCACATGCGGCGGCGAATGTCGCCGTGTTTCTTCGATGCGCGCTGTCGTCAACCTCGGCGTTACTGGCGTGAATCTTGTATGAACAGCGCGAGGAGCGTCCCATGTACCTCATCCTCGCCACGCTACTCGCGCTATCGCAAGCGGTCACCGTACCTGACTTCAGCGGTCACTGGAGGATGGTGCCGGAACGCAGCGGCTCGCCGACGCAATCGCAGCCCATCAACGACATGACGTTCGTGATCGAACAGACCGCCGATCAGATCCGCCTCGACATGACCAGCAACAACGGCGCGCCGGTATCGGCGACGTACGTGCTCGGTCCCCCGCCGAAGCTGCCGGCCGACCCGCTCGGCGCCGGTCAGCAGCGAGCTTACTGGGACGGCAACCGCCTGATCGTGGAACGCGGCGGGACGATCAGCGGCCAGACGGTGTCCTCGAAGCAGTCGTTGACGCTCAGCCCGGACCGATCCGAGTTGATCGTCGAACGCATCGTCATCGTTCAGCACGGCTACACTGTGAAGGGCACGAATAACTACGCGACGGTCAAGGACGTCTTCACCCGCGTCGCGCGCTGATGTCGCCGCCAGCGCCGGAGCGCTGCGATACCATCGAGGGCACGGATTTTCGATGTGGAGCAGAGCGTGAGCGAGCAGGAAGAGGATTTCGCGAGTTTGTTCGAGGCGTCGGCGACGGCGCGGCAGTTCAAGCGCGGACAGCAGGTTGAAGGCCACGTTGTCGCGATTGGACCGAAGGTGGCCTTCGTCAACATCGGCGGCAAGGGCGAAGCCGAGATCGACGTCGCCGAGCTGAAAGACGACGAGGGTGACGTCGAAGTCGCGGTAGGCGATCGCATCCATGCGATGGTGGTGTCGACGAGCGGCGGCATCGTGCTGTCCCGCAAGGGTGTCCGCAACGCCGCCACGCATCGAGAGCTCGAGGACGCCTTTCAGAGCGGCCTCGCGGTCGAAGGCAAGGTCGTCCAACCGGTCAAGGGTGGTTACGAGGTTCGCGTCGCACGCGAGCGTGCATTCTGCCCGATGTCGCAAATCGACATCGTCCGCACCGCCGATCCCAACGTCCATGTCGGCAAGGTCTACGCCTTCCGCGTCGTCGAATACAAGAACGGCGGCAAGGACATCGTCCTCTCCCGGCGCAAACTCCTCGAGCAACAGCAGCAGGCAGAAGCCGCTGAAGTACGTCAATCGATCGTCCCCGGGGCGGTGCTCAAAGGACGCGTCGCATCGGTGCTCGATTTCGGCGCGTTTGTCGATGTCGGCGGCGGCATTCAAGGGTTGCTGCACGTCTCGGAAATGAGCTGGACGCGGATCACCAGCCCCAGCGCGTTGGTAGCCCCCGGCGACGAGGTCACGGTCAAGGTGCTGCGCGTTGACGATGCAACAGGCAAGATCTCGCTGGGGTTGAAACAGCTTCAGGATGATCCGTGGGCGGCGACGGCATCCGGGTTCGTCGTGGGGCAGGTCTATGCCGGCCGCGTCACCCGCATCGCGGACTTCGGTGCGTTCGTCGAGGTGGCTCCAGGCGTCGAAGGACTCGCGCACGCGTCGACCTTTCCGCCGACGGGTCACGCGGGCGGCTGGTCCACATCGCTGAAGGTCGGCGATACGGGCGCCTACGAAGTACTCAGCGTCGACATCGCGCAGAAGCGGCTGTCGCTCGCCCGCGTCGAAGACGGCAGCTCGAGAGCGGCCGCTGCCGGGACGCCGCAGGATGCGATTGCACCGGGCGCGATCCTCACGGGCAAGGTCGAACGGCACGAGAAATTCGGCGTGTTTGTCTTCCTGGCGCCAGGACGCACCGCGCTGATGCCGCTGGCGGAGACAGGGCTGGAGCGCGACGCCGATCCGAAGAAGGCCTTTCCAATCGGCAGCGAGGTCGAGGTGGTGGTGTTGGACGTCGACCAGGCGAGCCGGCGCATTCGCGTCAGCAAGAAGGCGGTCGCCGAACGCCGCGAACAGGCCGAGCTGCGGGAGTACACGTCGCGGCAGCAGGCCGAGCCGTCGGCATCGATTGGATCGTTGGCGGACAAGCTGCGCGGCGCGCTGGGCAAGCAGTAGGGCGAACCTGCCGGCTCGCCCCCTGCCTCGATCGCCTACTTGCGCGAGTACTTCGTGAAGGCCCCGCCCGCCTGCGTCAGCGAGTTCGGGCCTTCGGCGGCATAGATGTTTCCGTCGGCGTCGACCGCGACGCCTTCGCCCGCGGTGCCCTGATAGACGCGATCCTCGCGCTCGAACGGTGGCACGAACGCGGTGATCCGATCCTCGTCGAGCGGTCCGATGCGCACGCCGTTGCGCCAGTTCGGGTGATTCATCGGGCTCGACTCCGAATCAATCGCGTAGACCTGGTTGTCCTTGATGAAGAAGCCGCTGATGCGTCCGTAGGTGTAGCGCGACTCGAGGTAATTGCCGTCCTGGTCGAACAGCTCGAGACGATGATTACCGCGGTCGGCAACCCAGAGCCGGCCCTTGCCATCGAACATCAACGCATGCGGCGTGCGGAACTCGCCGTGACGGACGCCGAGCTTCCCCCAGGATTTGACGAATTTGCCGTCAGCGGTGAACTTGCTGACGCGTGCGGTGGCGCCGCGCTTGATGCCGTCAGCCAGCAGCTGATTGGTCGTCATGCCCTGGCCGTCGTGGCCGTCGGACACGTAAATGCTGCCGTCCGGCCCGACGACGACGTCATTGGGTTGATTGAACTGTCCGTCGGCGTTGCCCGGCTTGCCGGCAATGCCGAGGCTGAGCAGCTTTTCGCCCTTGGGCGAGAACTTGTGCACTTGATGGCCCTTGGTGCCGTCCTTGTTGCCCGCGAAGTCCGCGACCCACACGTTGCCCTGTCGGTCGACGTGGATGCCATGCGGCGTGACCATCACGCCCTTGCCGATCGCCGCCAGCAGCTTGCCGCTTCGCCGATCGAACTTCAGGACCGGGTCGACGGGATTGTTCTCGCAGTCGACCGGACCGCCGCCGGCAGTGCCGGCGCCGCAGCGTTCGTAGGCCCAGATGTTGCCGTCGATCGGATCGATGTCGATGCCGGCCGACGTTCCCCACTTGCGGCCCGCGGGCAGCTCGCCCCAATTGCGTGTGACGATGGGCGTGGGGTTGGGCAGGCCTTCACCGGTAATGAAATTCGCGACCGGCGCGGGCTTGGCCTGGGCGTGCGTGGTGGTGGTTGCGTCCCACGACGCCATCACACCAATAGCGCCGATACCGACAGCAATCATCCACTTGCGGGGCAGCGTCATGTGCATCTCCTCTGGTCTCGAGCCGGAGCGGGGCCCCGGCTGATGAGGACGCTATTAGACGGGAGTCGCGACGCCGGCGCAAGTCGGCGCGATCCGCGCCCGTTTTCGGCGTCGCCACGCGTTCAGGCGAGCGTCGTCACGCGCTCGAAGGCGGTGCGCGTGTTCAATGCGCGTTTGTCATGGCGCCATGCGTCCTTCGCAAAATGCGGCCGGCCGATCCGACCGTAGAATGTCCGCATGCACCGCGCGCTCGCGGAACTGGAAGCCGCTATCACGATCGCCAAGGCATCGACCGCCGATCTGCCGCTGGTGCGGGAGTGCCTGGCCGAGGCGTTCGAACCGTACCGCTCGGACTACACGACCGAGATGTTCGAGGACACTGTCCCGTCGGTCGATGCGCTCGCACAACGCGCGCAACAGATGACGATTTGGGTCGCGCGCGCCGCGGACGGCACCGTCATCGGTACGATCGCCAACGGCATTGGTTCCGAGGGCGTCGGCCATTTGCGTGGGATGGCGGTCAGCGGGAACCATCACGGTGCCGGCGTCGCCGCGCGGCTGCTGCGTGCCGCCGAACAGGAGCTGCGCGAGCGCGGCTGCGGCGCGGTCACCCTGGACACCACGGCGCCACTAGTCCGGGCGATGAACTTTTACGAGAAGCACGGCTACCGGCGAACCGGCAGGCACTACGACAAACTCGGCATGGTGCTGATCGAGCACCGTAAGTCGCTGTGATTACCTGGAGAGTTCACATCGCACGACCGCCGGACGTGGTCTACGCGGCGCTGGATGATGCGCATCATCGCGCCCGCTTCTGGGCGGAGCGTGCTGAAGAGCGCGGCGGCTTCATCCACTTCATCTTCATCAACGGCGTCGAACAGCGCAGCCGTATCCTGCACAAGCAGCCGCCGGCAGTGTGGGCGATTGAATACTTCGGCGCGCCGTGCGTCTTTAACCTCGAACCGGATGGGCACGGCGGCACCGACGTTCGCCTGACCCACGACGCCGCACGAGACGACGAGTGGAATGATACGTACGCCGGTTGGCTGAACGTCCTGCTGCCGCTCAAGGCGTGGGTGCAATACGGCATCGACCTTCGCAATCATGACCGAAGCCGTACCTGGGATCAGCGCTATGTCGATCAGTAACGCGCCCATGGAGGAAACGCTCGATCCCGCTGACTGGAATGAGATCAGAGCGCTCGGCCATCGCATGGTCGACGACATGGTCGACTATCTCGCGACCGTGCGCGAGCGGCCGGCCTGGCGTCGATGACCACGCTCAACGGCAACCTCGCGATTCGCGTTGCCATCACGAACCATCGCAGCCGCCGTTCCGACTTCGACATGCTCGTCGACGCGGTGCTGCATACCGGCAAAACGCTCTCAAACCACGCGGTCTTTCCTCACCAGCGCTGACAGCACCTGCTGTTCTGCCTCGAGCAGTCCCTCAGCGACTCCGTCGCGGTTGTGGGCCGGCTGGTTTTGATCGAGCTTCCACTTGCCTGACATCCGCGTCGCCGTGATCTCAAACGGCACGATCCGCTTCATCGTCGCATCGAGATATTCCGGCGGTGCATCGTCGAGACCCCATGGCCGCGCGCGCGCGTGTTCATGGTCGTGCGTCAACGCCCGCAGGTGCCGCTCGAGGTAATCGCGATCGTCGACGATGGCGATGCGGCCTTCGACGTGGACGACAACGTACAGCCAGGTCGGGACGACGCGCCCGTTGATCCGCTTGCTGGGATACCACGACGGCGTGACGTAGGCCTGCGGCCCGTGAAAGATCGCCAGTGCGCGGCCGCCGTCCTGAGCCGTTCGCCACTGCGGATTGCCGCGCGCGAAATGCCCCTGCAGGCGGCGCGATCCATCCGCCAGAACATCTAGGGTCAGCGGGATGTGGCTCGCGAACATCTCGTCGCCAGTGTGGGTAATTACTGAGGCCAGCGGGTACTTGCGAACGAACGCGTCGAGGACCTCCGGCCGCGACTCGCTGAAGTGCGGGGGCACGTAAATTGGCATCGCCGATCAGCATGGCGCGCGTAACGGCACCACGCGCATGAATCGTTTGCATACGTGCATGCGAACAATTCATTCGCTTCGCCCATCCCGGCAATGCACGCTGGTCGAAGTGGATCTGGAATTCGCGGGACATTGGCGCAAAGTCCGGTCGCGAACCGTGCGGCTGCTCGAATTGGTCCCGCCAGACAACGTCGAGTGGAGCCCCGCAGCGGGCGTGATGACGATTGGCGATGTGTTTCGCCACCTCGCCGTCACCGAACGGTGGTTGTTCGTCGAGGTCGCACGCGGCGGCGTGTCGACGTACCGCACCCATGGACCGCAGCTGGGACGAACGCGCGAGGAGATCGCAATCCTGCTGCGGCAGTGTCATGATGAATCCTTACGCATCATCGCGAACTTCACGCCGGCCGACTGGCAGCGCCACGTAACGACGCCGGCCGGCGCGTCGCTGCCGGCGTGGAAGTGGCTGCGGGCGATGGTTGAGCACGAAGCGCACCACCGCGGCCAGCTGTATTTGATGCTTCGTCTCGCCGGCATCCCGACACCGCCGATCTTCGGCTTGACGGCGGAGGACGTGATGTCGCGATCGTCGCGGTGAGGACTTATGGATTTCGATCGCCTGCGCGCCCTGGTCTGGATCGTCGAAGAAGGCAGCATCAGCGCCGCCGCGCGCCGCCTGTGCCGTACGCAACCCGCCGTCACCCGCATGCTGCAGACACTCGAGGATCAGGTCGGCGCGACGCTCGTCGATCGCAAGGCACGTCCGGTCAAGGCGACGGATGCCGGCGAGCGTGTCATCGAGCAGGCCCGCGACATCCTGCGGGCCGCCGATCGCATCATGAACGGCCGCATGCGCTCCAATCGGCAGGCGCTTCGGCTGGCCGTCTCGCGCAGCATGCTGTGGCACCTGCAGGACCCGGACTTCGTAAATGCCGCGCCGCCGCTGGATCGCACCGACTTCGCCGTCCGCTCCGGATGGAGCCCGCGCCTGTATCGCGGTTTCGTCCGCGGCGAATTCGACGCGGCGCTGTTGCTGTTGCGGCGCGATTGGGCGCCGGATGTTCCCTGCGAGGTCCGCGAGCTGCGCCCGGAACCGCTCGTGATCATCGCGCCGCGGCCCGCGCACGGCGCCGCGAAGGCGCGGACCAGCCTCGACGAGTTGAAGGATCGCCGCTGGGTGCTCAATCCCGATGGCTGCGGGTTCCGCGACGCGCTGACGCGCACGCTCGCGGAGGCGGGTGAGCGTATGCACGTCCAGTTCGAGCTGGATGCGCCGCCGCAGGAGCACATCGCCATGGTCGCCGCCGGCATCGGCTGCAGCATCGTCCCCGCATCGGCGCTGACGCACGGCGCCCGCGCCGCCAGGCACGTGCAGATTCTGTCGGTCGAGCGGACGCGCTTCGAACTCGCGGTGTTTCTGATCTGGAGCTGTCGCTGCGTGCCGTTTGCGGGAACCAAGGAAGCGATTGCCAAATTGTTCATGATGCCGGACCTCAAAGGGAGGACCGAGCGTCAACTGAAGGCGGTATGAGCCGATGATGCTGATTATTTTCCGCTCGCGCCTCACCGATGCGGCCGGCGACGACTACCAGAACATGAGCGCCGCCATCAAAGCGCACGCCGAAACCTTTCCAGGCTTCGTCGACATCAAGAGCTACCAAGCCGATGACGGCGAGCGCCTGACGGTCGTGCGGTGGGGTGACGCCGCCACGTTGCAGGCCTGGGCCGAGGACACGAAGCATGTCGCGGCCAAGAATCTCGGACGCGCCAAGTGGTACGAGTACTACAACCTCGAAGTCGCCGAGATCGTCCGCGCCAGCAATTTTCAGCGCGACGCGGCCACAGCGTAGCCGCGCGCTCGCGGCTGCAGCGGTTGCGGGTGCAACGCGCGGCGGCCGACCGTCAGGAACGACGCGCCGGCAAGCAGGCACAGCACGCCCGCGATCAGGAAGGCGAGACGATAGTCGCCGAATTCGGTGCGGATCGCGCCGGCGCCAAATGCCGCCATCGACGCGCCAAGTTGATGGCTCGCGCCGATCCAGCCGTAGACGACGCCGGTGTTTTCCCGCCCGAAGGCTTCGGTGGTCAGCTTCACCGTCGGCGGCACCGTGGCGATCCAATCGAGCCCGTAGAACACCGCGAAGATGCCGAGACTGGCGCCGCCTTCGAGCAGCGTCGCAGGCAGAAACAACAGCGCCAGGCCGCGCAACGAGTAATAGCCAAACAGCAAGTGCCGTGCTGAGTAGCGATCGGTCAGCCAGCCGGAGGCGGTGGTGCCGACGATGTCGAAGATGCCCATCAATGCCAGCAACTGCGTCGATCGGATGGCGGAGATGCCGACGTCGTGGCAGGCCGAGATGAGATGAGTCCCGATCAGACCGTTGGTGCTGGCTCCGCAAATGAAGAAAGTGCCGCCGAGCAGCCAGAACGCGCGCGTGCGGATTGCCGCGGACAACGCCGCTAGCGGCGCCAGCGCGGCGACCGCGGGCGCCTGTGGTGTACCGGCAGCCTCGCCGTAAGGTCGCAGACCCAGGTCGGCCGGCCGGTCGCGCATCAACGCCCAGACCAGTATGAGCACGACGGCGGCCGCGGCGGCGACGATCAGCGCGGCCGATCGCCAGTTCGACGCCTCGACGACCGAGGCGAGTAGCGGCAGGAAGACCAACTGCCCGGTGGCGTTCGCCGCCGACAGCAGGCCCATCACCAGGCCGCGGCGATGATCGAACCATCGCGTCGCGACCACGGCGCCAAGCACCATCGCGGTCACGCCGGTGCCGGCGCCGACGACAATGCCCCACAGCAGGAAGAACTGCCACTCGGTGGACATCCGTGTCGAGATCGCCACCGCCGCGGTCATCAGCGCCAGCGCGCCAATCACCACGCGGCGCAATCCCCAGCGATCCATCACCGACGCCGCGAACGGGCCGATCAATCCAAACAGCGCAATGTTGACGGCGATCGACAGCGAGATCGTCGCCCGCGACCACCCGAATTCGTTTTCGAGTGGCACCATGAACAGCCCGGGCGTCGCGCGCACGCCCGACGTGATCAGCATCACCACGAACGTCACGAACGCCACGACCCAGGCGTAATGCATCTTCATTGCGCACCGCCCTTGCCGCGCCGGCGGCGCATCAGGTGGGCCTTGGTCGCGCTGACGATCTCGTCCGAGAGCGGATCGCCATGCGTGGCACGCGCCAGCAGCAGCGCGCCCATCATCGTCGCCAGCTGCACGCAGGCCGCGGCTCGATCGCGGTGACGATCGCCGGAGGTGCCAAGGCTGGCGAGCGTGGCGATCTGATCGCGCACGCCGGCAAGATAGGCCGACCGGATCGGGTGGCCGGCTTCGGCGCGCGCGACGTCCGTGACCAGCGTCGCGGTCGGGCAGGTCGCTACCGTGGGGTCGCAATGCGACGCACGCAGGTACCCATCGGCGATTGTGTCGCGCGCCGCCACCGGCGAGCCTGCAGCGGCGATGCGGCGCCGCCACTTTTCCGCGGCGAACTCAAACGCCGCCTGACAGGCCGCCGCCGCCAGGGCATCTTTCGATTCGAAGTGCGCGTAAAAGCCCCCGTGGGTGAGGCCGGCTTCGGCCATCACATCGGCAACGGTGACCGCGTGAAACCCCCGCTCTCGGAAGAGCCGGGAGGCGGCCCGCTCGATGGCGTGGTGATTCGCTTCGGCCTGTGCTCTCGAGACTCGCGGCATAAATGACAGTCATCATAAATATATTGATGATGACTGTCATCTAAAACTGCTGGGACGGCTGCCGGCGGCGTGGGACGAATGCATTTCGTGCGGCAGAGGCGATGGCACAATGTCGGACATGTTGCTGCTGATGTTGCTCGCTGCGCTCTTGCAGGTGCCGCCGGTAACGGCTCCGGAACCGGTGACCGAAATTGCGCCCAACACGTTTCTGATCCGGCCGGTGCCGACCCCCGGACGCGGCCCGGACGGCAACACGGTGATCATCGACGCTCCCGACGGATTGATTGTCGTCGACACCGGGAGGCATGCCAATATCACCGATGCCATCCTCGCGTTCGCACGCGACCGCAAACGGCCGGTCAGCGCGATCGTCAATACGCATTGGCATCTCGATCACAGCAGCGGCAACGGCCGGCTGAAGGCGGCGTACCCGAAGGCACGCGTCTACACGACAACCGCTGTCGACAAGGTGCTCGCGCCTGGAGGTTTTCTCGCGCGCAACCTCGAGGACGCCAGGAAGATGCTCTCCGGCACGACCGACCCGGTACGGAAGGACGAGATCGAGATCTTCATCGCGACGATGGATGCGCGCGCGGATCTGCGGCCGGACGTGCCGCTCACCCGATCGCAGGAAATGTCGCTCGCCGGCCGCTCGCTGGATGTCCGCGTCACCGACAGGGCGGTCAGCGACGCCGACGTGTGGTTCTTCGATAAGGCGACAAGGCTCGCGGTGATCGGCGATCTGGTCACGGTGCCGGTGCCGTTCTTCGAGACGGCGTGTCCCGAACGCTGGCGGGCATCATTGGACGAAGTCTGGGCGACGCCGTTCGAGACGGCGATTCCTGGTCACGGACGTCCGATGACACGTGCGCATTTCGACGAGTATCGCCAGGCGTTCGGCGCGTTCGTCAGTTGCGTCAAATCCGACGCTGCGCCGGCCCAGTGCGCGGCGGGATGGACGGACGGCATTGCTACGCTCGTCGGTGACGATGCCGCACGGCGCAAGGCGGTGACCGCCAACGCGGAATACTACGTCGGCTACCTGCGGAAGGGCGGCGGCAAGGCGCCCGACTGTACCGCACAGTGACAGATATCAGAGGTCTAAGCTCACCGAGCAACGACGCACGGCCCCGTCGTCACTTCGCGACACGATTTAAAGAACGCGTGCGTCATTCGCACCAGCGCCTGCCCGTCGCTTGCCGGCCCCCAGCCCGGCACGCGTGAGAACGCGCCAGCTTCGTGCAGTTTGTAGCGTTTGAAGAACTCGCCAACGTCACGCTGAATGGCCCCTGTGAGCCTGAAGCGCGCCTTCCCCGCCGCATCGACCGGCGAGGTCACGACCTTGGAATCGAGACCCTTCTCGTCTTCCATGTACATCACGCCGACCGCAATGCCTCGAACGATCGTCCCGCCGCGGAGCGGTGGTCCGAGCACGAGGACGTCGAACGGATCGCCGTCGTATGACACGGTTTGCGGGACGAAGCCGTAGTTGATCGGGTAACCGCCAAGCTTTTCGGGAATCATGCGGTCGATGACAAGCCTGTTCGCGGTCATGTCATGCTCCCACTTGCGGCGGTCGCCACGGCCGATCTCGATGTAACCGTTGATCGTGCCGTCGGCGTTGATTGGCAGCGTATCGCGCCAGACATGCTGCCGATGCGGTTCCGCAGCCTTCAAGCTCGCCATCAGTTTGGCGCGGCCCGCCGCCGGCAGCGTGTTGGGCACGGTGTTGGGGTTCTGAACCGCGAGTGTGGACAAGGCGACGACCGCTAATGGCGCGAACTTGGTCACGGATTGCTCCCTCGCCCCATCCATAGCAACACTGGCGCCACCCGGCAACGTTCTGCGAGATCAGTGGACCAGCTCGTCAGCACAGCGAGGTCGCAGCCCGCGCGGCTAGAACCTGCGCAGATACGACGCTTTCAAAAACAGCCCGCGATTGACGACGAGATACTTCTCGCGTGGATCGAGCGGCGGCGCGCCGCCGGGTACCGGCTCGACCGAGCCAAAGTCTTTCTCGTACAACGATCCATAACCGGCATGGAACACCGTGCCGGGAACGAACTCGTAGGAAGCCAGAATGTCGGTGAGTACGCGATTCTGCGAACTGTCATACCGCGCCAGCATCCGCACCAGAAAGTGGGTGTTGAACTGGTACGTCGTCCGCGAATTGACGATGTTGACCGTGTAGACGTTCACTCCGGTTTCAGGACGCCAGAACCGCGTGCGATTGAACTCCGTGTTCTGCGACAAATGCTGGTTCGGCTGCACGGTCGCTGACACCGAGAATCGCCGCGAGCGCCCTTGGAAGGGCTCGGTTTCGTCGTAGTAGATGGCGGGGCCGCCGCCGTAGTTGCCATGCAAGGACAGCCATCGCAACAACTGGATGTTGCCGAAGAAATTGAAGTCGCTGCCCGTCCGATACTTCACGCCTTGAAACGTTTCGTGGCCGCGGCCGTGGGAGAAGTTCAGGAAGCCCTGACGGGTGACGTTGAGACGCAGGCCGCTGTGGACGAAATCCTCATCACCGCGTTGGATGCGATCGCGGGCATACATCGCGAAGACAAACGGATGCACACGCTGCAGCCAGGACGACTTCGGGTAAAAACTGACTTCGCTGAACGTCCATGCTCCGGTGAACCCGGTGCGGTTGTAGAAGGCGGTGTCCATCGCGAAGTCGCGGTCGTAATGCTCGACCTGGTTCGTGCTGAACCAACGGCGCGTCGCAAAGGTGTAGGTGCCTTGCGCGGAGTTACCGGCGAGAGCCGCAGCGTCGTGACGGGTGGTACGCGTTGTCAGGAATGTCGCGGACAGCGAGTGCGCCGCCGACGGGCGCAGCGACAGGTCCCCGCCGGCTACGAAATTGCGGCGTCCCTCGTGCGCGGTATGCGTGAAAATGCCGCCGACGTAGTCGGATCGCTGCAACGCATGCGACACCCGAGCCACCGTCGTAACCTTGTTCGCGACATCGAACGGGTCACCCTCGATCGTGAATGGCGGCGTCGGACTGTCGTCGACGGCGTTCAGGACACCGAATGCGGTGTTGCCGAGTGTGCCGGTCAACTTGGATCCGTAAATCGGATCGACAATGCGGCGGGTGTGAACCGCGGTGCGCATGTTCCCGTCGCCGCCGGTGCCGGCAATGTTGAACAGGCCCATCCCTTCCATGAAGAACGGGCGTTTCTCAGAGAAGAACACCGGGAAACGCTGATTCACCTGCACCTGAAACGCGTCGCTCTCGACCTGACTGAAGTCGGGGTTGACCGTGCCGTCGAGGGTGATGCCTGACGTGATGCCGAGTTTTGCGCTGGCGCCGAAGTTGTACTTGTCGTCGGCGTCGCGCCACGCGCGCGGTGATTCGCGCTGCTGGTTGATGCCGTAGGTCACGCTGGGAAGGATTTCCACCAGCCGCCGCGGCTGCAGATTGCCGAACACCAGGCGTGAAGGTGAGTCGAAGACCCATTGGCCGGGCAGCAGCTCGGGCCATGCGTACGAGTAGCCGATGCGGCTCACCTTGCGAAACATCACGAGATTCATGCCGACGTTGTCGCCGCCTTTGAAGCGCAGCGTCTGCAGCGGGATGCGCAGCTCGACGATGTAGCCGTCGCTGGTACGGCGCGCGGCGCTGAACCACACCATGTCGGCATCGAACTGCTCTCCCGACGCGGACGTATTCAACGCGTCCATTTGACTGGCGCTGGCGTTAGAGAAGAGGTGATACGCGGCCTGACCCGTGCCCGCCGAGTCGAGGCTGATCGCGATCCAATCGTCGTTGAACGAGCTGTCACGCTTCGAAACATTCGAGCGAATCTTGTCGGGTTCGTTGTCGAAGCAGTGAAACGCGAAATAGATATTGCGATCGTCGTAGGCGACGCGGACCTCGGTCCTGTAGGCGTCCGGCATCTTGTCGCCGCGGTTGGGGTTGTAGGACACCCACTGGCCCGTCGGCATCGGCGCCTCGGCCCAGGCGCGATCGTCGAGGATGCCATCGAGTCTGGGTGGTTCGGGCGCCCGCGGGACGCGGTACTCGCTCCCTTGGGCGGTCACGAGGCGCGGAACGCAAATCAAGGCAAGGAGCAGCGCTGCCGCAAGCTTCATCGGACTATTGGACGAAGCCGGCAGGCCGACGGTTGCGCGCTACGCGCGCATCGCGCGTTCGTGGATCAGCTTGAGCGCCTGCCAGGCGGCCCCGATCGCCCCCTCCTGCCAATCCGGATGCGAGACCGGCGTCACCGCGGCGGAACCGAGGACGATGCGATTGTCGACTTGCGAGAGCGTCTTGCGCCGCTCGTCGCTGCGCACGCTGGCATATCCGCCCTCGTTGTACGGCACCTTCCGCCACCACACGGCGTAGGCGTTCTCGAACTCCGTTCGGATCTGCGGATGGACCTTGCTGGCATGCGACAGCACGTGTTCGACGCGCGCCGCGATCGGCTGATCGAGCAGGTTGCCGACCGGGCCGTTGGCATACAAGCCGAGCAGCACGCCTTTTTTGGTGTGATAGTCGTTCGACGGATACGAGAACTCACCCAACGGCAGGTTGCTGTACAGGTGGCCGCCGAAAATGTGGTCGTCTTCCTCCCAGAATCGGCGCTTCATCTGCAGCCCCATCTTGGCGCTGTTGCTGTAGGTCACTTCCTTCGCCGCGGCGAGGATGTTCGGTGCGAGGTTGATATCGAGGCGCACCATCAGGTTCAGCGGCAGGCAGATGACCACAAAATCCGCGTTCGCCTTTTTCTTCTGTTTGCTCTTCGTATCCAGGTAGGTGACTTCGACGCCGCTGTCACTCTGGTGGACCGACTGAATCTCGGCGTTGAACGTGATCCGCTTTGCGTCCATCGCGCGCTGGAAGCCCTTTGAGATCTGATCCATGCCGCCGACCGGCTGGAACATCGGCGCGGCGGTGGTGCCTTCGATGGCGGGGATCGACCGCAGACGGTTGCCGAACGGTCCTTGCAGGAGCTCCGCAAGCGTATACGGGTTGCCCTCACCGCGATTCTCGAATGCGCGGTACGAGCGCGTGTTGGTATCGAGATACCCCTGGTTGATCAGATAGCGTGTCAGGCGGTTTTGATCTTCGGCGCTCAGCGGCAGATCGAGCTGCTTCTGATCGATCGCCTTCACCAGCAGCTCGTTAATCGACCCCGCGAGATCGGCCTTCACTTCGCGAACGCGGATCTTTTTGTTGGAGAGCGCGCCGCCGGCATTGCCTTCGAAATAGAAATAGTTGTTGTCGGAATCGTTCAGGAACACCTCGAGGGGGACACCGAGCTCCTTGCAGTAATTCAGCACGGCGTGGTGCGAGTACGGAATGCGCCAGGGACCGGCGTTGAGGTATTGGCCCTCGTCGAAGGCGCATACCTGACGTTCGCCGCTTCCGACCTCGGTGTGTTCGTGGCCGCGCTTGACCGCCCACTGCATGCCGCCAACGCGATCGCGCGCTTCGAGCAGTTGATAGTCGTAGCCAAGCTTGCCGAGCTCGTAGCCGACGACCATGCCGGACAGACCGCCGCCGAGCACGAGCACTTTCGACTTCGCCGGCTTGCCGGTCAGCTGCGGCTTCTGGCCGGCGGAGCCCGCGATCAGGTCCCACGAGCTCAGCGTGCTGAAGACCAGCGAAGAGCCCCCGACGGCACCGAGCTGCTCGAGAAAACGACGCCGTGTCAGGGCGCGATACGATGATGGGCGGCTGCGAGCATTCATGCTTTTCTCTTCTGAGTATAATCCGCCACGTTTGTGATGAGCCTCCCGGGCCGGCTTGGGCGCCTCGAGCGCGCCGGCACGATCGTATTGCTGGCTGCCGCCGCGTGGTACTGGCTGCGATTCTTCCACCGCAGCACGAATCTCCTCGACGAAGGCTCTACGGCGTGGCAGGCGCTTCGCGTGTTCAACGGCGAACTGATCTACCGCGACTTCTTTACCGTCGTCACACCGCTGTCGTACTACACGGTCGCGTTGCTCTATGCCGTGTTCGGCACGTCCTTGATGGTCCTGCGTTGGGCGGCGTTTGCCGCCGGCCTCGGCGTTCTTCTCGTGACGTTTTTTGTGACTCGCCGCGTCGCGCCGTGGCCGTTTGCGGCGGGCGCGGCGCTGATGACGACGGTGTTCGGGTGGTTCCTGGTGACGCCGAATTTCTATTCGCTCCAGGCGTCGTTGTTTTCGATGCTCGCGCTTGCCGCGTACGTGCATGGTTCACCCGCGCCGCGGTGGTTGTTGCTGTCGGGTGCGGCCGTGGGCATGACGGCGATGACCAAGCAGAACGTCGGCGCGTACACGGCCGTCGCGCTGCTGCTGACGATCTGGCTGTCGCGGCTGTTCGACGACCGGCACGACGTCCGCGGCCGAATCAAGATGACGGCGCAGTTTGTGGCGGGCATTTGCGTGCCGGTCGTGCCGACGGTGATCTTCCTGATCGCATCGGGTGCGGGTCCGTACCTGTATGAAAGCTGGATCTATTACCCGCTGACGAAGTACCCGCCGCGGTTCGCGCTGCCCTATCCGGAGTTCGCGCCGGTGCTGCAGATGCTGCCGGCGGTGATGATGGGCCGCGTGTCGGAGCCGGCGGTCTACGACTACTGGGTCGGTCTGGTCGTGCACTTGCCGACGATCACCTACCCGCTCGCACTGATTTCGATTGCCGTCCTGGCCTACCGGTACCAGCGGACACGCGACCCTCGTCCCAAGCATGAGGGTCACGCGCTCCTCGCGATCACGTTGACGGCGATGTTCACCCTCCTTCAGGCGTGGCCGCGCGCCGATATCCCGCACATCCTGTTCGCGTTACCACCAACCTACGCCCTGTTCGCGTACCTCCTGGCACGTTTGGTGCCTGACACCAACCGTGCCGAGCAATGGTTGGTGCCTGACACCAACCATGGTCGAGCTGGGTGGAGCCGGGGGGGCGGCGGGGGGGCGGCGCGATCGGTTGCGCGGGGGATCGCGCGCGGGGTCGCATTGGCGCCGATGCTGGTCCTGCTGTGGTACGGCTATCAGCGCACCAACTGGGAGTATCAGAATTACGTCGCCGGCCTGCACGTCGAGCGCGGCCGCGGCATTGTCACGCAATATCTCGAAGCGCAACGCATCGACGTCGTGACCACGTATCTCGTCGACCACACGACGCCAGACGAACCGATCTTTGTCGTGCCGTGGGCCTCTGGGTTTTACTTTCTGGCGAATCGGAACAATCCTACCCGCACCGATTTCCTGCTCTTCGAGGACCCGGAACTGTATCCGTGCCTGATCGCACGGCTCGATGCGCGGCCGCCGAAATACGTGGTCTACGGATATACGTGGGATGTCGACGGCAAGCGGTTCAGCGAGTACGCGGCGCCGGTCGATCGCTACATCCGCTCGCGCTACGCGATTGAATTCACGACAGACGGCTATGAGATTTGGCGGAGGCGCGACGACGCGCCGCAGGCGGCGGGAACGTTCCCGCGCGCCTGCCAGCCACGCCGCTTTCGAATCAACGACTGGTTCTAGTCGCTGCTACTTGGTCCCCGCGGCGACGCGCAAGTTGTCCTTGACGCTCTTGACGCCGTCGGTCGCCTTGGCAATGGCCACCGCCTTTGACTTCGCTTCCGCCGACTTGACGGTGCCGTTCAACGTGACGTTGTTGTTCACCACATCGACGTCGATGTCGCTGTCGTTCAACACGGTGTTCCAATCGGCCATGAACTGCGCGTAGATCTTCGACTTGATCCAGCCGTCGTCGACGGCGCGACCGGTCTTGCGAGCCGCGTTCTCGCCCTTATTGGCGGCGTTGTCGACGGCGCGCTCGGACTTGTTCGCAGCCGCTGCGGCGGCCGCACCCGTGCGGTCGGCAGCGCGTTCGGTCTTGTCGCCGGCGCGATCCATGGCACGATCCGCCTTATCGCCGGCGCGATCAGCGGCGCGGTCTGCCCTGTCACCGGCGTTGCCCATGCGATCGCCTGCGGGCGCGATCTTCAACTGATCGACAACGTTCTTGACGCCGTCATTCTTCTTCGCCACCTCGAGCGCGCGGGCGCGTGCCGCTTCGCTCGGGACGGTCCCCTGCAGCGTGACGACCCCGTTCTTGACGTCGACATCGATATTGCTGCCGCCAAGCAGGTCTTCGTTGACCATCTCGGAGTGCACCTTCATCACCAGCCAGGCGTCCTTGACGGCATTGACCTGCGCTGCTGCCGGCTGCACCAACCCGACCGTGAGCACGGTAAGAGCAAACGTTCCCACGAAACGACCCATGTACGACATTGCGAATCTCCTCTGCGCTGCGTAATTGAAGCGCCAGGATCGAGCCGTGCAAGGGCAAGGCCAAACTTGCCGATCCGCGCGGACGAGGTTAGGGTTTAGGGATGCGCACGCTCCTCGCCGGCATCGCCGCGGCCATCACGTTCGTCACTGCCGTGGTGGCGCAGCCCGCTCGCCGCGCCGCTCTTACCGGTACCGTAGTCGCCGTGAACCAGCAATCGGACTCGATCACCTTGATCGATCTCAAGTCGATGGAGGCGTATCGGCACGTGCCGGTCGTGGCTGGTCCTCACGAAGCAGCGGTCTCGCCGGACGGCCGTTCGGTCGTGGTCACCAATTACAACAAGCAGGGGCTCGGCCAACAGAAGACGCTCAGCGTGATCGCGTTGCCGAGCGGCGACCCCATCAAGACCATCGATCTCGGCGAATACCGCGCGCCGCACGATGTGCGATTCGTCGACGCCAGCCGCGTCGTCACCACGGTTGAAGGCAGCGAGGCGCTGCTGGTGGTCAACATCAACAGCGGTGCAATCGAGCGCGTGTTCAAAACCGGCCAAGCCGTGTCGCACATGCTTGCGCTATCGGCGGATCGGTCGCGTCTGTACTGCTCGAACATGCGCAGCGGCAGCGTCACGGCGTTCGATTTCCAGACCGGCGAGAAGCTCAAGGACGTGCCGACGGGCAAAGAGTGCGAGGGCGTCGGCGTCACGCCGGATGGCCGATGGGTGTGGGCGGGCAACCGCGCCGAGGACACGATCTCGATCATCGATACCAAGACGCTTGAAGTGGTGAAGCGAATCCCCTCGAAAGGATTCCCCTATCGCGTGCAGTTCACGCCGGACGGCACCTTCGCATTGATTCCTCACGCGCAGGCGTCGTCACTTGTGATCGGCGATGTCGCGAAGCAGGAGATCGTTCGGTCGATCCCGCTCGGCCTCACGAAAGTGCCGCAACCGTCGACCGCCGGCGTGTTTCCACATCCTGACAACCGCCACGTGTTCGTCACCGTGCGTAACGACAATTCCATGCTGGTGCTCGATCTCGTCACGGGCGACACGCTGGCACGTGTGGAAGTGCAGAACAGCCCTGACGGCGTAGCGTATTCACCGGTGCAGCGCTAGCCGCGAGCGTTTAGCGCCGCTCTCGGAAGAAATCCTGAAGCAGGCGCCGCGATTCGTCCGCCAATATTCCAGCCTCAACCGTCATTCGATGGTTCAGACCGCCAAGTTCGTGGGCTTTGATCATTGATTCGATTGCGCCCGCTTTCGGTTCGGCGGCGCCGTAGACCAACAGCCCGATCCGCGCGTGGACGAGCGCGCCGACACACATCAAGCACGGTTCGACGGTGACGTACAGGGTCGCGCCAGTCAGCCGATAGTTGCCGACCGCGTTTGCTGCCGCCCGAAGCGCGACCACTTCTGCATGCGCCGTCGGATCATGCGACCCGATCGGTTGATTGAAACCCTCGCCGACAATCGCATTATCGACCACCACCACCGCGCCTATCGGCACCTCGCCCGCGGCGGCCGCTTCGGCGGCGCACGCCAGTGCCCGGCGCATGAACGCTTCGTGATTCACGTGTGAATCTTACGCTGCCGGCCGCTCACCGACCGCGTGCACCCAGCGCACCGGTGCACTATGATGGCGACGGAGGACCTTCATGATCGATCGCGCGCGCCGTATTGCTGCTTGTTGTCTGTGTTGTCTCATAGCCAGCTCAGTTCCGAGTTGGGCTCAAGAGAGTCATCTCGACAAACCGGGAGAAATTCCCAAATACGTCCGCGACCCGATCCCGCTCTACACCACCGGCCTCGGTCCCTTCCACCGCCCGATTTCATCCACCAACAAGGAAGCACAGGCGTTCTTCGACCAGGGCTTCCAGATGATGTACGCGTTCGCACGGCTCGACGCGATCCGCTCGTTCCGCGAAGCCTGGAAGCGCGATCCGAACTGCGCGATCTGCTATTGGGGCGAAGGGTGGGCATGGGGCTCGTACCTGAACGGACCGATGTCGGTCGAACAGGCGCCGTTCGCGTACGAGGCCATGCAGAAAGCGGTCAGCCTCAAGGACAAGGCGTCGCCGAAAGAGCGCGCGTTCATCGAGGCGCTCAGCACCCGCTATATCAAGGATTTCAAAGAAGAGAACCGGCGCGAGCGCGATCAGGCCTATGCGGATGCGATGGCCAAGGTCGCCAAACAGTACCCCGACGATCTCGACGCGATCACGTTGTACGCCGACGCGCTGTTCATTCTGGAGCCGCGCCGGGGCCGCCGCGATCTCAACGCGCCCAACGTCAAGCGACTGCATGGCGTGCTCGAGTCGGCGCTAAAGATCGATCCGAAGCATCCGGGCGCCTGCCATCTCTACGTCCACGCCACCGAATCGACTACCCGTCCGGACCTGGCCGAGCATTGCGCGCAATACCTCGGCAAGACGATTCCCGGCGCGAGCCACATCAACCACATGCCGTCGCACACCTTCAACGAAGTCGGACGCTGGGGGGATTCGGTCCGCGCCAATCTCGAAGCCTGGCACTCGGATCTGAAGGCCGACGCCGGCGAAGGCTTCGCCATCTACCCCGATCACAATCTTCACATGCTGCTCTACGCCGCGGCGATGGACGGCCAGGGCGCGATCGCGACGCAGGCCGGCCGGGACTATGCCAAGCGCACCAACGACTCGATGTATCAGGTGCTCACCTTGATCCGGTTCGGCCGCTTCGACGAAGTGGTCGACGTCACGAAGCGGCCCGAGCGCGAGATTCCGGCGGCGGCGTTCGACTTCGCGCAAGGCTATGCCAAGCTCAAACTCGGCGAGCCCGAATTCGCCAAGGCGTATCTGGCAAAAGTCCGGAAGGTCGCCGATACCTCCAAGGCGCAATTCCGCATGCACAGCGCGGCGAATCTGGTCGGCACCCTCGCCGGCATCCTCGACGGCGAGATTACGCGAATGGCGGGCGACCTGCCGGGCGCGATCGCGAAATTCGAAGCTGCCGTCACGCTTGACGACGCGATGGACTATGACGAGCCCGAGCCGCTGCCCTTTCCCGCGCGCCATTGGCTCGGCGCCGCGCTGATCGAAGCCAAACGATTTGCCGATGCCGAGCAGGTGTACCGCAAGGATCTCGAGCAGCATCCGCATAACGGCTGGTCGCTGCTCGGCTTACAGCAGGCGCTGAAGGCCCAGGGCAAGACCGATCCGGCGGTCAACGCCGATCTCGAGAAGAGCTGGTCGCGAGCGGACACGTGGATCAGGGCGTCGCGCTTCTAGGCCACAGATTAAACACAGATTGAGCACAGATTACGGGCGAGCAATGCGACGATGACTCGAACACGAAGACGCGCGCTGGCGAGCGTGATCGCCAGCGCGCTGTGGCTCGTGCCAGTCGCGGCGCAGCAGTGGCCGCACTACGCCGGCGATCAGGCCGCGTCGCACTACTCACCGCTCGACCAAGTTACAGCCGCGAACGTGACACGGCTGCAGGTCGCGTGGGAGTGGAAACCGAACGAGAACAACCTGCCCGAGTTCGGCACGCGGCCGGGTGCCTTTCAGAACACGCCGCTCGTCATCGACGGCGTCATGTATCTCAGCACGCCGTACAACCAGGTCGCGGCGCTCGATGCGACCACGGGCAAGGAGCTGTGGCGCTACGATCCGAAAGCGTATGAAGATGGACAGCCGCCGAACGGCCAGGGCTTCGTTCATCGCGGTGTCGCGGCCTGGAGAGATCGCGATCAGCTCCGACTCTTTCTCAACGCGCGCTACAAGCTGATCCAACTCGACGCACGAACCGGCACGCCGGTCGCCTCCTTCGGCAAGGACGGCGTCATCGATCTCAGCGAGGGGTTGGTGTGGGCGATCAACAAGACGCACTACACCAATACGTCACCGCCGATTGTCTATAAAGACCTGATCATTGTCGGCAACGGCGTGGGCGATCGTTTGATGTATCGCAACGATCCGCCCGGCGATGTGCGTGCGTTCCATGCGCGTACGGGCAAGCTGGCATGGAAGTTCAACACGATCCCGCAACGCGGCGAGTTCGGCAACAACACGTGGGACGGCGGCTCGTGGCGATTCACCGGTCACACCAACGTGTGGGCGCCGATGAGCGTCGACGAGTCACGTGGATTGCTGTACCTGCCCGTGAGCACACCGAGCAACGACTACTACGGTGGCCGGCGACCTGGCGCGAACCTGTTCGCGGAATCGATCGTCTGCCTCGATGCGAACACCGGGCAGCGAAAGTGGCACTACCAGATCGTGCACCACGGCCTCTGGGATTACGATCCGGCCTCCGCACCGAACCTCGTGACGATCACGGTCGACGGCAAACGCATCGATGCGGTTGTCCAGCTGACCAAACAGGGATTTGCGTTCGTCTTCGATCGCGTCACCGGCAAACCGGTGTGGCCCATCGAGGAACGCGCGGTGCCCCGCAGCGACGTGCCCGGCGAAGCATCGTGGCCGACGCAACCGTTCCCGACGCGGCCGCCGCCTTTTGAGTCGCAGGGCGTCACGTTGGACGATGCGTTCGATCTGACGCCGGAATGGCGGGCGCGTGCGACCGCGGAGCTGAAAAAGTACCGGCTGGGCCCGCTGTATACACCGCCGTCGCTCGAAGGAACGGTGGTGCTGCCCGGCGTGTGGGGCGGCGCCAATTGGGGCGGCGGAGCGTTCGATCCCGTCAGCGGCCGACTCTTCGTCAAGACCACGCGCAGTCCGGCGATCTTCAAGCTCGAGAAGTTCGACAAGGGATCCCAACCGCAGGATCGCGTCGATGAAGTGAATGCCGACTACATCAATCGCAGTCCGTCGTCGTTTATCGACGGCGTACCGATCATCAAGCCTCCATATGCGCACCTTGTCGCGATCGATCTGAATCGAGGGGACATCGCATGGAAGGTGCCGTTCGGCGATGCACCCGACATTCGATCCAACCCCGCGTTGAAAGACGTGCCGCTGCCCGATCGTCTTGGCGCGGTCGGCCCGCCGGGCGCCATCGTCACGCGGTCGGGTCTGGTGTTCGTCGGCGGCAACGACATGGCGCTCTCGGCGTTCGACGCTCGCGACGGGCGGGAGCTGTGGCGCTTCGTGCTCCCGAGACAAGCCACCGCGACGCCGATGACGTATCTGGATGCGGACGGGCGGCAAGTCGTCGTAATCGCGACCGGTCGCGGCGAAGACACCGCGCTCGTCGCCTTCCGGTTGTTACCGTAGCTCCCGCGACTTGACGGGGTCCGGCATCAGCCGGGCGCGGCATACGTATTGCTCCGGTAGCAGCGGAGATACCGATGCCAACTCGACAGCCCGATTCCACTCACGAGGCAGAGACCCGCCAGCCGCTGCCCCCCGACGCGCCGGAAGGCACCATCGAAAGCCCCAGCCGCGACCAGATGCAGGGCGCCAATGGACCCTCGCAATATTCAGAAGACGATGCCAATCCGTCGGCGGATCAGGACATCGACACCGCGGGCACCGATATGGATGAGCAGAGCCCGACCAAAGCAATGGGTACCGGAATTGCTGGATCAGCAAACAGAGGTTGAGCATGGCAAATCACGACTCAAATCAAGAGCGACCTGACCGCATTTTGGGGTTGGAAACACCCGGCGACACCGACTCAGCAGACATCGTCGGGCGCACCGGCGAACAGATGCCACGGCAGAGCCACGATGGTCTCGAGGCGGATCAGCGCGAGCGCAGCACGCGCGTGAACGACGAGGACAAGGACCCGGTTCGCCGCGACAGCGACTCCATCGACGAAACGCGCCGGCACGACAACCCGCGGACCGGCCGCATCTCCGACTGGTAGACAGTGGGATCGGAAAGAGTGGTCGTTCACCTGCCGCCGATGCCGCAGCCGAAAGACTTCGGCCTCGACGCGCAGGTGAAGAACGACACGCCTGCCGCCGAACGCTACGCGCACGCGCTCCGCGTCTGGGAGCGTGTGGTCAGCGACATCGCCAAGCGAATCGGCAAGAAAAAATAAAACGGTCAGGCACGTCTTATGCAGCCGTCAACAGCGGAGGGATAGTTATGTTTTCTCGCACTTTGGTGCTGACGTTTGGATCGTTGGCTCTGGCGTCGCTGAGCCTGTCGTCGACACCCGTCGCCACCACGGTTGAGGCGCAAGCATTGCGAAATCGCTTCCAGGGCATGGATCGCAACAACGACGGGATCATCACGCGCGACGAATGGCGCGGCTCCCCACGTTCGTTCGAGAACCACGATTGGAACGGTGACGGCCGTCTGTCGGGCGAGGAAGTCCGCCCCGGCGCGCGACGCATGCAGGAGTGGGAGCAGGCCGATCACGGCCCGAATTGGCGCGAGCGCAATTTGAGCTGGACCAAGGGCGGCTTCACCAATCTCGATCACGATCGCGACGGCCGCTTGACGCCGAACGAATGGCATTACGATCCGGAATCGTTCCGTCGCGCCGATCAGAACAACGACAACGCGCTGACGCTGCCCGAGTTCCTCGGCGAAAATTGGGACGACGATCGCGGCGACAACTTCGACGATTTGGACTACAACAACGACGGGTTCGTCGTGCGCGATGAGTGGCACGGCGGCAACCAGGAGTTCCGGGCGCTCGACCGCAACAACGATGGCCGCCTGAGCCGCTTTGAAGTAGTCGGTTCGCAGCCGCCCTTGACGAAGTACGACGAGTTCGCCGACCTCGACTTCGACCGCAGCGGCACGATCACCCGCAACGAGTGGCACTGGTCGAACGTCAGCTTCAACCAGCGTGACACCAACCGCGACGGCACCCTGTCGCGCGCGGAGTACAACGCAGGAGGCGGGTCGCCCGCCGTTGGCGCGATCGGCCAGGCCAGTCAGTCGGTGACGGTGAACTCGCAACACCGGTGGACCGATACGGGCATCACCGTTCGTGCCGGCGATGTGCTGACGTTGAACGCATCCGGCGAAATTCGGATGAGCGACAACCCCGCTGACGTGGCGTCGCCGGCCGGCGCGCGCAGCGGCCGCACGGCGCCCGATGCGCCGGTGCTGGGCCAGCTCGCCGGCGGCCTGCTCGCCAAGATCGGCACCTATCCGCCGATGTGGGTGGGTGGTCAAGGTTCGGTGACCGCGCCGGTCAGCGGCCGCCTGTATCTAGGCGTCAACGACGACCACCTGCTCGACAACGCAGGGTCGTTCACGGTGCAGATCGGCATCCAGCGCCGATAGATCGACATGCGCGGCGCGCGTTTCGCGTGACCGCACGGGGGCTGCAAACGCGCAAGCGGGTGTGGCCCCTTTTTATGTACGCCGGTATAATCCGCACTTCGGAGGGGCCTTCAATGTCGACTCGCACTCAGTGGCAAATGCGCGGTACGGGCTATGAGTTCTGCAACTGCGACTTCGGTTGCGGCTGCAACTTCGGCGGCTTCCCGAATTCGAAGGATGGCAGCTGTCATGCGCTGGTCGGGATGCACATTTCGTCGGGAGTGTGCGGCAACGTGTCGCTCGACGGCGTCAAGTGCGCGGCGCTCGTGAAGTGGCCGAAAGCCATTCACGAAGGCAACGGCAGATGCGTGTTCGTCGTCGATCCTGCGACCACCGACGCGCAGATTGACGCGCTCGCCAAGATCTTTTCCGGCAGCCTCGGCGGTCTGCCGTGGGAACTGCTCGGACCGACCATGCAGGTCGTCGGCCTCGAAAAAAAGGCGATTACCATCGACGGCTCCGGCGTCAAGAGCACGTTCAAGATCGACGGCATCGGCGAAGCGCGGGGCGAGGCGTTCAAGAACCCGGTCACCGGGGAGGATCATCACGCGGTCGTCGATCTGCCCAACGGGTTCATCTGGACGCGCGGCAACTGCGGCCAGGGCTCGTTCAAGGCGCAGGCCGGTGAAATCAGCCTCGATTACAGCAAGACGAACTGGATTCTTTACGACTTCGACTGGAACAACCGCGACGCTGCCGCGGCAGCTTAGGCAGGCAGAGAGGCAGGCAGACAGGCAAGACAGGCAGACACGCAGACAGGCGGTCAGGTCGTCAGCGAAAAGCTAGCGACACGCCGAGGGCGAACAGCGCCACTGCACCGATGCGTGCGCTGTGTCGCCCGAATGGCGCCAGCTTCTCGATCGCGACCCAGACGGTGAGCGCCAGAATCACGGTCAGGTTCATCACGCCGCCCGCGAACAACAGCAGCATCAACGCCCAGCAGCAGCCCAGGCAGTAGAGGCCGTGCGTGGCACCCATCAGGAACGCGCCGCCGGCACCTTCACGCCATCGTGACGACAGCAACGCGACCGGTGAGCGGCACGCATCCAGACAGGCATTCTTCATCGGCGTCAACTGATAGATGGCCGCCGCGATCAACAGTCCCGCGGCAAACCGCGTGTCGGCGGGCTCCATCATCATCGTCAACCACGATGTTGATGCGAGCAGCCGCTGCAGCGCGGTCGCGCCGACGCTGAACAGCGCCCAGATCGTCAGGTAGCCCGCGGCCATCGCGTAGATCCGCAAGCCGGGATACCTGACATTCTCCCGATTGCGCATCGCGCGCGCGTAGAGCAACAGCAATGGCGTGATGCTGGGCAACATCATCCCGGCCATCATCGCCGCCCACATCGCCCACAGCAGGACCAGTCGTTGCGTGTCCCACTCGACCGTCATCATCCAAGCGGAGGCACCCGACATCGGGCCGTACATGTCGCGGGCCATCGCGATCACCCACAACCAGCACGCGAGTGGCAAGCCAACCAGGACGATCAACAGACAGATGCGAGGGCGAACCAGGATCGCTTCAGCGACCGTGGTCACGAGATTTTCTTGAGGCTCATCGGACCGCCCAAACACGATCCCGAAGCCGGAGCGGTGCCGGATAATGTGGTCAGTGTCTCGTCAACGGCGCCCGTAAACACACGAAAACAAGCGCCAAGTTCGTTGATCTGAAATTCGCGGGGCGACTTTAGTGTGCCTGACAACGGCGAAACTACAATTGTGCCGGCCGGTGGGTGCCCGGGAGCGTTCTGGGAGTAAGTGATGACCCACTGGCCAGACAGGCTCGAGCCTTGCTGCATCACCGTAAAACGCATCTCGATGCCTTCCGCCGATACTCCGGTCGTCCACAATCCGTCGAGGGAGCCGACTTTGAGGTTCGCGGCTGAGGACCGATCGTTCACGTGAACGCCGACCGTGAAATCGCCGGTCCGCCCGAACACATGCGAAACGACCTGGCCGGTGGCCGTCGCACCGTCGCCAAAGTTCCACGTTACCGTCGGATTTGTCAGATCCCCCGTCTGAGCTGTGAACGTGAACACGGTGACGTCACGAAGTCCGAGACCGGTCGGCGCGACCTGCACGGCAATCGGAGCGGGTGACGGCGCCGAGTGTCCGCCGGTGACCGCCACGACCGCAGCGCCAACCGCGCCGGCCCCCGCTGCCGTTACGAGCGCCGTCTGCGCAGCTCCGCCGCCCGACGACCCCGCCGCTGATGTTGACGTAGGCGCCGACGCGCCGACTGCTTCCGTAATCGTCAACACATTCGTTTGCGTGATCGTCGTCGCGAGCGTCTGGCTCTGAACTGCGGCGGTGACTTGGATCTGCATGCCGCCGCCCGTCAATGGGGTGATCGCCGACGCGGCCGCGCGCCCCGCCGCATTGGTTGTCACCGTGACAGTAGACAGGCCGCCGGAAAACACTCCAGTGCCCGAACCCTGGATGGCGAACGTGACCGGCACTCCGGCGACGGGCAAGTTGTTGTGATCACGGACTTCAATGACGGGGGTGGTCGCGGTTCGCTGCTGGACGATGTTGACCGCGTCTTCGCCTTCGACGACAACAATGCGATACGAGGGCGCTTGCGAGAGGATCAGCGGCGCCGCGCAACACCAAAACACCAAGGCGGTAAACGCCCGTCGCCTCGTGGCTACTTCTGACACTTCGTGAGTATACGGGTCCACCGCGGCGGTATGCTAAGATCGAAAGTCTGTCGCGCCCATAGCTCAGCTGGATAGAGCGTCTGGCTACGAACCAGGAGGTCGCACGTTCGAATCGTGCTGGGCGCACCAAGTTTTCCTGAGGAATTCCGCCAGTCTTGCTTTCTCGCCGATTCCATCGGCGAGGCCGACTGACAAATGACTGACAATTCGTAGCGGCTCACGGTTGTCTCCTGTGGCAACTACTGGCCAACCGCCTGATCCTCGACTCCTGCATTCGAAGTCGTTTCAAGCCGAAGCTGGCGGCGACGCTCCCATACTCCGTTCAAGGCCCTCCTCATCTCTTCGTCCGTAATGTTTAGATACCTCTGCGTCGTCTTGATATCGGAATGACCGAGCATCAGCTGGATGACGCGGATATCGACACCGTCGGCCAGCAGCCGGCACGCGCCTTCGTGACGCAGGTCGTGCCAGTGCAGGTCAATCTCCTTCAGCTTCTCGCGATCGACGCGGACGCCGGGCTTCGCTCGCTTCGTCGGGTGTCCGTTGGCGACGAGCAGCAGCGATTCCCAGGCGGTCTTGAAGCTGTCC
>DASPNQ010000037.1:0-3934 GCA_035626435.1 Vicinamibacterales bacterium
CCGGCACCGATGTATTCGGTGCCTACCAGCGACACATTGGCGGCCTTGACCATGGCGTCAGCCGCCTCGACCGAGCCGATAAACCCCTTGGTCTCAACCATTCCCAACGCGTCACGCATGGTGTCCATCTTGTTGACCCGCATGATATTCTTGTTCGTCATCCCTATGCAACGCAGAGAGAGTTTCCAGGGTCTTGTGACGGCCTGCGTACTCGCGGCACTGACCGCGACGCTTGCCGGCTGCAGTGAAGCGGAAGACACCGCGCCGCCGCAGGCCACCGTTCGGGTGTCGTTGTCGCGTCCAAAGGTCGCGCTGGGCAGTCCCGTCGAGGTGACCTATAAGTTCACGGTCGCCGAGAATGCGCAAAACCTCGGACCGCGCCGCGTGTTCGTGCATTTCCTCGATGCCGACGAGGAGTTGATGTGGACCGACGACCACGATCCGCCGACGCCGACAACCGACTGGAAGCCCGGGCAGACCATCGAATATACGCGGTCGATGTTCATTCCCAGCTACCCGTATGTCGGCGCGGCCAAGGTCGTAGCCGGCCTGTACTCTCCGGGCACCAACGAGCGTCTGAAGCTGGGTAACGAGGATCGCGGCGACCGCTCGTACAAGGTCGCGGACTTCGAGTTGCTGCCCCAGACCGAAAACATCTTCGTCATCTTCAAGGACGGGTGGCACCCGGCCGAGGTGATTACCGAAGGCTCGGGACGGACCGAATGGCAGTGGACCAAGAAGGAAGCGACGATCGCATTCCGAAATCCGAAGCGCGACGTCACGCTCGTGGTCCAGGTCGACAATCCGGCGACGGGACCGAACGCCGCGCAGCAGGTGACGGTACAAATCGGGGATCAGACGATTACAACGATTCCGCTGAACTCGCAGGACGCGCCGGTGCTGAAATTTCCGGTAACCGCTGCCCAGCTTGGTGCCGGAGATATGGTCGAGATGAAATTCACCGCGGACAAGACGTTCGTTCCGGCGCTCGAATCCTCCATGAAGAGCGGCGATCCTCGTGAGCTCGGCGCGCGGTTCTTCCACGTGTTCATCCAGTAGCGCATGACACGAGCCCTCACCGTCACGCTGTGCCTGTTGCCGTTCGTCTTCGCGTCCGAAGCGCGCGCGGACATCGTCGTGTTCACGAACGGCCGCACGATGTCCGTGAAATCGGCGCGGATCGTCGACGGGACGGCGACGTTGCGGCTACGGCAGGGTGGGGAAGTGACGTTTCCATCTTCTATCGTCGCTCGCGTCGATCCAGACGAAGTGCCGTATCCAGAAGATGAGGTGCCAGAGGTGCCAGGGGTGCCACAGGTGCCAGGGGAGCCCTCGCCGTCCGACGCCATGCTGGCCTCGCGGCCGTTTGCCGACTTGATCGCGACATTGGCGGACGCGCACCAGGTTGATGTGCGGCTGGTTCACGCCGTCGTCGAACAGGAGTCGAACTACCAGGCGCGCGCCCGTTCACGTAAGGGCGCGCAGGGGCTGATGCAGCTGATGCCGGCCACCGCCCGGCAGTACGGCGTGCGGAACTCGTACGATCCGAAAGCCAATCTCGACGCCGGGATTCGACACCTCAAGGACCTGCTGAGCCGCCTGGAGCTGCCGACCGCGCTCGCCGCGTACAACGCCGGCGAAGGCACTATCAAGCGTTACGGCGGCCTGCCGCCCTATCCGGAGACGCAGTATTACGTCCGCAGCATCCTCCGGCGCGTCGGCTATACCTCGTCCAATTAACGGCGCCCATCGTCTAAGGTGATGGGAATCACGGGGTTAAACCCCGTATAATCCCAAATGCATCAACCTTTTAGGGATGGAGTTCCGCTGCCGACTCGGCACGACATCGGGTGAAATCATCGAGGGCGTCTACGTCGCCCAGAGCGAAGCCGCCCTCAGGCGTGAGCTCGAGGACAAGGGGCTCCATGTCCTGTCCGTCAAACCGCGGCTGGGAATCGGCTCCCTGAGCTTCGGCGGCGGCTCGCGGTCGATCAAGCGCCACGAATTCCTCGTTTTCAACCAGGAGCTGGCCACCTTGCTGAAGGCAGGCATGCCGCTCGTGCAATCGCTGGACATCCTGCGGACCCGGATGACCAACCCGCTGTTCAAGTCGGTGCTCGACGATGTCTACGAGAAGGTGCGTGGAGGCACGGCGTTGTCGGATGCGTTCATGGCGCACGGCGACCTGTTCCCGTCCGTCTACACCGCCTCGCTGATGGCGGGCGAGCGGTCGGGCAACCTCGATGCGGTGTTACGAAGATTCGTGGCCTACTCGAAGACGATCGATACGGTCCGCTCGAAATCGATCTCCGCGATGATCTATCCGATCATTCTCGTGGCCCTCGCCGTCGTGCTCGTCGGCATCATCGTCATCAAGGTCGTCCCGACGTTTGCCGACTTCTACGCGGGGTTCGATGCGGAATTGCCGATGAGCACGCGCGTCATCGTGGCGATCTCGGACTTTTTTCGCGCGCAGTTCTGGTTGATCGCGATTGTCATCGCCGGCGCGGTTGCCGGTTTCTTTGCCTGGATCAAGCAGCCCGGGCGCGGCGCGCAGTTCGATCGTCTGCTGCTCCAACTCCCGGTCGTCGGCAACAGCTTTCACAAGTTCTCGACGTCGCAAATGGCGCGGACGCTGGCGACGCTACTCGGCGGCGGCATCCCGCTCGTGAATGCGCTCGAGATCGCGGCCCGATCGACCGGCAATCGCCACATGGGTCAACAGCTCGAGGTCGTGGCGGCGCGGGTGCGCGAAGGACAGAGCTTCGCCGGCACCTTGCTGGAGCGGCAGACGGTGCCGGACGTGGCGATCAAGATGATCGAGGTCGGCGAATCCACGGGCGCGTTGACCGAGATGTTGAACAGCCTCGCGGATTTCTATGACGAGGAAATCGACACCGAGGTGTCGCGTTTCGTCACGCTGATTGAACCGGCCATGCTGGTGTTCATGGGCCTGGTGATTTCAGGCATCGTGCTGGCGTTGTATCTGCCGCTGTTCCAGCTGACGTCGGTGATCGGACAATAAATGGAACCTCTCACTCGGGCACCCGGGGCCGCAGGCCAGGAGGCGGACGACGCCCTGGACCCGGAACGGTTGATTGAAGACCCGACCACGGTGTCGGACGCGGAGCGCGACGCCGAAGTGGCGGCGGCCCGCCGGCTTGCCGAACGCTACCGTCTCGAGTTTCTCGACATGCACGAGTTCCGGATCGATCAGGAGCTGTTCCGATCGATACCGGCGGACCTGATGCTGCGCTACGGCTTCGTGCCGTACCGGCGCGACGGCAAGACCCTGGTGATTGTCGTTTCCGATCCCACCGACCTGCCGATGATCGACGAGCTGTCGGTCATCCTCGGCACGCCGATCCGGGTGATGGTGGGAGCGCGCTCGGCGATCGAGGGCATGCTGAAGAAGAGCGAAAGCTCGCAGCGCGTGCTCGACGAGGCGACCGAGGAATTCCAGATTCAGGTCCTCAAAGAAGAGGAAGTCACCGACGACAACCTGACCGTCGAGAAGCTGACGAGCGACAGCAGCCCGATCATCCGGCTGGTCGACTCGACCATTTTCACGGCGATCCAGCGGCGCGCCAGCGACATTCACATCGAGACGCAGGATGACGCGGTGTATGTCAAATACCGCATCGACGGTGTCCTGCAGCCGGCGATGCGGCCGATCGCCAAGCGATTTCACAGCTCGATCCTGTCGCGCATCAAGGTGATGGCGGAGCTCGATATTGCCGAAAAGCGCGTGCCGCAGGACGGCCGCTTCCGGCTGCGCGTGCCCGGCAAGACGATCGACTTCCGCGTGTCGGTGATGCCCAGCGTGCACGGTGAGGACGCCGTCATTCGTATTCTCGACAAGCAGTCGATGAGCGAGCAGTTCACCGAGCTGCGCCTGGACATTCTGGGATTTCCCGAGCAGGAGCTGAAGCGC
>DASPNQ010000038.1:0-3306 GCA_035626435.1 Vicinamibacterales bacterium
GTGATCGGCGTAGGACTGCATGCGTTCCGTCTGCCGATACGGCGCATGCGGCCCGCCCACCTCGACGCCCTCATCCCACTGCAGGCCCATCCAGCGCAAGTCGTCGAGAATCGCCTGCTCCGATGCCCGCGTCGAGCGTTCGAGATCGGTGTCTTCGATGCGAAGGATGAAGGTGCCGTCGTGTCCGCGCGCCAGCAGCCAGTTGAACAACGCCGTGCGGGCGTTGCCGACGTGCAAGTGGCCGGTGGGCGATGGCGCGAAACGAACTCTCATGGGTAGCATCTGATGTTAGCAGTTTGGCTACGGCCAACCGCCCGCCGCTCCCATGGGTCGGGCCGCATCGTCGGCGGCGGCTTGCTTGGCTGATGCAGCGTGTTGGACGTATCCTGTCGCTGACCTGGAGGTCAATTCATGAAACGCATGTATTTTGCAGGTATTGCCATGCTGGTGGCCGCCACCAGCGTGTTTGCTCAAACCCCGGCGGGTAATTTCGACGCGGCGCTGGCAGCGGCGCCGAGGCAGATGCGCGACGGTGCGATGGTCATCAAATGGAAAGCCGATGGCACGTACGAAACGTTGAGGCCCGGCACCAACCGGCTGGTGTGCTACGACCAGTCAGCCGAAGCCGCCGAGCAACCGTTCTCGTCGCAGTGCACCAGCGTCGGCAACCTCGATCGCGTCAAGCAAAACAAGATTTACGAAGCGAAGGAGCCGGACAACGCTAAGCGCAATGCGCTGCTCGCGGAGCTCGAAAAGAGCGGCGAGCGCGTCAAGCCTGAATTCGGCTCGGTCTTCTACACCTTCAGCGGCAAGGATCAGGCGACCGCCCGGTTGCATGTGACGATCGCCGTCCCCGGTGCCACGACGGCGTCACTCGGGTTGCCGGACAACAACAAGATGGGCGGCGCGTGGATCATGGGCGCCGGCACCACCGGCGCGCACATCATGACGCCTGGCAGCTAAGCGTCGTTCTTCTTAGCGACTCACCAGCAGTGCCACAGCATGGGCCGCCATCGATTCACCGCGGCCCATGCTGTCCACTCCCTCGTTGGTCTTCCCTTTCACGCTGACAGCGGCCGCCTCGATCCCGAGCGCGGCGGCGAGATTGGCGCGCATCGCATCCAGATGCGGCAGCAGCTTGGGCCGCTGCGCGATCACCGTGACATCGACGTTGCCGACCCGATAACCGAGATCCGAGATTCGGGCGACGGCGCCTTTCAGCATCGTCATGCTGTCGGCGTCCTTCCACTTTGCGTCGGTGTCGGGGAACATCCGGCCGATATCGCCCGCACCTGCTGCGCCGAGTAACGCGTCGGTCACCGCGTGACAGACGATGTCGGCGTCCGAATGCCCCGACAAGCCGCGCTCGAACTCGATTCGCACGCCCGCAAGGATCAATGGGCGGCCCTCGATGAGCGTGTGGAGATCGTATCCGGTGCCAATCCGCATCGACAGAGGCGCGGTTGATGCCTTGGCGGCCTCCTGCGCCGCCGCGAGATCGTCCGGCGTGGTGATCTTGACGTTGCGCGGATCGCCCTCGACGACGTGGACCGGCAGGCCGAGGCGCTCGACCAGCATCGCCTCGTCGGTGGCGTCGACGGCGGCGCCTTCGGTAAGCGCGCGCACCAGGACGTCACGACGAAAGGCCTGCGGGGTCTGTGCCAGCACGATGGTGTCGCGCGGCACGGTGCCGCGGATCATGCGTGAGCCGTCCGCCTGGATCGCCGACGTCTGTTTCACCGTGTCGCGAACGCCAATCCCCGCAATCGCGGCGCCGTACACCTGCGCGCCATCGACCGCCCGGGCGATGACGTCAGCGGTCACGAACGGCCGCGCCGCATCATGGATCACGATCACCTCGGCGTGTTTGGAGGTCTTGGCAAACGCGTTGGCCACCGAATCCTGGCGGCGCTCACCGCCGGCCACGAAGGTCAGCGGTATGCGATCGGCCTTGAACGCCCGCCCTTGATCGAGGTGATCCGCCGGTAGCGCGACGACGATTTCGCTGATGCGCGGGCTGGCGGCCAATGCGGCGATGCTTCGCTGCAGCAATGAGCGGCCGGCAATGTCGAGAAACTGCTTGGGCCGATCGGCTCCGACGCGAAGACCCCGCCCCCCGGCGGCGACGATGGCGGCAACATGCATGAAGCTCTAGATCATAGCCGCTTCCAGGGTCGGGTTCGCGTTGGCGGTCCGTGGTTATATGATGCCGGCGCTCGCCGTTTTTCCGAAGGAGCTCGAGATGCGCATGTCGCTCGCGTTGACGTTGGTGCTGGCGGCGACCCCGCCTGCAGGATCCCAGGACACGGAGTACAACCTCGAATCGCGAGCGGCGATCGGCGCGCATCACATCTGCTCCGGATTGTGGGTGGTCGGCCGCGTCACGAAACGCACCGCGGACCAGATCATCGCTGAGGACATCGCGCCGTTTCGCGACTTCAGCTGGGATCAACGCTTTGCGTATACGGTCGATGAGGCCCGCCGCACCGTCACCGTTCGCGGTCCCGGCGTTGCGGCGCGCGTCGCCAAATATAACGGCGATCAAGGCTGCGCCATCCTGCCGCGCGGCGACACCGATGTGCGGTTCACGCCGGTGGCCGTACGGCCGAACCTGCCGGACGCGGCGACGCAGCCCTGGCCGATGGGCGACGCGGATGCGCTGTCGGCACCGAACGCCGGCGTTGCGGCGGCGCTCGAATGGGGATTCAGCCAGACCGCGCACAACACCCGCGCGATCGTTGTCGTCCATCGCGGCAAGATCGCCGGCGAGCGCTACGCGCCGGGATGGACCAAAGACACGCCGCAAATCAGCTGGTCAGCCGGCAAGAGCATCACCGCGGCCCTGGTCGGCATCCTCGTGCAGCGCGGTCAGCTGACCGTCGATGAAGTGGCGCCGATCAAGGAATGGCGCGGCAAGGAAGACCCCCGCGGCGCCATTCGCGTTCGCGATTTGCTGCGCATGAGCAGCGGTCTGGATTTCGCGAACCATGGCCTGACTGGCCCCGACTCGTTTACACGCGACAACAAGCACATGCGGATCTACTTCGACGGCATCAACGTATTCGAGCATGCCGTCAACCAGCCGCAGGAGCTGGCGCCGAATACGCGCTGGCGGTATCGCAACAGCGATCCGCTCGCGCTCGGCCGCATCATCAAGGAGAAAGTCGAGACACGCGGCGAAAACTACCTGACGTTCCCGCAGCGTGCGCTGTTCGACAAGATCGGCGCGCGCAACTTTGTGCTCGAGACCGACGCGTGGGGCAACTTCATCCTGACGGGGTTCGATTACGGCAGCGCGCGCGACTG
>DASPNQ010000039.1:0-34717 GCA_035626435.1 Vicinamibacterales bacterium
CGATGCTGTTCCCGTAGCCGGCAATCCCGGCCACCACACCTTGCATCGTCCGGCGGACGAGCGGGTTTTCGAGCGAACCGAAACGCAGGGAGTTGAGGAGCGCGATCGGACGCGCGCCCATCGTGAAGATGTCGCGGATGATGCCGCCGACGCCGGTAGCGGCTCCCTGGTAGGGCTCGATGAACGACGGATGATTGTGCGATTCGATCTTGAAGACCGCGCAGAGACCGTCGCCGATGTCGACGGCGCCGGCGTTCTCGCCCGGCCCCTGCACGACGCGCGCGCCGGTGGTCGGCAACGTCTTCAAATGGACGCGCGAGCTCTTGTAGCTGCAGTGCTCGGACCACATCACCGAGAACAACCCGAGCTCCAGCAGATTGGGCTCCCGGCCCAGCAACTGCTGGATGCGGTCGTACTCGTCCGGCTTGATGCCGTGCCGCTCGAGAACTGCGCTATCGATCACTGCCACGCTGCCATTACCTCGATGCGGAAGCGAGCGCCTTGATCGCCGAGGCGAGCACCAGGCGGCCGTCGGCGCTGCCCAGCGACTCCTCCGACGCGCGCTCGGGATGCGGCATCAGGCCGACGACGTTGCGCTCGCGATTGCAGATGCCGGCGATGTTGTTGAGCGAACCGTTCGGGTTCCATTCGGTGCCGATCTCGCCGGCGGCGCTTGCATAGCGGAAGATCACCTGCCGGTTCGCCTCCAGACTCGCGAGGACGTCGGGTGGCGCGTAATAGTTGCCCTCGCCATGCGCGATCGGCAGCCGCAATATCTGCTTGGGTGAGCAAGCCGCTGTAAACGGGGTGTCAGTGTGCTCGACCCGAACCGGCACGAGTTGCGACACGAACTTGATGCGGTCGTTGCGGACCATCGCGCCGGGTAACAGTCCCGCCTCGAGCAACACCTGAAAGCCGTTGCAAATCCCTAGCACCGGGCCGCCGCGCTCGGCGAACGCCTTCACCGCGCCCATGATTGGCGAGAAGCGTGCAATCGCGCCGGTGCGAAGGTAATCCCCGTGCGCAAAACCGCCAGGCAGAATCACCACGTCGGCGCCGTTCAAATCCGTGTCTTTGTGCCACACCAGCGCGGCCTGCTCGCCCACCACGCGCGAAGCGGCATACAGCGCGTCGTGATCCGAATTCGATCCCGGAAAGACGATGACGGAGAATTTCATGGCGTCTGTGAGAACTCTGGACTCTGGACGGCCGCTCGCTGACCGTCGTCGAGGACTTCGACGCGATAGCTCTCGATGACCGGATTGGCCAGCAGCTTGTCGGCCATTTCGGTCACGCGGGCTTTCGCCGTCGCCGGATCGGCATCCGCGAGCTCGACCTCGAAAAATTTGCCCTGCCGGACATCCTTGACGTCCTGATAGCCGAGCGTCACCAGCGCATCGGCGACGACGCGGCCCTGCGGATCGAACACCGATGGTTTCAACGTGACGTACACACGCGCCTTCATGGCTTCCTGTTCCGGGAGGACGCAAACCTCCGCTACGACCTACGCACTCGGATAAAACACGCGCCTGAACACCGCATCGACGTTGCGCAGCTGTTCTTTCAGATCAAACGCCTTCTCGATCGCGACGGGCGGCAACACTTTCGAGACGTCGGGATCGGCAAGCAGCAGCGATTTGAAATCCTGGCGATCATGGAAGGACTTCATCGCGTTGCGCTGCACCCACTCGTAGGCCTGTTCGCGCGAGATGCCGCGTCGCGCCAGCTCCAGCAGCACCTGGCCGGAGAAGACCACCCCGCGAGATCGGTTCAGATTCTCGAGCATCCGATCCGGGTAGACGACCATCCCGGAGACGATGCGCGTGAAGCGCCGCAGCATATGGTCGAGCGCGATGAAACTGTCGGGCAAAATCACGCGCTCCACCGACGAGTGCGAGATATCCCGCTCGTGCCACAACGCGACGTTCTCGAGGGCGGCCGTCGCGTGGCCGCGCAGTAGACGCGCCAGTCCGACGATCTGTTCGCAGCCGATTGGGTTGCGTTTATGCGGCATCGCCGACGAGCCCTTCTGGCCCTTGCCGAACGGCTCTTCGACTTCACCAATCTCGGTCTTTTGCAGACCGCGAATCTCCAGCGCGAATTTCTCGAGCGACGCCGCGGTAATCGCCAGGGTCGTGATCAACTCCGCGTGGCGATCGCGCTGGATCACCTGGGACGAGATCGGCGCCGGTGTGAGGCCGAGTTTGGCGCAGACCGCGGCTTCGATGTCCGGATCGAGATGCGCGAAGGTCCCGACCGCGCCCGAAATCTTGCCGACGCGGACGGTCTCCCGCGCGCGGCGCACGCGTTCGATGTTCCGCAGCCACTCGGCGTACCACAGCGCCAGCTTCAACCCGAACGTCATCGGCTCCGCGTGCACGCCATGGGTCCGGCCGATCATCGGCGTGTGCTGGTGTTCCGCGGCGCGCGCCTTGATCGTCTCGGCAAGGTCCGTCATCTTCTCGAGGATCAGGTCGCAGGCTTCGACCATTTGAATCGCCTGCGCCGTGTCGACGACGTCCGACGACGTCAGCCCGAAATGCAGCCAGCGTGCCGACGGCCCGACGATTTCCGCCACCGACGTCGTGAACGCGATCACGTCGTGCTGCGTGGTCTTTTCGATTTCGTCGATGCGGCCGATGTCGAAAGCGCCCTTGTCTCGCAACTCGCGCGCGGCATCGGCGGGCACGATGCCGGCGGCAGCCATCGCTTCGGCAGCCGCCACCTCCACCTGGAGCCACGTCTCATAGCGACGCTGTTCGCTCCAGATGCGACCCATCTCAGGGTTCGTGTAGCGCGGAATCAAAGAGCCAGTTGCTCCTTCGTCACCTGCAATCCGTTGACGTTGCCGAGCACGGTGACCGCGAGCGAGCCGTTCGTGAAGAAGCGGTCGGCCAGCCGCAGGACGTCTTCGGCCGTCACCTTCTCGATGGCCGCGAGCATCTCGTCGAGGCCGAACGTCGAATCGCGATACATCTCCTGGCGCGCCAGATGCGACATGCGGCTCGACGTGCTCTCGAGGCCGAGCATCAGCGAGCCCTTGAGGTGGTCCTTGGCGCGGCGCAGCTCGATCGGGTCGAGACCGCCGGCTTTCATCTGCCGAATCTCCGCGACCACGACGTCGATCAGCTCGGCGACCGCGTCGTTGCCGCAGCCGGCGTAGATGCTGAGCGCACCCGAGTCCTGATAGGCGGACAGGCCGGAAAACACCGAATATGCCAGGCCGCGTTTTTCCCGGACATTCTGAAACAGCCGGGAGCTCATCGAGCCGCCGAGCGTCGTGTTCAGCGCGTAGCCGGCGTAACGCTCCGGATGGTGCTGCGGCAGCGCCTCGGCGCCGAACACGATGTGGCTCTGTTCAAGATCCTTCTTCCGTACCTGGATCACCGGCGCGACGACCGGCGCGCTCTGTTGCGCCGGCGGACCGTCGTGCGGCGCGTTGCGCAGCGCTTTTTCCAGCAGGTCCTGCACGCGCCAATGTTCGAGGTTGCCGACGGCGACGACGACAAAATTCGCGGCCACGTAGGTTTGGCTGAAGTACTCGCGGAGCGTGCGCTGATCCAGCGCGTTCACGCTCTCCGGCGTCCCGAGAATCGGACGGCCCAACGGATGGTTGGTCCAGAACGCCTCCGCGAACATCTCGTGGACCAAATCGTCGGGGGTATCCTCGACCATCTTGATCTCTTCGAGGATGACCTTCTTCTCGCGTTCGATGTCGTCTTCAGCGAACAGCGGGTTGCAAATCAGGTCCGACAGGATCTCGACGGCGAGCGGCAGGTGCTCGTCGAGCACCTTCAGGTAGTAGCCGGCGTATTCCTTGGACGTGAACGCGTCGATCTGGCCGCCGATCGAGTCGACCTGCTGCGCGATCTCTTCCGCGCTGCGTACCGGCGTTCCCTTGAAGAGCATGTGCTCGACGAAGTGCGCGATGCCGGCATGCTCCGCCGGTTCGTGACGCGAGCCGCGCGTCAGCCAGATGCCGACGGCGACTGACCGAACGTGGGGCATCCGCTCGGTGGCGAGACGGACACCGTTGGCTAACACGGTTCGGCGGATGTTTGATTCGGTCACGTGGGAATCTGCCGCGCTTAAGTGATGACGGCAGAGTGAATTACCTGAGGATCATATCACCACCGAGCCGATCTTCGGCCCTTTTGCACATTGGTGGTCAAGGAGCAAAAACGAATGTCCGCCACTCACGTTCGCCACCACAACAGCGTGCTCGCTGCCGCCGAGAAACGAGCTTTGATCTGGATCGCGTCGCGGCTGCCGCGCTGGATTAACTCCGACCATTTGTCCATGCTTGGGCTCAGTGCGATGGCTGGGGCGGGCATCTCGTTCTGGATTGCCGGGACGGATCCCGTTGCCGGCGCGGGTCTTGTGGTGCTGTGCTTGGTCCTGAACTGGTTCGGCGACAGCCTCGACGGTACGCTCGCGCGAGTTCGCGATCAACAGCGGCCGCGGTACGGCTATTACGTCGACCATGTCATTGACCTGGCTGGAACGGCCATGCTGTTTGCCGGGCTGGCGGCGTCCGGCTACATGTCGGTGACGATCGCTACGCTCGTGGTGGCGGCGTTCTTTCTGGTGTCCGCCGAAACCTACCTGGCGACCCACGCGCGTGGCGTCTTCAAGATGGCGTTCGGCGGCGTCGGCCCGACCGAGCTCCGCCTGCTACTCGCCGCGGGTGCCCTCGCCCTGATTACCACACCTATCGTCGAGCCGTTCGGCCTGGGTCCGTTCCGCCTCTGGGACGTGGGCGGCATCATCGGGGCGACGGGCATGCTCGTGACCTTCGTCATCTCCTCCGGCCTGAACACGCGCGCGTTGTATCTCGAAGAAACGAGGCCGCGATGATGCTTCGGTTCGTGCGCTTCTCTGCCGCGGGCCTCGCGGGATTCGCCATTCAGATCGCGGTCCTGGCCGCGTTGGTCGGCTGGGGAGTGCACTACATCGCCGCGACGATCATGGCGACCGAGGCCGCAATCATCGCCAACTTCTTCTGGCACGACCGTTGGACGTGGCGCGACCGCCCCGCGCAGACCGCAATGGAGCGGTGGTCGCGATTGGCGCGTTTCAACGCGCTAACAGGCGTAACATCAATCGCAGGAAGTGTGCTGATGACCGCGATGCTCGTTGAATGGATGACGCTGCCGGCGATCGCGGCAAACGCGATCAGCGTGATCGCGCTTGGCGCGCTCAATTTCGCCGGCGCGAGCACGCTGGTGTTCCGCGCGGGTGCGGCAGCGATCGCCGTGCTGATCGCGTCGAGCGCGTTTGCGTCGAATACGCTCGAGGCCACCTTGCAGCCTCGGACGATCCGCGACTTCGGCAAGTACGTGGCAGCGGTCGAGGCGCGGTCGTCGCAGCAGCTCGCCAAGAACGAGCCGTTCCTCGAATTCGAGCGCTACCCCGCGGCAGAGCAGGCGCGCATCCTGGCGCTACTGAAGCGCGGCGAAGTGCATGTCGAACGCGCCGCCGCGGCGCGCGCCGAAGCAGGCGAGATTACCGTTGATGGCGGCTCGATCAATCATTGGCGCGGCACCGTGTATGTGCCCAAGGTCACGCTCGATCAACTGCTCAAAGTTCTGCAGGAGCCGCAAAGCGACAAGCACAAACAGGAAGACGTGCTGTCGTCGCGCGTGGTGTCGCGCGATGGCGACTCGCAGAAGGTCTATCTGCGGCTGCGGCGCACCAAGTTCGTGACGGTGGTCTACGACACGGAGTACGACGTCGACTACAAACGCCTCGCACCAGATCGCGCGTTGAGCAACAGCATCTCGACCAAGATCGTCGAGATCGAAAACGCCGGCACGCCACGCGAGCGGGCCCTGCCTGAAGGGAACGACCACGGCTACATGTGGCGGTTGAACTCGTACTGGCGCTACAAGCAGCTCGGCGACGGGGTGCTCGTGCAAATCGAGTCGGTGACATTGAGCCGCGATTTGCCGGCGATCGTCGGTCCGCTGATCCGGCCGATCGTCAACAGCACGGCGAGGGAATCGATGACCCGCACGTTGCAGTCGGTCCGTGCCCGCTTTGCTCATTAACCGATAGCTGAAGGCCGCAATGCTGAGGGCCGAAGGCTGACGGCTGAAGGCGTACACTATCCAGATGAAGACCGACCTGGCCGGCCTCGAGTTGAAAGAGCTCGAGGACTTCGTCCAGTCGCTTGGGCACAAGAAGTTCCACGCCAGGCAGATCTACCAGTGGATCTGGAAGCGGGGTGTGGTCGACTTCGACGAGATGACCAACCTCAGCCGCGAACTGCGTAGCGCGCTCGCGGAGCGCGCGACGGTCTCGTTTCCCGAAGTCGTCCGGCACGACGTTTCCGAGGACGGCACGCAGAAGTTCGTCCTGCGTCTCGCTGATGGACGCCAGATCGAATCGGTCTTCATTCCGGACACCCCCAAACAGACCTTCTGCGTGTCGACGCAAGTCGGCTGCGCCATGGGCTGCGCGTTTTGCCTTACCGGCAAGATGGGGTTAATCCGTCACCTCAGCGCCGCGGAGATCGCCGGACAAGTCCGCCTGCTCGCGCGCGCGACGAACCTCCTCGACAAATCCTTCAACATCGTGCTGATGGGAATGGGCGAGCCGCTGCAGAACTACGATTCGACAATGAAAGCGCTGCGGATGCTGAACGAGAAAGAGGGCTTCGACATGCATCCGAAGCGCGTGACCCTGTCGACGGTCGGTCTGGTGCCGATGATGGACAAGCTGGCACAGGAAGAGCTGATGCCGAACCTCGCCGTGTCGTTGCACGCGGCGACCGAAGAGACGCGGCGCGCGATCGTGCCGCCGACCAAGAAGTATTCCCTGCAGGACATCATCGACGCGTGCAAGCGCTTTCCGCTGTCGAAACGGCGCCGAATCATGTTCGAGTACGTGATGCTGAAGGATGTCAACGACTCCGACGAGGACGCGCGCAAGCTGGTCAAAGTGCTGTCAGGAGTGAAGGCCAAAGTCAATCTGCTGCCGCTCAACGCCGCGCCGGGGATTCCCTTCGAGCGGCCATCCGACGAGCGGGTCAACGCATTCGCGAAAATCCTCGCGGATCGCGGGCTGATGGTGTCCGTCAGGAAAAGCCGCGGCCGCGACATTCGCGCGGCATGCGGCCAGCTGATTGTCGAAGGACAGTCCGCGAAGAAGTCGGCGGGCCAGCGGCTGGCCGCGGAGTTATGAAAGCGCTGTTGGCGGCGATTGCGCTGACAAGCGCATGCGCTACGGCACCAGAGTCGTGGGCCGACCTTCGGGAACACGTCGCCGCGCTCGATCCGTCGCAACGCGACGCCGCCATCGAACAATTCATTGCGGCGAAAGGCGGCACGCCGATCATCGAGAACCAGACCCGCTTGATCTTCCTGGCCAAGGACCAGAATGGCCAGACACCACGCATTGTCGGCGACTTCAACGCGTGGGCGGTGACGCCGCAGGGCTACGACGCCAGTATCGGCAAGCCGACGCGCATCGAGGGGTCATCGTGGTCGTTTCTCGAAAGCCGCTCCTACACCAACGCGCGCCTGGAATACGGATTGCTCTTCGACAAGGAATACGTTGTCGACCCGATGAACCCGCGGCGCGTGCAAGCGTTCGCCGGGCCGCGCTCCGAAGTGCGGATGCCGTTCTGGGAGAGGCAGCCCGAGATCGACGAAGCAGGATCGGCGCCGAAGGGCGAGCTGATCGCCGAAACCCTGCGAGCCAATTCGCTCGGCGGTACGCGTCGCGCCTGGTTCTATCTGCCGCCGGGCTATGCCGCCGCGCCGGACGCGCTGTTTCCGGTGGTGTATGTCCTGGACGGCGGTAATTACGTCGAGAAGATGGACGTGCCGCGCATCCTTGATCATCTCATCGCGAACCAGGCGATTCCACCCGTGATTGCCGTGTTCACGGAGCCGGGCGACCGCCAGGAGGAATACTCACGCAACCCGCGCTGGCGGACCTTCATCGCGAACGAGCTCGTACCGCTGGTCGACAAGCGCTTTCGGACCTTCCCCACACCCGATCATCGAGTCATCCTGGGCAGCTCGCTTGCGGCATATGGTGCAATCGATCTCGCCGTCGCGCTGCCGTCGGTATTCGGCTTGTGTGCCGCACTCGCGCCGCCGGTACAGGCGGCGTCGGTGGTGTCCAACCAGCCGCACGCGCGCGCGGCCGTGGTGTCGATCAAGTTTTTCGTGCTTGGCGGCGCCTACGATTCGATGATCGACGGCGCTCGCCTCCTGCGCACGACGCTCGACGAATTTCAGGCGCCGGTGACGTATCTGGAAGTTTCAGAGGGGCACAACACCAACACGTTTCGGGCGCATCTGGACGATGCGCTGCGAGCGCTGTTGCCGCAGTAGCTCACGCCTTCGGCCTTCCAGCTTCAGCCTTCAGCGACGGCCAGCGCCTTGCGGCCGATGTCCCGGCGGTACTGCATGCCATCGAAAGCGATCTTGCTGGCCGCTTCGTAGGCGCGGGCGATGGCGATCTCATATGACGGCGCGGTTGCCGTCACAGTGAGCACCCTTCCGCCGGCGGTGACCAGTCGGCCATCTTTCTCCGCAACGCCGGCGAAGAACACTCGCACGTCTGGACAGTCGCGCTCGACCTCGCCCAGGCCTGAGATGACGTCGCCGGTGCGCACCCCGCCAGGGTAGCCGCGCGCCGCGAGTACGACGCCGACGGCGACCTGGTGTATCGCGGACGCAGGAAGCGGGTGATGAGCGGGACCCGCCAATAACTCCGCCAACCCGTTCGGCAACAGCGGCAACACCACCTGGGCTTCCGGGTCGCCGAACCTCACGTTGAATTCGATCACTTTCGGACCGTCGGCGGTCAACATCAGGCCGCAGTACAGGAACCCTCGAAACGGATGCCCTTCGGCGGCCATACCTTTCAACACCGGTTGCACCACGGTTCGCTCGATTTGCGCTTGCAGCGCCTCGTTCATCAGCGGGCTGGGCGAGAACGCCCCCATGCCGCCGGTATTCGGGCCGCGATCGTCATCGAAGATCCGTTTGTGGTCCTGCGCCGAGAGCAGCGGCACGTAGTGCTCGCCATTCGCGACGACGAAGAAAGACACCTCGGGCCCGGTCAGCAGCTCCTCGAGAACCACCCGGGCGCCGGCGGCGCCAAAGCTCCTGGCGACCATCGCAGCGTTGACCGCGGTCTCGGCGGTGGCGAGATCGCTGGCGACGACGACGCCTTTGCCGGCGGCGAGCCCATCCGCCTTGACGACCAGTGCATCGCCAAATTCGCCGGAGCGGATCGCGGCGATGGCCTCACCCGCGGACGCGCAGACACGGTAGGTCGCCGTGGGCACGCCATGACGTTTCATGAAGTCCTTCGCGAATGCCTTGCTGGTCTCGAGCTGGGCGGCGGCCTGCGTGGGACCGAACACCGCGCGACCTTCCGCGTTCAGCTGGTCAGCCAGGCCGCGTTCGAGCGGCGCCTCGGGTCCGATGATGGTGAGATCGATTCGTTGTCGCTGGATCAGCTGTCTCACCGCAGCGCTATCGAGGATGTCGACTGGCGTGGTCGGGATCGATCGGGCGATTCCGGGGTTGCCGGGTGCGCAGGTGACCCGGCTGACGCCGGGGTCCTGAGCCAACTTCCAACAGATGGCGTGCTCGCGCGCGCCGGAGCCGAGGACGAGGATCCGCATCGAGCTAAACCCTAGAGTCTAAACGGTTTATTTGCGCCATGATGGCCTTCTAGGGATGTGATAGCCTAGCATACTTGGCCTGGTCACCCTGGGCTGCAGTGATGCGGTGATCGTCGATCCGCGATCTGCTGAACCGGTGATCTGGCGCCAAAAACCTGATTGGAAGGAGGTGAATTCTAGATGGCCGAGGTGAAGTTGCAGGAAGGTGAGTCGATCGAAAGCGCGTTGCGTCGGTTCAAGCGCAAGGTGCAGCAGGAAGACATCATCAAGGACATCAAGAAGCACTCCTTCTACTTGAAGCCGGGTGACAAGCGCCGCGCAAAACAGGCGCTCGCCCGCAAGCGCAATCGCAAAAAGATGCGCCGGGAGACGGAGTAGCGCGATGGGAACGCGGTTAGGCGCCTGTGATAGATTACGGGCGCCTAACTATTGCATTGGCAGCGGATTATCGACGCAGGGGACCTAGCGAATGGAAATCGTCGAACGCACTGTGAACGATGTGACCGTGCTCGATCTCAAGGGCAAGATGACCCTTGGCGAGGGCGACGAGTTGCTCAAGGACAAGATCAACAGCCTGCTGGCCGGCGGCAAGAAGAAGCTGTTGTTGAATCTCGAAGCCGTTCCCTACATCGATAGCGCGGGCCTCGGCGAAGTGGTTCGGACCTACACGACGGTCAGCCGCCAGGGCGGCAGCCTGAAGTTGCTGAACCTGACCAAGCGCATCGAAGATCTGCTGTCGATCACGAAGCTGCTGACCGTGTTCGACACGTACGACAACGAGGCGGACGCGATCAAGAGCTACAAGTAGGCAATTCGATTTTGGCACAGCGGTCAACGGCGGCGAACCTGTTCGTTTCGCTGCGACCGGATCAGTGGCACAAGAACCTGATTGTTTTTGCCGCGCTGATTTTCGCCGTTAAATTGCTCGATCCGGCCGCCCTGGCGAGAGCCACGGCGGCCTTTTTGATTTTTTGTGCGGTCTCGGGCGCCGTCTACCTGATCAACGACGTCTCGGATCGCGATCAGGATCGGGCGCATCCGATCAAGCGGATGCGGCCGATTGCGGCCGGCGACATTTCGCCGGCGCTGGCGCTCACGGTGGCGGCGCTGCTTGCTGGTGCGGCCCTGGCGGCGGCCGTCACGCTCCGGCCGGCGTTCGGCGCGGCCGCGGCGGCGTATCTCGCGTTGTTCGTCGTCTACACCCGCTCGTTGAAGCACCTGGTCGTGCTCGACGTAATGGCGATCGCCATTGGATTCGTGCTGCGGGCGGTGGCGGGAGGATTAGTGATCGACGTGCACATCAGCAACTGGCTGCTGGTCTGCACCATGCTCGGGGCGCTGTTCCTGGGCCTGGCGAAGCGGCGGCATGAGCTCACGCTGCTCGCGGCAGGCGCCAAAGGGCATCGCCGTATCTTGGAGGAGTACGACCCGTACTTGCTCGATCAGATGATCGGTGTAGTCGCCGCGGCCACCATGGTCGCCTACATCATCTACTGCGCGAGTCCCGAAACGCACGCGTACTTCGGCACCGAATGGATGGTGCTGACGACGCCGTTTCCCGTTTACGGCCTGTTCCGATATCTCTACCTGGTCCACCGCAAGGCAGGCGGAGGCAATCCATCGGACTTGCTGCTGCAGGATCGGCCGTTGCTCGCATGCGTGCTGTTGTGGGGCCTGACGTCGGTGGCGATCATCTATCGTCCGTTCGGATCGTAAGAGGGTATTGACACGATCTAAAGTCGCGATTCTCAAGACGTCACCGGCCACGGTCCGCAAGGACACCCACGCCGTGATGAACCTCGCCGGTTATCAGGACGTCATCGCCAAAGACGCCGATACCGCGCTCAAGGTCAACATCTCGTGGCATTTCTTCTTCCCGGGGTCGTCGACCACGCCGTGGCAACTCGACGGCGTGATCCACGCCATGAAGAAGGACGGCTTCGACCCGAAGCTGATACACGCCTGCCACAACCGCACCGTCGTCATCGACGCGCACCTGGGTGAGGCCGAAAACAAGCAGCTGCCGGTCGTGCAGTCGCACGGGCTGCGCAACATCCATCTCTATGAAGGGGACGAGCCGTGGATCAACGTCCGCGATGCGGTCGGCAGCCTCGCTGACAAGTTTCTGTGCCTCAACCAGGTCTACCCGGACGGGTTCATGATCCCGAAGCGATTCATCGGCGAGAACATCATCCACCTGCCGACCGTGAAGACGCACGTGTTCACGACCACGACGGGCGCGATGAAGAACGCGTTCGGTGGCCTGCTCAACGAGAAGCGCCATTGGACCCATCCGGTGATTCACGAGACGCTGGTCGATCTGCTGATGATTCAGAAGCAGATTCATCGCGGCGTATTCGCGGTGATGGACGGCACGTTCGCCGGCGACGGCCCGGGCCCGCGCTGCATGGTGCCGCACGTCAAGAACGTGATGCTGGCGAGCGCCGACCAGGTCGCGATCGACGCCGTCGCCGCGAAGTTGATGGGCATGGACCCGATGTCGATCAAGTACATCCGCATCGCCCATGAGCTGGGGCTGGGCTGCGGCGATCCGCGGGACATCGAGGTGGTCGGCGATCTCGAGGCCGCGAAGGAAAACTGGAAGTTCACCGGGCCGTTCAAGAAGATGACCTTCGCGTCGCAGATGCAGCATTACATCTACTGGGGGCCGCTGCGAAAGCCGATCGAGTGGTCGCTCAAGACGGTGCTGGCGCCGTGGGCGTACATTGCCAGCGTCATCTATCACGACAGTTTCTGGTATCCGATGAAAGCGGAAGGACAGATCAATCAGGTGCTTGACAGCCCGTGGGGGCGCCTCTTCGAGAACTGGGAGCAGTTGACTCCCGACGACGACGGCTTTGCGAGCGTTGGCGAAGCGCCGGGGCAGGTCACGCGCGCCGGCATGCACGCATTCAAACAGTCACTGGGCATTCTCGGCACCTGCATCAAGGAAGCGCCGGAGTTTGCCAGCCGCAAGCGGCACCACAAGCCGCGCGGCGCGTAGGGCCGCAGCAGCCACAGAAAGCACGGAAACTCCGATGAGCGAATTCCAGATTCGATCCGAGTCGGTTGACGTCGAGCAGATCATGAAGCAGATCCGGCAGCGCATTCTCGAGAAGCGCGGCCAGGATTACACCGAAGATCAAATCCGCGAGCTGGCGTCGGTGCGGCTCGAAAAGTTTCTCGACCCCAAGAACCTGCGCTCCGATCTGCTCGAGCAGTTTCGCAAGAGCCGCCCGGCGCCGCCGTCGGTGGACATCGAGCCTCCCAGGATCCAGCCGCCGTACACGTTTGACGATCAGACGCTGTTCACATCGCATCGCGGCCTGATGCGATTGGCGCGCAAGTTGTTGAAGCCGCTGCTCAAGCTGATGTTCAACCCGAACACGCTGAATCAGGTGCTGCACGCGCAGGCGCAGTTCAACGTCGACATGTTGAAGCGCGAGGCGCGCCGGTCGGTCGAACAACGCGAGCTCGAGCGGCAGCATGCGGTGTCGCGCGGAGAATGGAACGCCCTCTATTACGAGGTGTTGCACAACATCGTTCTCGAAACGACGCGCATGGGCATCGAGGTGCAGAACCTGCGCATGAAGGTCGAGTCGCTGTCGAGCCGTCTTGACTTCAGCGAGCGGCGGGTGCGGGCACTCGAGGGTGTCGTCCAATACCGGCCCGAAGCCGTGCGCACCCATCCGCGGCGCGATCGGGACGAGGATGACGCCGCTGTGATGCCGGCGCCAGCCGGTGCGGCAGGCGCGACACCCGCCACGGGCAGTTTCGAAGGATTCGTGCCAGGCGCTGCTCAACCAGCCGACGCGTCCAGCCGGCGTCGCCGGCGTCGCCGTCGCGGACGCCGTGGCCAAGGGCAGAATCAAGGCTCCGAAGGTGCATCGGCGTCAGGTGCGTTGAGCGGCTTCGGCGCGGGCGAGCCCGGCGGGGACCTCGGAGCGCCCGATTCCCAGTCCGCGGCCGGATTCGATGGCACCGAGGATGATGACGGCGATGACATTGACGCCAACGGCTTCGAAGTTTCGGGGCCGATCGAATCGAACGAATTCAGGGACACGCCGCCGGCAGCTGACACACCGGCCGCACCTCGCGAGCCTGAGCCGGCCCACGTATCCGCCGACGATCGCCGCGACTCGGCTGAACTGAACCAGAATTTCGACGAAGCAGCTTCGGACCGCGCGGGTGAACCGGCGGTGCCGCAGCCCCCGAAACCCTCTCAGGACGACGACGTGCAGTGAAGGTCGCGATCGTCGTCCAACGCTACGGCGCTGACATCAACGGCGGCGCCGAACAGCATGCGCGGTATATCGCCGAGCGCCTCGCGAAGCACGTCGACGTCGAGGTCCTCACCACCTGTGCGCACCGCGATTACATCTCCTGGAAGAACGAGCTGCCGGCCGGCAAGGAACTGGTCAACGGCGTCGCCGTTCACCGCTTCCCTGTCTCGATCGAGCGCGATCCGGTGCTGTTCGCCAAGTGGTCCGAGAAAGTGTTCACGCAGACGCACTCGCTGCGCGACGAACTGGCGTGGCTCGACGCCGAAGGGCCGACGAGCCCGCAGCTGATCGACCACATCAAGCAGCATGCCGCCGACTACGACTTCTTCATCTTTTTCAGTTTCCGCTATCACCACTCGTTTCACGGATGCCGGGCTGTACCGTCGAAGGCGATTCTCGTTCCGACCGCAGAGCGCGACAGCGCGCTCGGTCTGGCACTCTATCCGCCGGTGTTCCGCGGTGTGCGTGCGTTCATGTACAACTCGTACGAAGAACGCGCGTTGATTCAGGGGGTTTCGAACAACCAGTCCGTGCCGGGCGTGGTGGTGGGCGTCGGTTCCGAGATTCCTGAGCGCTCCAATGGCGCGCGCTTCCGCCAGAAGTACGAGATGCGAGATCGCTTCGCGATCTACGTCGGCCGCATCGACGAAAACAAGGGCGCCGTGGAGTTGTTCGAGTTTTTCGAGCACTACAGCGCGTCGCTGGCCGACAGCATGCACCTCGTGCTGATCGGGACGGCACACGTGCCGATTCCAAAGCATCCGAAGATCCACCACTTGGGGTTTCTGGACGATCAGGACAAGTACGACGCGATGGCGGCCTCTGAGCTGCTGATCATGCCGTCGTATCTCGAAAGCCTGTCGATGGTCGCACTCGAAGCGTGGGCGCTCGGCAAGCCGGTACTCGCCAACGCGAAGTGCGATGTGCTGCAGGGACAATGCCTGCGCAGCAATGCCGGCCTGTTCTACGACAACTACCGCGAATTCGCCGAGACCATGAGGGCCATCGATACGACGCCGAGCTTGCAGGCGGCCCTGGGCCGCAACGGGCGCGCGTTCTTCGAGCGCAATTATGCGTGGCCGGTCATCGAAAAGAAGTACGTCGACATGCTGCAGGAGTTGTCAACGGAGACGCCCTCGCGGCGTATGGAACCGCTTGCCGGTTGGTTCAGCCGGCGCCGCCGATCGCACCCGCCCGCCGACGAAGTCGTCAAAGCCCTCCCCGTAGGGGCGTATCGAGGGCCGACCGAACAGAAGCCGGAAACGAAGTCGGCGCGCCAGGAGCCGAGACGGGAGCCGCGGGAAACGCGGACGCCGCACCCCTCGCGCGCGCAATCGGTGCCGCCGACCGTGGCGCCGCCGCCGTCTCGTCCTCAACAATCGGCCGCCCGGCCGCACGCGTCACGGCCGCAGCAGCAGCCGCGGCCGGAGGGCGACCGCCCGCGCCGGAACGACGATCGACAGCGCCGCGGACGGCCGCAGAAGCGCAGCCGCAGGCCGGGCGGTAGTGGCGGCGCCGGACGCTGATGTTCCGTTGCCCGCAGCGCCGATGAAGCGAACCGCAGCGATTCACCAGGTTCTCGCGACGCTTGGCTATGGCGACGCCATCGGCCACGAAGTGCTTGGCATTCAGCGCGTGCTGCGCAAGGCCGGGTACCAGTCCGAGATCTTCGTGCAGACCGCCGATCCGCGGCTCGAGCACCTGACGCAGGACTATCGCGATCTCGTCGCCGCGAGCGATCCCGACAACGTTCTGATTCACCACTTTTCGATCGGCTCACGCGCCTCCCGCATGGCCTACGCGCTGCCCGATCGAATGGTGCTCATCTACCACAACATCACACCGCCCGAGTACTTCGTCGACGTCAACAAGGAGCTGGTGAAGCTGTGTTTTCGCGGTCGCCGCGAGCTCGCGCTGTACAAGTCGCGCTGTGACCTCGCGCTCGGCGATTCCGAATACAACCGCCGCGAGCTCGAGGATCTCGGCTTCTCACCGACCGGCGTCCTTGAAGTCGTCCCTGGCTTCGAGCATCTGAAGGGTCCGGCCGACTACACCTTCGCCGGTGCATTCGACGATGACTGGGTCAACCTGTTGTTTGTCGGGCGGGTGATCCCGAACAAGCGCATTGAAGACGTGATTCGCTTCTTTCACGCCTACAAGACCTGCTTCAATCCGCGCTCGCGCCTGCTCCTGGTCGGGGCGCACTCGGGGTTCGAACGTTACCTCACGATGCTGCACAACTTCATCGCGCGCCTCGGCGCTCAAGACGTGCACCTGATCGGCCATGTTTCGAACGAACAGCTGACGGCGTACTACGAGCTTGCCGACGTGTTCGTTTGTGCCAGCGAACACGAAGGCTTCTGCGTTCCCTTGATCGAGTCGTTTCATATGGGCGTCCCGGTGATCGCCTACGCAGCGGCGGCGGTGCCCTCGACGATGGACGGCGCCGGCGTCCTCTATACGAACAAGGATCCGCTGCACGTCGCCGGACTGATCAACGCCGTCGTCGACAGCCCGGAAGTAACGGCGCGAATCGTCGATGGCCAGTACGCGGCGCTCGAGCGTCTCGAGGCCAAGGACTTCGGCGCGACGCTGTTGCAGCACCTCGACAGCGTGCTGGCGGCGCCACGGCGCGAACATCCGCCGGTGGCGTTCGATTTCTGGGATCAGGTCGACCGCGCCGAGGAGTACGACGAGATCAAGCAATACCGGCCGGCGGCCTATCAGGCGTTGCCGCCGGAGCCGGACAATGGAACCCCCGGTTCCCGGTCATGACCGTGAATCAGTGGGTGCCAGCCGCGCACAAGGGTGACGCCATCGGCGATTCGGCGCGCCGCGTCCGTGGACTCCTGCGCGAGATGGGGCATCAATCCGATCTCTACGCGATGACGATCGACGACGACCTGCGCGGCGACGTGATTCCGTGGACCGACGCCGGCGCGAGCCGCGGCGATCTCACGATTTTTCATTTTGCGTTGGTGTCGCCGATGACCGCCGCTTTCGCCAGGCTGCAATCGGGGCGCGTGCTGCAGTACCACAACGTCACGCCCGCCCATTTTTTCGCCGGTTACGACGCCGCCGTCTATCGTCTGGCGATGCTGGGCCGCGAAGACCTGAAGTCGCTGGTCGGGCACACCGACGTCGCGCTGGGCGACTCGGAATACAACCGGCGCGAGCTCGAGGATCTCGGCTTCACGAACACCGGTGTCTTCCCGATCGCCGTGGATACCGATCGCATCACCAAGGCGCCGCGGCGGCCGGCTCTCGAAAAGGTCCTCCACGAGGAAGGCTGGCTTAATTTCCTGTTCGTCGGTCGTATCGTCCCCAACAAGAAGATCGAGGACCACATCAAGCTGGCCGAGCACTACAAGCGCTATGTCGACGAGCAATATCGGTTCGTGTTCGTGGGCAAGACCGACGCGACGCCGACCTACTACGCGGCCATTCGAGCGATGCTGGAGCGCTACCGCATGCCGCCCGGCCGCTTCATTTTCACCGGGCCGGTACCGGACGAAGACCTCGCCACGTATTACCGCACCGCGAGCGTGTACATTTCGCTGTCCGAGCACGAGGGATTTTGCGTGCCCCTGCTCGAAGCGATGGCCGCGGATGTGCCGGTAATGGCGTACGCATCGACGGCGGTGCCGGACACGCTCGGCGGCGCCGGCGTGCAGTTCACGCCGAAGGATCTTGAATTTGCGGCGGAGCTGCTCGGTGAGCTCGCCTACAACGACGGCTTGCGGCAGCAGGTGATTGCCGGGCAGCGGGCCCGGCTCGCCGATTTCGGCGACGATCGCATCCGCAGGGAGCTGGAGAGGCTGACATCGTGAAGATTGCGTTCATCGTCCAACGCTACGGCGCAGAAATCCTGGGCGGCTCGGAGTACCACTGCCGCCTGATCGCCGAGCGCGTCGCGCTCAAACACGACGTCGAGGTCCTGACCACGTGCGCGCGCGATTACATCACGTGGGAGAACGAGTATCCCGAAGGCACCGATCGCATTCGCGGGGTGACCGTCCGGCGGTTCAAGAACGCGCGCACCCGCGACATCGCGTCGTTCAACCAGTACTCGGACTGGATCTTCCACCACGATCATACGCGCGAGGACGAGCTGTCGTGGCTCGAGCAGCAGGGCCCGTGGTGCCCGCCACTGTTGGAATACCTGCAGCGCAATCACCGCCAGTACGATGCGTTGATCTTCTTCACGTATCTGTATGCGCCGACGGTGCTCGGCCTCGACATCGACCCGTCCCGCAGCATCCTGGTGCCGACCGCGCACGACGAAGCGGCAATTCACTTGTCGATTTACCGCGAGATGTTCCGGAAGCCGTCGGCAATCGCGTTCAACACCGAAACCGAAAAGAACTTCCTGAAGACGACGTTCGAGTTCAAGGCTATCGCAGAGGAGACGGTCGGATGCGGTGTCGACCTGCTTCCCGAGCAGGCGCAACCGGACGACGCCGATTCGGAAGATGACGAGGAAGCGCACAAGCGGCTGGCGCCGCACCTGCGGACGCGCGGCGCGCAATTCCGGCGCCGCCATCGGCTGCAGGGGCAATTCCTGCTCTACGGCGGCCGTATCGATGCCGGCAAGGGATGCGAAGAGCTGATTGAGTACTTCACCAGCTACAAGGAACAGGGCGGCGACGCACAACTCGCGTTGATGGGCGTCAAGCTGATGCAGCTGCCCGAAGTGCCATGGGTGCGATTCGCTGGATTGTTGTCGGAGCGCGAGCGGCTGCAGGCGCTCGAAGCGGCGACGATCGTGGTGGTGCCGTCACCGCTGGAAAGCTTGTCGCTGCTGGCGCTTGAAGCGATGGCGGTCGGAACGCCGGTGCTGTGCAACGCGCGCGCAGCCGTGCTCGTCGAGCACTGCCTCAAGAGCAATGCCGGCCTGTTCTACCAGGATCGCGACGAATTCGTCGAGTGCACAAAGCTGCTGCTCGCCGACGACCGCTTGCGCGATCGAATGGGACGCAACGGCAAGGAGTACGTCAAGCGGAACTATCGCTGGGACGTAATCATGCAGAAGTACGACAAGCTCATCGGAGCGCTGCGCGGGCGAAGTTAAAAGTTCAAAGTTAAAAGTTTAAAGTTAAAAAACACACACGTTGAGAGTGTCTAGTTGAAGTTTTCAATCCTCGTCGCGGCTGCGCTGCTTGTCCAACCAGGTTTTCGGCTGCCGCTGTCGCCGGCGGAAACGCTGCTCGAGCCGACGATTATTCAGGCCATCAATGAACAGCCGACGGGTCGGGGCGGGAGTGATGCCGTCGCTGGTAGCGACCCTGCGGCTGGTGACATCTTCCTGACCTGTGCAGTGGAACGATGCACGGACGCGCGGTTCGCGCTTCAAAAAATCAGCGCGCTCGTGAAAACCAACACTCTCCCCCAGCCGGCGCGCGGCATCCGGGTGGTGTCGGCCGTTGATCCGGCCGCTGCTGGACGCGCACGCGCGGCAATTCACCTCGCTCAAACGACGGAGCGCCCCGTTCATATCCTGAGGGGGCTTTGGTCAACGGCCAGCCTGGCAGACGAAGTCGTCGAGCTCTTCGCAAAGCACGCATCGAGTGGCATCGAGGTCAAACCCTTTGAAGATCTTGGCCAGCTGCCGCTCGACGCGTTCGCCGTGGGGACGACGACGATTGTCGGCAACCCGTCGATGTCGAACCAGCTGGCGGCGAACATCGCCGCGCAGTCCGCCTACTTCCTCGCGACATTGCCGAATGCCGGCGCTGAGGCGCTGTTGTCTCATCTGGTCGTCGGCGCCCACGCCCGTCTCGCTGAAGACGGCCGCCGCGCCGTCGGGCAGATGGGCAGCCAGCAGCGTGCGGGTGCGGACGTGCTGATCATGTTCGGACAAGCGATCGAACGCGAGCAAAGGCGCATGCGATCGTTCGAGCGCTTCATGCCAGCGCCGATCGAGCCGGCGCTCCGCGACCGCATCGCCGACATGGAGCGGGCCATTACCAGCGTCTGGACCAGCATCGGCATCACCCATTCGCCATTCGTCCCCGCTTCCGAACGTATTCGCGGACGCGGCGGCGAAGACCGCCGCATTCCCAGGCGTGTCGGTGTCGGCAGGCCTGCTGCCGTAGAGCCGCCGGCCGCGTTCTTGAAGTTTCCCAATCCCGGGGTCATCACCTACGAACTCGGCAACTTCATCGACGGCACCCGATCGATCAGCGACATTCGCGACGCGGTGTCGGCGGAATTCGGCCCTTTGCCGCTGCCATCGGTCGTCGACTATTTCGAGCGCCTCGCAACGAGCGGCGCGATTACCCTCAAGTAGTCTGGAGACATCAATGCAGCGCGTTCTGTTCATCGCAATGTTCATGCTCGCCGCCGCCGCGAATGCGGGGGCGCAGGCGGCGAAGCCAATCGTCTACGTGTTGTCGACGGGTGGCACGATCGCCGGATCGGGGTCTTCATCCACCGACCTGTCGAACTACAAGCCTGGATCGATCCTCGGCGAGCAACTCGTCAAAGCCGTGCCGCAGATCAGCCAGATCGCCGACGTGCGCGTCGAGCAAATCGTCAACGTCCGCAGCTCCGACATCACGATCGAGAACTGGCTGACGCTGGCCAGGCGCATTCACGCGATCCTGAAGGACACACCATCCGTGGCGGGGTTCGTGATCACGTCCGGCACGAACACGCTGGAGGAGACGTCGTATTTCCTGCACCTGACCGTCAAGTCCGACAAGCCGGTCGTGCTGGTGGGCGCAATGCGCCCGGCCACGGCGATCAGCGCCGACGGGCCGCTCAACCTGCTGAATGCGGTGAAAACCGCGATCGCGCCGGAGTCACGGGGCAAGGGCGGGTTGATCGTGCTGAACGACGAGATCAACGCAGCTCGGGACACGACAAAAACCAACACGCTGCGCGTCGAGACATTCAAGGCGCCTGAGCTCGGCCTGCTTGGTTACGTCGATGAAGACAAAGTCAGTTTCTACCGCGCGCCGACCAAGCGGCACACGGCTACTTCCGAGTTCGACATCGCCAACATCTCGACGCTGCCGAAGGTCACGATCCTGTATTCGTATATCGAGCCGGACGCATCGCTGATCCATGCGGCGATCAAAGGCGGGGCGAAAGGCATCGTGTTCGCCGGCACGGGCAACGGCACCCTGTCAGTGTTCGAAAACAACATCGTCAAGGAGATCAACGCGATGCCCGCCGCCGCAAGGCCCATCCTCGTCCGATCGAGCCGGGTCGGTAATGGACGCGTGACGCCAACGGCTGAATACGACGCGATGAATCTCGTCGCGTCCGATACGTTGACGCCCCAGAAAGCGCGCATCCTGCTGATGCTGGCGTTGACGAAGACGACGGACCTCAACGAAATCCGGCGGATCTTTGCCGAGTATTAGTCGCCAGCCGGACCTCGAGGTCAAGCGATGACACCACCCACGGGCGCTATAGCGGCCGCCGCGCCGGCTCGGCAGCGCATTCTCACCGCGCGCCGACGCGACCATCAGTTCTACATCGGCCTCACGCTGTTTCTAATCGCGACGGTCGTCGTCGGCTTTTGGCGCAGCTATTTCGGCACGCTGCTGACGGGCGCTGTGGCGAGGCCGCTTGTGATGCACGTACACGGCGCCGTTTTCACCGGCTGGATGGCGATGTTGCTGCTGCAGGTCGGCCTGGCGGCGAGCGGCCGGGTATCGGCACACCGCCGCGTCGGCAACTACGGCATCTGGTACGGCGGGCTGGTCCTGCTGATGGGTATCGTCGTCACCTTCGCGGCCCCGGTGATGCACGTCCACGCCGGCAGGTGGACGGTCGACGCCGCGGCGGGTTTCCTGATCCTGCCGATCGGCGACATGCTGTTGTTCGGCGGGTTTTTTGGCGCGGCGATCCTCTACAAGAACAAGCCCGACATCCACGAACGGCTGATTCTTGCGGCGACGGTGTCGCTGGCCTTCGCCGCGGTCGCACGACTCGAACTCCCTCTGCCGCTGTTCGCGTTGGCCTGGCTGACGCCGATGCTCGCGGCGCTGATCTACGAGTTGCTGACTCGCGGGCGCATGCACAAAGTCGATGTGCTGACGACGGCGATTATGGGGGCGGCGTTTCTGCGGATTTTTCTCGTCGAGGCCGAGCCGTGGCTGAGGGTCGGCCGCGTGCTGCTGCGGACGTTTCTCTAGTTACTCGATTTCAACAGGCTCCAGCTCGCCGCCGTTCTGCGAGCCGTTGTTCGCGTCGGGTTCGCCGCCACCCGCAGCCGCCTTCTTGCGCCGCGGCCGGATGTCGTAGCGCTTGATCATCTCGTTCAACGTCGTCGGCTTGATGCGCAGCAGTTCCGCCGCGCGCTTTTGAACCCCGCCGGCAGCTTCTAGAGCGGATTCAATCCACTGCCGCTCGTAGGCGATCGTGACGTCCTTGAGCGAGATGCCGTCCGCGGGCATCACCACGTGCGGAATCTGGAACGCCGGGTTCTTCCGGACGTGCTCCGGGATCAGCTCGGGGCCAATCCGCGTCCCGGTGCACAACACGACCGCGCGCTCGATCACGTTCTCGAGCTCGCGGACGTTGCCCGGCCAGTCGTACTCCATCAGCAAATCGAGGGCTTCGGGCGCGACCTCGATATTGCGGCGCTCGTTTTCTTCGCCGTACTTCTCGAGGAAATGCTGAACCAGCAACGGGATGTCGTCGCGGCGCTCACGCAATGCCGGCAGGTGAATGCTGATGACATGCAGGCGGTAGTAGAGGTCCTCGCGGAAGCGTCCCTCTTCCATTTCCTGTTTCAGATCGACATTGGTGGCCGCGATGATGCGGACGTCGACCTTGATGGTCTCCATGCCGCCGAGCCGCATGAATTCGCGCTCCTGCATCACCCGCAGCAACTTGGCCTGCGTCTCGATCGGCACGTTGCCGATCTCGTCAAAGAAGATACTGCCCTTGTCGGCCAGGTCGAACATGCCTTTCTTCGGATAGACCGCGCCGGTGAACGCGCCCTTGACGTGCCCGAACAGCGTCGACTCGAGCAAGTCCGGCGGCAGGTTGCCCGAGTTGACCGCGACGAATGACTTCTCGCTGCGGGCGGAGTTGCTGTGAATCGCGCGGGCGACGAGCTCCTTGCCGGTGCCGCTCTCGCCGGTAATCAGGATCGTCGACCGGCTCGGCGCCGCCTGAATGATCAGGTCGAAGACCTGCTTCATGCGGCTGCTCTTGCCGATGATGCCGGCGAACTTGTGGTAGCGGGCCTGGAGGTTCTGCTTCAGCGCGACGTTCTCGGCCACCAGCTGGCGCCGCTCGATTGCGTTCTTCAGCACCACCAGCACTTCGTCGTTCTTGAACGGCTTGGTGATGTAGTCGAACGCGCCCTTCTTCATCGCGGCGATCGCGCTCTCCATCGACGCATAGGCGGTGATCATCAACACCGGCAGCTCGTCGTCGTGTTTCTTGAGTTCGTCGAGCACCTGCAGGCCGTCGATGCCGGGCATCATGACGTCGACGATGACGGCGTCGAACGGCAAGGACCTGGCGAGGTCGAGACCTTCCTGGCCAGACGAGGCCAGGCGCACGCTGTAGCCCTCGCGCTCGAGCAGCGTACCGAGAATGTCCCGCATGATTTCTTCGTCGTCGATGACGAGTACCGCGGCGTTTCGTCGCATCACGAGAGTCCTGCTTGCTGCCGCGCGGGAGCGGCAGCCGTTGCGTCGGCGGCGCTGGCAAATCGGATTTCAAATCGCGTCCCTTTGCCGGGCGCGCTGTCGCATTGAATCGTCGCTTCGTGCTCGCGCACGATGCCGTAGGTGATGGACAGACCCAGGCCGGTGCCCTGGCCCATCGGCTTCGTCGTAAAGAACGGATCGTAAATACGCGCGAGGTGTTCAGCCGGAATGCCGCCGCCGGTGTCGGCCACCTCGGCGACCGCATCGTCGCCATCGAGCCGTGTCGAAATCGTCAACCAGCCACCGCTCGTCATCGCGTCACGCGCGTTCAGAAACAGATTGAGGAATACCTGTTGCAGCTTGAACTCGAAGCCGACCACGTTGACCGGGAACGGGTGCAACTCCTTCCGGATCTTGATGCTGCTCTTCTCGAACTGGTGTTCGAGCAGGGACAACACGTCGGCAATCACCTGATTGAGATCGACGACCGTGCGCTCGGACTGATCCGCGACGTTGGGCCGTGACAGGTTGAGCAGCCCATTGACGATGCGCGCGGCGCGGAAGGTCTGTTTCTCGATTTTCTCGAGCAAGGGCGTGCGCGGATCCGCGGGGTCCGCATTCTCGAGCAGCATCTGGGTGTAGCTCGAGATACCGGTCAACGGGGTGTTGACCTCGTGAGCGACACCGGCGGCGAGCAAACCAAGCGACGCCATTTTTTCAGAGATGCGCAGCTGCTCTTCCATCTGCGTCCGCTCCGTGATGTCTTCGATGATTACGACGGTGCCGGCCGTGGCGCCGCCGGCAATGCTTTGCAGCGGGATGGTGGTCAGGTTGACCAGCAGCGGCTGCCCTTCATGGGTGCCGCGCGCGACGAGCGGCACCCGAAACATTGTGTGGCCATCCGGATGATCGCGGCGAATTGCGTTCAACAGCTCGACCAGCGGGCTGTCAAACAAACTGTCGAGCGTCTTCCCTAGTACAGCGGCACGCGGCATTCCATAGAGCCGCTCGAGCGATGCGTTCCACCGGATCACTTGCTCACCGGGGCCGATCACGAGCAAGCCGTCGTCGAGCGATTCGAGAATGTTCTCGTTGAACGCGTGCAGCCGGTCGAGCTCGGATGCCTTCAAGTGGAGCTGGCGGTAGAGGCGGCCATTTTCGATGGCGGTGGCGGCCTGCGCTGCGACTGCAGTGACGAGCGCGGTGTCTTCAGTGCTGAGCGGCTCGCCGCTGGCGCGGCGTCCGAGCGCCAGGACGGCGATAGCCGCATCCTTGGCGACGCACGGGACAAAATAGTAGAGGCCCTGGTCGCGCCAGTACTCGATTTCCTCGGCGGTGAAGCGCGTCGCCGCCAGCGGATCGTCGAGGCGCACGGTGTGCGCGCTGTGCAATCGCGATCCGATGCCGGACGCGCCGTTCAGCGTCGGCGGCACCGTGCCGTCGTCGAACCCCTCATGGCCGATCGGCTCGAAGTCGCCGTCGTCGGTCGCGAGCAGGAACGCCATGCGATCGAGCTCGATGGTTTCGCGCACGCGCGTGACCAGCCGATCGGCGAGCCGATTCAGGTCGAGGTCGCTGTTCAGCTCCCGTGCGAAGCCAACGAGCGCACGACGATAGTCATAGCGGTCCCGATAGAATGCGCGATCGATCGCCTTCTGCAGGCCATCCTTCACCGGTTTGGCGAGCAGGATGACGACGACGGTCGCGAGGAAGGCGATGATCCAGCGATGTTCCGCTTCGCCTTCGACGAAATAGCCGCCGGACGCCTGCAGGATCAGGACGTAGATCGCGACGATGGCAGCGACTGCGGAGGTGTAGATCAGCAGCCGCTTGAGAATGATTTCGACGTCCATCAAGCGGTAGCGGATGATCGCCGACGCAAAGGCGAGCGGGATGAAACCCAGCGGAATCGCCGACAGGCCCATCGGGATCGACGGATCGACGCCGAGCGCGAACGGAATCGCATAGCCCAGAGCGAACGGCAGCGCGCCGAGAGCCGTGCCCCACACGATCCATCGCAATTGGCGGCGAACGGTGACCGAGCGCGCGCGGGCAAGAGCGCGCAGCAGAATCGCAAGGCCGGCCGTCAAGAATGTCGCGAGATACACGTACTCGAGGCGATCCAGCAGCGCAATGACGCGAACGAAGTATTCGGGATCGATTCCAGAACGCAACACCGCCAGTGCGCGCGTGGAGCCGAGCACGGCGCCGGGCAGATAGACCACCGGCAGCCACCGCGCCATCAATGCGGAATAGCCGGGCTGGTGGGGACGTTCCGGGAAGACGAGGGCGAAATGCAGGAACAAGGGCGGCAGCACCATGACCGCAATGACGTCGCCCCAATAGAAGACCCAGTCGACGCGATCCAGCCGGCCGCTGAAAGAGAACGTGAACAGACCGAAGAAGGCGACCGACAGCCAGAAGAAATGCAGGGTGGCTTGATCCGTCGGCCGGCGCGCGCGCACCGCGGCGCCGACGAGCAGCGTGAAGATGCCGACAGCGGCGAGGATGTAGTAGAACAGGCCGGCGCCGCTCGGCATCGGCGCCAGGGCAACGTTCGCGATCTCCTGGGAACCGAGCCGCAGCAATGTATAGGTGTGGCGGTCGCCCGCGCGGGAGGTGTGCTGCAGCGAGAGCACGTCCGCACGGCTCTCAATCGGCTGATTGTCGATTGCGATGAGGATGTCGCCCGGGCGGATGCCGGCGCGGCTGCCTGCCGACGGCGCCGCAATCTCCGCCGCGACGACGCCGACCGCGCGCTCAACCCAAAGCACGCCGTCTTCGACTTCCATCGACGTCGCGCGGGACACGACGTTGGCCAGTCCAAGCGCCAGCAGCGCGAGCGTCACCGCGACGGGCAAAGCTGTCTGCCGCCACTCGCGCCACCACGAGTCCCGGTCGTAAGACGACATCGGAGTTTGGTGCTCGGTATCCGTCAACAAGTCAGATCGATCCGGCGAAGACAGAGCAAACGGTATACCGTGAGCTCGGCTGGGTGCGTCGACCTAAGTCATTGACCTGTAAACACTTTTGATTCTGACAATCGCATCGAAGGCTCGGAATCCAATATCCGGCTCTGGGCGATCCAATTTCTAGTATCAACCGGTTTCCGTAAAACGGGCGGGAAAATGCGTGGCGAGCCCGACCAGCGCGTCGGCGCCCGACACTAGGCGTAACTCAGAACTTGACGGTCAGGCCGCCGACGACACGCTTTGGCGGACGGACGACGAGGAGCTCGTCGTACGCGGAGGTGCCGGCGAGCGACTCGTGAAAGAGATTGCGGACGCCGACGAGCATCTCCCACCGGGAGGCGCGGAAGTTCATGAACGGCAGCGCCTGCGTGACGCGCAGATCGAAGCGCGCCGCGATGACGGGCGCCGACTCTTCGCGCGCGGCCGCGGCAAACGCGTTATTCAGCTTGTAAAGCACGACGACGCGGGTCGCGGAGTACGGAATTTCCGTCTCGAGCGAGGTCGTCACATCGTGGATGCGATCCGCGCTGCGCACTACCGATGGAATCCACTTCGTCAGCACCGCAAACTCGATTGGCGTCGCGGGGCTGATCCAAGTCGCGTTCGCAACCGAGTAATCGATCGAGCCGCGCAGATGCTGCGACAAGGCATGCGTGAACGTGGCACCTACGCCGCGCACAATCGCGTCGCCCGCCGAACCGACGTAGTAGTGACCAAGCACTGACGGCGCGCTATCCGCCTGCCGCAAGCCGAACACCGTTACGGTTTGGTCGTTGATGCGCTGTTCGAAAGCGCGCACGCCCAACGCCGCGCCGTTCATCACGTGCTCGACGCCGACTTCGTAGTTCTGCAGGCTTTGCGCGCGCCATCCCGCGCGCGACAGCGGCGAGAACGTGCGCTGCGGCGGCAGATACTCGACGCTGACCTGCGGCAGGAACTCTTCGGCACCCGGCGCGCTGACGTCACGCGATGCGGCCGCGCGCAGCCGCCACGACGCCGACGGCGACAACGTCGCCGCGACACGCGGGCTGAACAGCGACGGGCCGGCGAGATAGTCGTAGTGCGCGTAACTGGCCCCGTATTCGACGGCGACGTAGCGCGACACCTGCCATTCATCGTAGGCGTAGACCGAGCCGACGTTACGCGCCGTGTCGACCACCGACTCGAGCGCCGCCGTGTTGCCGCCCTCGTAGCGCTGCAGGCTGTAGGACATCCCGAAGCGATAGCGGTGCGGCACCTGCGCCTTGACGATGTAATTGCCGGCGAGCATCCACGAGCTCAGATCGGTCTGATTCATCGCAGCGCGCACCGCCCATTCGCCATGCGACCCCACGGGCGCGCCGACTGAAAAGAACGCGACGCTGTTGGTGCGATCGAGATTCAAGAGCTGCACCGGTGAATCGAACGCGCCGGTCGTCAGCAGGTTGACCTGGCCGCCAAGCGCCAGATCGCCGAACAGCGATTTCGCCGCACGTGCCGAGGTGCCGAACGCCCGACCGAGGAATTCGAACGAGTCGGTGATGAACCAGTCATCGTCCTGCGGCAGGCCGACAAGGACGTGGGCGTCCCGCAACACGCCGCGCTTCAGATGACGCAACCGCCAGCCAAGCTCGCTCTCGTCGCGCTCGCCGCTCTTGGCGGCCGTTGCATCCGGCGGCGCGCCAATCGCGGAGCCGACCGCAGCTTCGGTGACGCGCGGCGCGCTCGCGGAGCCCTCGCGACGCAGGGTGAACGACGAAGCGCTGCGCGCGGCGGGCCGGACGTTGACCATCATGCTGCGGGCCGCGATGAAACCCGTCATGTGCGCGCGCACCAGGTAAGGACCGGGCGGCAGTTCCTTCAACGTAAACGCGCCCGCTTTGTCGGAGACCGCGAACGCGGTCGTGCCGCCAAGCGCCGAAATGACCGCGCCGTCAACGGGCTGGCCGACTTCGTCGACGACCTTGCCTTCGATGCGGCCGGTCTCGGCGGCAGCGATCTTGGTGACTGGTTCGAACTTGAGGGATTGAGCAGCGGCGGAGGTCGAGTGCAATGCCGCCAGGCACGCGAGAAAAATCGGAACGATCAGGCGACTGGGGGCACCTCTCACGTCACACCAGTCTACGCCTTTTTTCCGGGACCCGGGAGCCGGGAGCCGGGAGCCGAAATCGGGAGCCGCGACCGACCATTTTTCGGTTCCCGGCTCCCGGCTCCCGGCTCCCGGCTCCCGGGTTAACTACCCCTTCACGGTGAACTTGACGTCCTTGCTCAGCGTTTTGCCGGCAGCCTTGTCGGTGATTTTGATATTCAGGCGGTAATTGCCTTCACCGAACGACGCCAGCGGAACCGTCACGCCCCCGGGTACCGGGAACTTGGCCGGGTCAAACTGAGGCGGCAGATTGGTCGCGTTGGCCACTTGCGGGTTGGTCTTGTTGAAGAACTTCTCGCCCGAGTCCTCGACACGATGGAACTCGTACTCGAGCGTCAGGTCGGGCTTGCCGGCGGCCGTCAATCCTGCGTTGTAGACCTGGAAGAAGATCGACAATTCTTCGCTCTTCTTGAATTCCATGTCGGGGGCGGGCAGCAGCTCCTGCATGCCGAACACGAACGGCCGCTCGCGCGCTTCGTCGGGATTGATCGGCGCGCTCAACATGTTCACCTTGTCGGCGACCAGGATCGTGCTGGTCGCGAGCTCGCCGTTGTAGAAGTCGGGCACGGTGATCGACGTTTTCAACACGCCAATCTTCGGCACGGTGCCGCGCGGCGCCTTCTCCGGCAGCCGCTCCTTGAACGCGATATACACATCGTAGGTGCCGGCTGTTGCCATGAACACGCGGCTCAGCTTCACCGGATCGCCGGTCAGCGCCGCGGCGGGAATGAAATGGATGTCATCCCACGGATACTCGACCTTCTTGGCTTTCGGATCCGGCTGCTGTGCCGGGTTGACGACCCGCACGTACATCGCGACGTCGCTCTTCGGTGCGTTGTTCACCGTCAGCACGAACGGCACGAAGGTGCGCTGCTCCTGCGACTTCATGAAGAACGGTTCGATCGTCATGGTGACGTCGGTGGGCGCCGGCTGTCCGGCCATCACGCCATCGACCACCTTGACGACCTGCTCGATCTCCTGCTGTTCCTGCTTGCTTCGCTTGCGGTTGTCCTGCTTCGGAGCCTGCTGAGCCGCGGCAACGCTTGCCGTAAACACCAGCGCGACTACCATGGCGATCGCACGCCGAATTGCCATCATTCGCTCCCCTGAAAAATCGTTTGCCTACCGCCTTCAGCCGTCGGCCGTCAGCCCAGATCCAAACGATCATAGGGGGCGATTCGAGCGGAAGTCAAACAACTCTAAAGCTCGTCTACATCGTAAGTTAGCGCCATCCCTGACCGTCTCCGATGGTATCGTTTTGTAACCGATGATCGGCGACGACGTTTTGGTGATCGTTCTGGCGGGCGGGGCGGGCGAACGTCTCGCGCCGTTGACGCGCGATCGCGCCAAGCCCGCCGTCTACTTTGGCGGGCCGTACCGCATCATCGACTTCGTGCTCAGTAACTGCATCAACTCGGGCCTGCGGCACGTCTTCATCGCCACGCAATACAAGTCGCTTTCTCTGAATCGGCACATCCGTCAGGGGTGGACGGTCGTGTCCGAAGAGCTCGGCGAATTCATCGAGATCCTGCCGCCGCAGAAGCGGGTCGGTGAACACTGGTATCAGGGCACGGCGGACGCTGTCTACCAGAACCTCTACTCGATCATCCGTGAGAATCCACGCTACGTCGTCGTGCTCGCCGGCGATCACGTCTACAAAATGGATTATCAGAAGATGCTGCGCTTCCACCAGGACATGGCGGCGGAAGTGACGCTGGCGGCGATCGAGGTACCGGTCGAAGACGGCAAGCGCTTTGGGATCGTGCACGTCGACTCAACCGAGAAGGTGACCGCGTTTCTGGAGAAGCCGCAGAACCCGCCGTCGATGCCCGGGCAGCCCGAGCTGGCGCTCGCGTCGATGGGCATCTACGTCTTCGACAGCGACGTGCTGATCACCGCTCTCCAGGAGGACGCGGCGCGGCCGGACAGCCATCACGATTTCGGCAAGGACATCATCCCGTCGCTGATTGAACGCGGCCGCACCTACGCGTATCCGTTCTACGACGAGAACAAGAAGGCGGCCAAGTACTGGAGGGATATCGGCACCATCGACGCGTACTACGAAGCGCAGATGGATTTGTGCCAGGTCAATCCGGAGTTCAACATGTACGATCCGGAATGGCCGCTGCGCACCTACATGCCGCAGGCACCACCGGCGAAATTCGTGTTTGCGGAAGACTGGCGGCGCGGCGAGGCACAGGATTCGCTGATCTCGCAAGGCTGTATCGTGTCCGGCAGCCAGATTCACGGCAGCATTTTGTGTCCGAACGTGCGCGTCCACAGCTTCTGCACGATCGAGGATTCGATCCTGATGCCCGGGGTGCGGGTCGGACGCCACGCGCGCATCCGCAAGGCGATTGTCGATCGTGACGTCGACATTCCGCGCGGTGCGTTGATCGGTTTCAACGCTGAAGAAGATCGCCGCCGCCACACCGTCTCCGACGGCGGCGTCGTCGTGGTTGCGCCCGGGGACGAACCGTACGTCACCGCGATCAGCGAGGCGGCGTTGCGGCTCGAGGCCGAAGCGGATCGGCGCGGGTAGAATGAACGGGCCGGCAACCGTGAGCCCGGACGCGGCCGGCGCGAACCATGACCACGGATCCAGACCTGAGCGGCCCACCCGATATCCAACATGATCATTACTGACATCAAAGGCCGCGAGATCCTCGACTCGCGCGGGAACCCCACCGTCGAAGTCGAAGTGACGCTCGAAGGCGGGGCATGGGGACGCGCCGGAGTGCCGTCCGGCGCCTCGACCGGCGAACGCGAGGCACTCGAGCTGCGCGATGGCGACACCTCGCGCTATCTCGGCAAGGGTGTCCGCAAGGCGGTCGCGAACGTGAATGGCGAAATCGCATCGGCGTTGCGGGGCAACGACCTGACGCAGCGGCAGCTCGATGCGGCGCTGGTCGGCCTCGACGGCACGCCGACGAAAAGCCGGCTGGGCGCCAACGCGCTGCTTGGCGTGTCGATCGCCGCGCTGCGCGCTGACGCCGCTCAGCAGGGCCGGCCGCTCTACGCGCATATCGGCAGCCTCGCCGGCAACACCAACTACGTGTTGCCCGTGCCGATGATGAACATCCTCAACGGCGGCGCCCATGCGGATTCGAACGTGGACTTCCAGGAGTTCATGGTGATGCCGATCGGCTTCTCGTCGTTCAACGAGGGGCTGCGCGCCGGTGCGGAGATCTTCCACGCGCTGCGATCGATCCTGAAGCGCAAAGGCCTGCCGACCGGCGTCGGCGACGAGGGCGGGTTCGCCCCGAGCCTGCGCTCCAATCGCGAAGCGCTCGAGGTGATCCTGGAAGCGATCGGCCAGGCGGGCGCGAAGGCCGGTGACAATGTCTTCATCGCGCTCGACGTCGCCGCCAGCGAATTCTGGTCGGGCGACGGCCGCTACGAGTTCAAGAAGTCCGGCGAGCCCGCGCGCGATTCGCAAGGCATGGTCGATCTCTACGTCGAGTGGTGCCGTCAGTATCCGATCATTTCAATCGAGGACGGCTGCGCCGAGCAGGACTGGCCTGGCTGGAAACTGCTGACCGAAGCGCTCGGGGATCGCGTGCAGCTCGTCGGCGATGATGTGTTCGTGACCAATCCCGCGATCCTCGAGAAAGGCATCGCAGAGGGCATTGGCAACGCGCTGCTGGTGAAGCTCAATCAGATTGGCACGGTGAGCGAGACGCTCGACGCGATGGCGATGGCGGCCGCGGCCGGTTATCGCAGCGTAGCCTCGCATCGATCCGGTGAGACCGAGGATTCGACGATTGCCGACCTGGCGGTCGGCACCGGCGCCGGTCAGATCAAGACCGGTTCCGCATCGCGCAGCGATCGTGTCGCGAAGTACAACCAACTCCTGCGCATCGAGGAAGGCCTCGGCGCCGCGGCGACCTACGCGGGTCGGCACGCCATCAAACAGCGCGCCCATGTTTAAGGTCGTTCTGCTGCGCCACGGCGAGTCGACGTGGAACAAGGAAAATCGATTCACGGGATGGACCGACGTCGATCTGACGGACAAAGGTCGCGAGGAAGCGCGCGCCGCCGGGCGGCTGCTCAAGGCCGAAGGGCTGGCGTTCGATTACGTCTATACGTCGCTGCTGAAGCGGGCGATCTGGACGAGCGTGCTCGCACTCGACGAGCTCGATCAATTATGGCTGCCGGTCGAGCGCAGCTGGCGTCTCAACGAGCGCCACTACGGCGCGCTGCAAGGTCTGAACAAGGCAGAAACCGCGGCGAAGCACGGCGATGCCCAAGTCAAAATCTGGCGCCGGGCCTACGCCATTGCGCCGCCGCCGCTCCCCGACGGCGATCCGCGTCTGCCAGCGAACGACGTGCGATACAAGGACCTGAGGCCGGCGGATTTGCCGGTCACGGAGTCGCTCAAAGACACGGTGGCTCGCTTCCTGCCCTACTGGCACGACGCCATTGCGCCACGCATCGCGGCTGGGTCGCGGGTCCTGATTACCGCGCACGGCAATTCGCTTCGCGCACTCGTGAAATATCTCGACAACATCTCCGACGAGGCGATCGTCGAGTTGAACATCCCAACCGGCATCCCGCTGGTCTACGAACTCGACGCGCACCTCAAGCCCATCAGGAGCTATTACCTCGGCAGCTCCGAGGCGGCTGCCAAAGCCGCGGCTGCCGTTGCCAATCAGGGCAAGGGCGCGTAGGCGGCTCGACCGTAGCTTTAACTTTGTCATCCGCCCAAGTTGCAGAAAAAGCACAACTTATTGCGTTCCGTCCTTGACACGACCCCAAGGGATTCATAGAATGACGGCGAATTTCCCAACTGATTCGCCCGCCTGATGACGATTCGCGCTGATGTTCTGCCAACCGCCAGGGGGGCGATCTGTCAGCCGTGCCGACGGTCCCAGCCGATTGGCGCATTCGGGCAGACCGCGAAGGGATGCCCAAACGGGAGGGAGCCGTCCTATGGATGATGTCGTCAACCGGTTCGCGCGTGAGCTGGCCGACTCCATTGCCGCCGCTGTGTCGGAGAGTGCGCAAGTCGAAGCCTGCCGTGAACGTGCCCGCGCTGCCGGCTACGAGATGAAAGTCAATCTCGAAGCCGTCGTCGGTTTCGTCAATCGTGGCCAGCCTCAGGGCGAAAATCCGGAGAGCGCCAAGGGCGTGTCGACGTCGAAGGCTCTGGTTCCCCGCAAACCGTTTGAAATGACGGTCAACGATCGCCGCTTCTTGCGCTCGCTGCGGATCGCCGCCGAAGAAGCCAAGGTCGAAGAGACTAATTAGGCGGGACCCAAGCCCCGCCCCTACAATCGAGCCGTGAAGCCTTTCACGGGGCCTGAAGACCTGGTCGCGTTCGATCCCGAGCGCGACCTTTCTTTTCCCGGACAATTCCCGTTCACCCGCGGCATTCAGCCGACGATGTATCGCGGCCGGCTGTGGACGATGCGCCAGTACGCGGGTTTCGGCACCGCCGCCGAATCGAATCAGCGATATCGATATCTGCTGTCGCAGGGAGTCAGCGGCCTGAGCGTGGCCTTCGACCTGCCGACGCAGATTGGCTACGACAGCGATCATCCGCTGGCCTCGGGCGAAGTCGGACGGGTCGGCGTCGCCATCGATTCGATTGACGACATGGCGGCGCTGTTCGGCGGCATCCCGCTCGATCAGGTCTCGACCTCGATGACCATCAACGCAACCGCGATCATCCTCCTGGCGCTGTACGTCGCCGTCGGCAAACAGCAGGGGGTTTCCCCGAAGCAACTGTCGGGCACGGTCCAGAACGACATCCTCAAGGAATACATCGCGCGCGGGAACTTCATCTATCCGCCCGGGCCGGCGATGCGGCTGACCACCGACCTGTTCGCCTACTGCCGTGAGCGCGTGCCGAAGTGGAACACGATTTCGATCTCCGGCTACCACATGCGCGAGAAGGGCTGCTCGGCGGTGCAGGAGGTCGGGTTCACGCTCGCGAACGCGATCGCCTACGTGCAGGCGGCGATCGACGCCGGGCTCGAGGTGGACGACTTCGGGCCGCGGCTCGCGTTCTTCTTCAACGGCCACAACAACGTCTTTCAGGAGGTGGCGAAGTTCCGCGCGGTCCG
>DASPNQ010000040.1:0-17306 GCA_035626435.1 Vicinamibacterales bacterium
TTTTAACTTTTAACTTTGCACTTCAACGGCCATGGCCATGCCCATGCCGCCGCTGACGCACAGCGTTGCAAGCCCTCTGCTCTGGGCGCGGCGCCGCAATTCATGCAGCAGCGTGACGATGATGCGCGCGCCGCTGCAGCCGATCGGGTGCCCGAGCGCGATGGCGCCGCCGTTGACATTCAACTTGTCCGCTGGAATCGGCACGTCTTTCAGCACGGCGAGCACCTGCGGCGCAAACGCCTCGTTGATCTCGACCAGGTCGACGTCCTCGATGCCCCAGCCGATCCGCTGCCGCAGCTTGGCAATCGCCGGCACCGGCCCGATGCCCATGATGCGCGGATCGACGCCGGCGCTGGCCCAGCCGACGACTCGGGCCAGCGGCTGCAGACCGCGGGCGCGGGCAAAGTCACCGGACGCGAGCACGACCGCCGCCGCCCCGTCGGTGATGCCGGACGCCGACCCCGCCGTAATGATGCCGTCATGGCCTTCGACTTTCGGAAACGTCAGCGGCAGCTTCCTCAACGCGTCGATCGTGGCTCCGTGGCGTGGGTGCTCGTCAGCGGCGATCGCGATCGATTGATCTTTCTGCGTGATCGTCACCGGCGCAATCTCACGATCGAAGTAGCCGGCTTTCTGCGCCGCCTCCGCCTTGCGCTGACTCTCGAGGGCGTACTGATCCGACTGCTCTCTGGTAATGCCGTACTGGCGCGCCAGGACTTCCGCGGTCTCGCCCATGATCAAGCCGGACAGCGGATCGGCGAAGCCGTCGCGATACATCGCGTCGACAAATTCGAAGTGGCCCATCTTGTGGCCCCACCGGGCGTCCGCGGCGTCGATCAGATACGGCACGCGGCTCATGTTCTCGATGCCGCCGGCGAGCGCGACCTCCGATTCGCCGAGCATGATGCTCTGGGCGGCGGACGCGACGGCCTGCATGCCGCTGGCGCAGGCTTTGTTGATGGTGAATGCGGGCGACGTGTCGGGCACACCGGCGCGACGCGCGACCTGCCTCGCCGGATTCGGGCCCACCCCTGCCGGCCGGCCGTGCCCCATCATCACTTCCTCGATCTCCGCCGGCTGCAACGTCGACCGCGCAATCGCCGCAGCGGCCGCGATCGCCCCAAGCTGTGCGGCGTGCACGTCTTTGAAGGATCCGCCGTACTTTCCAATCGGCGTCCGGGCAGCGCCCAGAATGACCACGTCGCGACCTGTCATCGTCAGTCGATGATATCAAACGCTCGTTCAAATGAGCGGTTGGCGCCGCAAATGCCGGTGGTCGCTACAGGTTCTCCGTGTCGATCTGCGCGCGTTGCAGTTTGCCGCTGAAGTCGACGTAGACGGACTTCCACTCCGAAAACACGTCGAGCGCCGCCAGGCCCGCTTCGCGATGCCCGTTGCCGGTCGCCTTGGTGCCGCCAAACGGCAGATGCACCTCGGCGCCGATCGTCGGTGCGTTCACGTAAAAGATGCCGGTGTAGACATCACGCATCGCCTTGAACGCGCGATTGATATCCTGCGTGTAAATCGAGCACGACAGGCCGTAGACGACGTCGTTGGCGACCGCAACCGCCTCGTCAACTGACGCCACTTTCATGACCGAGACTACGGGTCCGAAGATCTCTTCGCGCGCGATGCGCATCGACGGCGTGACACCGGTGAAGATGGTCGGCTCGTGGAAGAAACCCTTGGCGTGCGCGCCGCCGGTCAGGCGGTTGCCGCCCACCGCGACGGTGGCGCCTTCCTGCTTGCCAATTTCGACGTAACTCATCACCTTCTGCAGCTGGCGCTCGCTGATCGACGGTCCCATCTGGGTGTTCGGATCGAGACCGTCGCCGACGCGCAACGCGCGGGCGCGCTCGACGAAGCGATCGACGAACCGATCGTGAACGCGTTCGTGCACGATGACGCGGCTCGCGGCCGTGCAGCGCTGCCCGGTCGTCCCGAAACCGCCCCACACGCACCCTTCGAGCGCCAGGTCGAGATTCGCGTCGTCCATGATCATGATCGCGTTCTTGCCGCCCATCTCGAGATGGACCTTCTTGAAGAACGGCGCGGCGTTCTGGTTGACCAGCCTGCCGACCGCCGTCGATCCCGTAAACGACACGACCGCGACATCGGGATGCGTCGTCAGCACTTCACCGATCGCGGGGCCGCCTGTCACCATGTTGACCACGCCCGGCGGGACGCCCGCTTCCTCAAGCGTCTTGATGAAGTGCATCGCCGACAGCGGCGTCAACTCCGACGGCTTCAACACCACGGTGTTGCCGCACACCAACGCCGGGATGATTTTCCACGACGGGATCGCCATCGGAAAATTCCACGGCGTGATCATCGAGCAGACGCCGACCGGCTGCCGCAACGACATCGCGAACTTGTCGCGCAACTCCGACGGCGCGGTCTGTCCGTGCAGGCGGCGTCCTTCCGCGGCAAGGAAGTAGGTCATATCGATCGCTTCCTGCACGTCGCCGCGCGTCTCGTCGAGGATCTTCCCCATCTCGCGCGTCATGTCACGCGCGAACTGTTCCTTCCGCTCGACGATGAGCTGCGCGGCCTTGAGCAGCAGCTCGGCGCGCTTCGGCGCAGGGACGAGCCGCCAGCTGTTGAATGCGCGCCGGGCAGCGGCAATCGCGTTCTCGGCGTCGTCAGTCGTCGAATCAGGGAACAACCCGATCAGGTCGTCGGTATTGGCGGGATTTCGGTTCTCGAACGTAGCAGCCGATTGCGCTGGAACCCAGCGGCCACCGACAAAGTTGCCGGAAAACGTCATCCGTAGATTCTATGCCTGTCACTTTTTCGGTGCGGTGCTCGTCTATTTCTGTAGGGAAATCAACATAACCGTCTGGCACGCTTCCTGTATTCATTGCGGCAGGAGACGACGTATGAGGGCCGTTCCAACCGCTACCGCGAGCACCATCCTTCCCAGGGCCTTGGTTATTGGTGCGGGCCCGGAGGCACTCATCGGCGTCGAACCGATGCTTGGCTCGAACCGCTTCCGTGTCAGCTTTCTCGACAAGGACTCGACGCCGTACATCGCCATCCGTCAACAACGTCCGGATCTCGTCGTCCTGTGCTTCGCCCCTGACGACGAGGAGGCGTGTCAGGTGCTCCAGATGTTGCAGTTGGACCCGGCCACGCGCCGGCTGCCCATCCTCACCTATATCGCCGGCGAGCCCTACGCTATAATCCCGAGCGAATGGCCACGGACAAGCGGGATTCCGAGCGCGTCGAGTTCGTGGGAGCCCTGCACGGTGAGGTAATGATCTTTCAGCCGGCCGCGATCCGCCAGATGAGTCATGGCGGCATGCAGGTCGAGACCGGCTATCCCCTGCAACTCGATTCCCTTCACGACTTCCGCCTCACCCTCGGCCAGCGTTCCGTCGTCGTCAAAGGGCGGATCGCGCACTCGCGCATCAGCGACGTCGATCAGGATGTGATCACCTACCGCTCCGGCGTCGAGTTCATCGAGTTGTCCGAGCGCGTTGCGGCGGCAATCGCGCAGTTCGTCGACGAAATCGCGCAGCAGAAGGTCTCCGGCGCTCGATGAGCGTGCTACCTGGTCTCGGGATGCTTCATGCCGAGGTGCAGCAGATAGTCTCCTGAAACGATGCGCTCCGCACGGCCAAGCGGCGCGTTGTAGAAATACACCCACGCCTGCGTCTGTGCGCCATCCTCGAGTGTCACTTCTGCCAGCGTTCGCGTGTAAAGACTGCGCGCGGGCTCGGTCGGCCGAAATCCTTCGATGTCGTCGAGCACGCTCAGCACGCCCGTCGGGTCCGAGGTCTCGTAGACTTCGCCCCACACCAACCCGGCATCGTCGGCGGGCACGGCGGCGGGATAGATGCCGAGATCAAAAAGGGCCGCGCGAATGGCGCCGCGGCCTTTGTATGAGAGTTTGGGAGTGATCCGCTGACGCCCCGGCCGATTGAACGGGGACATCAGCGTGCCGTAGAAGAAGACGTGGTCGCCCACGCCGCGGATTCTAAATCAGTCGATCACGAAATCACTACAGGCCCTTGCGGCCCTTGGCCATACTCTCGAGCACGTCGAGCACCTCGCTCGGGATCGAGAACGCGAGCGCGACGTGGTGGCCGTCGCCGGAAATCTGCAGCGAATCGACCAGCTGCTGCATGCCTGGCTTGCTGCCGGCCTGCATCTTTGCCATCGCGACGAAGCCGTTGAGGACGTCACGGAGATTCTTGGCGGTCGCTTCGTCCTTGGCTTCCGCCTTGAACGTTCCGCTGACGCCGCCATTGACGTGGCCGGCGGCGGAGAACCACGAGATGGCCGGCATGGCCGCGGTGAGTTCCGCGGGCAGGCCCGCTTTGCTCGCGATGGCGTCGAACTTGCCGACGGCCCACGCGTTGGCGTTGTCGATCTCGTTCACCAGCTTCATCATGTCGTTGTTCGACACGACGTTGCGGTTCGAGGCGCGGGCATCGATCGATGCTTTCACCGAATCGAGGGAGCCGAACGCGACAAGGTCGGCCTCCAGGAAACCAAAGGCCATGTCATGGCCGTTCACTTCGGCGGGCCCGTTGGTCTCGTGAATGACGATGCGCTTGCTGTTGTAGTCGGTGACCTTCGCGCCGTGTTCGAGCGCGAGGGCTTCGAGCCGCTCGGCCTGGTAGCGGGCCCGCGCGAGGATCAGGAAGCTGCCCGCGGGATTATTGGCCATGCCTTCTTTCGGCATCACCGCGGCGACCACGGATTCGACATCCTGTTCGAGGTTGAGTCCGGTCTTTTCTTCGAAATCGTTCTTCTGGTCGTGCGTCGGCTCGAGGTCCTTGAAGCGCTGGCGGAATTGCGAATTCATCACGTCGCGAACGTTGGCGTAGGCGACGACGGCGGCATCGGCGGGAACGTATTGCAGTTCCGCGGGTCCGGCCGCGCTGGAGAAGACCGACACCGGCAGGCCCATGTAGGACGCCACCATGCCCGTGCCAAGCCCGATTGCGAGAATCGTGGCCGAGATTGCGACGAAATACCGGGTCTTCTTGTTCGACATGCGGAACTCCCTAGATCCGTATACGCGAGTTCGTCCAGGATTGTTCGGTGTTTGGTCCCCGTAAAGCCTTATTTTGGCAGCGGTTCGAGCCGTAGCCGGCGGCACGGCCAAGGCGGCAGTGCGGTCTACTGCTCCAGCACGTATTCTTTGCGTTCGACGACCCGGGTGGCCAGCCACAGGAATCCCGCCAAATACGCAAAAAGCCACAGCAAACAGACAATTACCGGCGGGTTTTCGCGAAACATGCCTTGGAGGATGCTGGTGACCCCGTCAGAGGGCATCGCGTGCGGAACCAGCGCCTGCAGGTAATAGGCGACCGTGAACTGCTTCAGGTAGCCGGGCAACGCGAGAGTGACCTGTTCCCAGCCGAAGGCGAACACCAGGCCAATGACCAGCGGGCGCTTGAAGAACGCGCCGACGAACGCGAACAGGCCCCCGTAGACGGCCAGACCGAGCGCCAACAGGGCGAGGTCGACGAGCAGATTGCCGAAGGTCGCCGGCAGCTGCGAGAACGGCACCAGCAGGAAGTAGACAATCATCACGGACGGCAGCACGACGAGCAGCGTACACGCCAGGTAAGCGAGATATTTTCCGACCAGCACGGCGCCTCTCGGAATCGGCCGCGTGAACAAGTACGTGAGGGTCTTGTCCTCGACCTCGTCGGCCATCAACGCGGTGCCGTAGAACACCCCGAGCACGGGCACGATGAACCGCAGGAACAGCATCCAGATCATCACGCCGAAGATGCCGAAGCCGGCAACGCGCTGGCCGTTGACCCGCAATGCGGACATGCCGAACATCTCGACGGCCTTGACGATCACCGCCAACAGCACGGGACCGCCAACTACCAGCGCCATGAAGATGGTGCGGCGCGACCACAACATTTCGCCAAGCGACAGGTCGAACACCCGCCTCGCGGCCCCGAAGAACGTCATCTTCTGCCGGCTCACTGTTTCACCAGGTATTTGAAGACGGCCTGCAGGTTGTCGTCAGGCGACTGCACTTCGTCGATGACGCCGGCTTCGCCCGAGGCCGCCAGCTCGGTCAGGCGCGCGTAAAAGCTGTCGGGACGCGCCGTTTCGACGACCACGGCGCCGCTCTCGAACTTCATGCTCAAGACATCGTCTTCGGCGAGGAACCGCCGCGCCAGCGCGCGCGGATCGGCGGCGCGCACGTAGACGGTGTGCGGATGCGTGTCGATCAGATCGCGAATCGTATGCACGTTGCCTTCGGCGAGGATGCGGCCGTTGTTGATCAACAGGATGTTCGAGGTCATCGACTCGATCTCGTGCAGGATATGGCTCGAGACGATGATGTGCTTGCCGGCGCGGGCCCAGTCCTTGATTAGCCTGATCGTCTTGCGCCGCATCAGCGGATCCATGCCGGTCAGCGGCTCGTCGAGGATCAACAGCTCCGGATCGTGCACCAGCGACTGCGCCAGCTTGACGCGCTGCCGCATGCCCTTGCTGTAGGCGCCGATTTTCTTGTCGGCCGCGTAGATCAGATCCACGCGGTCGAGCGCCCGCTTCGCGGCGGCATCCGCTTCGGCATCGGTAAGCCCGTTGAGGCGAACCAGCGCCGTCACCCACTCGAGACCGGTCATCCGCTCGTAGAAGGCGTCCTGCTCAGGACAGAACCCGATCCGATCGTAGATCGCAGGGTTGCCCCAGATCGGCTCACCGAGCACCCGGATGGTGCCCTGACTCGGCTTGAGCTGCCCGGTCATCAACTTCATGAAGGTCGACTTGCCCGCGCCGTTCGGTCCAAGCAGGCCGGTGATGCCCGGCGGTATCGTCACGGTGACGTTGTTCAATCCGCTGACCTGGCCGTACCACTTGGAGACGCCATCGGTCTGCACCAGCGCACTGCCCGACCAGGATGCGCCAGGCGACGGGATACCGGCAGCCGCGGGGATGGCGCCGCCCGAGCTGTTGCCGGTGTGCTCGGTCGCCATTACGTCACGATCTCCACGCCGCGGACGCGGCGCATCAGGATCCATAGCGAGCCCGCAATCAGCACGAACACCGTAACCGCCGCGATTGCGGGCGACATCGTGTAGCGCGGCGGCAACCGGAAGATCACGTCACCAAGCTGTTCGAGCGACGCGCCGGGCGACAGCCACGCAAACGAGCTGCGGCCGGTAATGCCGCGCAACGCGTTGAACAGCGCCGTCGTGAAGAAGAACAGCCCCGCATACATCACCGACACGAAGCGCGCGCTCTTCGACATCGACGACAGCGCCAGCATCGTCGTGGAGGCGAGCAGCACCTGCGCGAGCGAGAACAGCGTGATCGCCGGGAACAGATAGAGGTTGTTGCGGATGAAGGTCAGGCTGCCGGCGAAGATGGCCTGCGTGAGCAGCAGCATCATGGCCGGGAGAAACGTCACGGACACCAGAAACAGGAAGAGAATCGCGAGCTTGCCGGCGATGTATTCGGCACTGGTCATCGGCTTCGACAGGTACAACTGCAGCGCGTTGGCGCGGCGGTCGTTGGCAATCAGGCCTGCGCCAACCCAGATCGTGACGAAGAAGACGAACGCGCCTTGCTGATCGAGAAACTCGCGGAAGGTCTCGCCCTTCGGCGCGAGGAACGACGCCTGCGTGAACGTCGCGGACACATAGATCTGGACGGCGCGAACGACGAACGGCGCCCAGGCGAACAGCATCAGTCCGATGAACTGGCGCTTGCTGACCATCGACATGACGCCGGTCCGGGTCATGACCTGCCACGAGCGGCCGATCGCCGAGCGCGAGCCGAGGTAGCGGCGATAGCCCTGATCATGAATCGGCATGCCTAGACCTCACCCACCGCGCGCGCGAACACGTCCTCGAGCGTCGGGATGCTCGGCCGCAGGTGTCGCACCTGCACCCGCTCGCGCGCCGCCAGGCCGAATAGCGCCTTCGCTCCGGTGTCGCTGCTGCCGGGCACGAACACGCGCACCACGTCTTCGTCCGTGTCGTGCACCTCGTAGCCCTCGGCGCGCAACACCTCGATGAAGCGCTGTTGATCGCCTTTGATGCGCATCTCGAAGACCCGCCCGTGCGTGCCTTTGAGCGCCTCGATCGGACCGTGCGTCGCCACCGTGCCCTTGTCCATCACCACGACGTAATCGCAGGTGTATTCGACATCGGGCAGCAGGTGCGACGACAGGATCAAGTTGACGTTTTTCTTGTGCCCGAGATCGTGGATCAGCTCGAGCATCTCGTCGCGGCCTTTCGGATCCATGCCGTTGGTCGGTTCGTCGAGAAACAGCAGATCCGGATCGTGGACGATGGCCTGCGCGAGCTTGATGCGCTGCTTCATACCGGTCGAGTACGTCTCGAGGTTGCGGTAGCGCGCTTCACCGAGACCGACGTAATACAGCACCTCGTGGGCGCGCTGCATGGCGTCGGTCGCCGGCAGCCCGGACAACTGGCCGCAATAGGCCACGAACGACACGGCGTTCATGCCTGGAATGTGGGCGTCGCTTTCCGGCATGTAGCCGATGCGCTCGCGAATTTCGAGCGGCGCCGCCGCGACATCGAGCCCGAGCACCTTCATCGAGCCTTTTTCGGGAACCAGGAAGCCGAGCAGCGATTTGAGCAGCGTGCTCTTGCCGGCGCCGTTGGGCCCGAGCAAGCCAACCGCGCCGGGCGGAAACAGGGCGGTGACGTCGTTCAACGCGACGTTCTTGCCGTAGCGGACGCTGAGGTGATCCGCCACGACCACGGGGCCCGTAAACCGCTCGGGCGGAAACGGATCTTGCACAGGAGCCGGTGACAGGTCAGGCATCAGGCGCGGTTAGGAGAGTATACGGGCTGAGCGGTTAGAGCGTTCCGCGCAAGCCGAGGGCATCGGCCTGCAACCGCATGAAACCAATCACGTTAGTGACGTGGTCTTCGAGCGGCAGCCCCATCAGCTCTGCACCCCGCATCAGATGTTCGCGCGGGACCTGCCGGGCAAACGCCTTGTCCTTCATCCGCTTGATGACGGACTTGGCTTCGAGGTCGAGGATGCTCTTGCTCGGCCGCACCAACGCCGCCGCCGTGACGAAACCCGCCAACTCGTCGCACGCCACCAGCGTCTTTTCGACCGGCGTTGCCGGCTCCACCCCCGTGATTTCAGACGCGTGCGACAGGATCGCGCGCATCACCCACTCCGGATACCCGAGCGATCGAAGATGTTCGCAGCCTTTGTTGGGATGATCGCCGAGCGTCGGGTAGCGCTCGTAGTCGAAATCATGCAGCAGCGCGACGACGCCCCACTCCTCTTCGTTGGCGCCGTGTTGACGCGCGTAGCCGCGCATCGCCGCCTCGACCGCCAGCGCGTGCTTGCGCAGGCTCTCGCTCTGCGTCCATTCGGTCAGAAGCTGCCAGGCGGCCTCACGCGACAGGGTCATGGCTGACGATGATAATTCAGACCGCGCTCGATGACGGCGCGGGCATGCGCGTTCACGTGATACTCCTCGACGTCGGCCGCTGTGACCCAGGCGATCGCCTCGGCGTCGGAACCGGCGCGCGCCTCACCGCCGACCGGCCAGCACACGTAGTCGACGATCACGAAGTGATAGCGGATGCGACCGTCCGGATCGCGATGCACCCGATCGAAGGTCTCGATGACCGGGCCGATCTCGACGTCGAGGCCGGTCTCTTCCTTGACCTCGCGGCGGATGGCGTCGGTCAACGATTCGCCAAGCTCGAGCAGGCCGCCCGGCAACGACCATTCTCCCCGGCGCGGCTCGTGCGCGCGTTTGACGACGAGTGCCTTGCCGTCCTGCACGATCACCGCGCCGACACCGACGACGGGCCGGTCAGGGTACTCGCGCGCCACGGAGGTTCGCCACGACGGACACCAAGAACACGACGCTGTTACTCTCCAACGATCTTGATGAGCACTCGCTTGTTGCGGCGGCCGTCGAATTCACCGTAGAAAATCTGCTCCCACGGGCCGAAGTCGAGCTCTCCTTTCGTGATTGCGACCACCACTTCGCGGCCCATGATCTGCCGTTTCATGTGGGCATCGGCGTTGTCCTCGCCCGTTCGGTTGTGCGCATATCGCTCCGGCGAGGCATCGAACGGCGCCAGCGTTTCGAGCCACTTCGCATAGTCCTTGTGCAGCCCGCTCTCGTCGTCGTTGATGAACACCGACGCCGTGATGTGCATCGCGTTGACGAGGACGATGCCTTCCTTGACACCGCTCTTCTTGATCGCGGCATCCACTTGCGGCGTGATGTTCTCGAACCCAACGCGGGATGGGATGTTGAAGGTCAAATACTCTGTGTGCGACTTCATAGTGTCCTACGGACTTTGTGCCCTTCGTGTGCTTCGTGGCCGAACGTAATCACAGCGGCAACGACGCCGCCGCATTGAGATCGGCGGCAGCAATTTCCCCTGCGGCCAATTTCCGTAACCCGGCCGCCGCAATCATCGCGGCGTTATCGGTCGACAGCGACAACCTGGGAACGTACACCGGAATCTCGCTGCGCTCCGCTTTCGCCAGCGCGTCGGCGCGCAGCCGTGAATTGGCCGATACTCCGCCGGCGATGCCGATCGACTTCGCACCATGCCAGCGCGCTGCCGCAAACGTGCGGTCGATCAACGTCTCGACGACGCGGCGCTGGAAACTCGCGGCCAGATCGGCGATTTCGCCCACGGGCAGCTGCTCGACGCCCAGCGCCTGCTGGCGCTGCCGCACGTGGCGCAGCACCGCGGTTTTCAGTCCGCTGAAACTGAAATCGAAGCGCCCGTCGCGTTCCGGCGCGTTGCGATCGGGATGGGTCAGCCGCGTGCCGGGCCACCGCACCGCGATGTCGCTACCATCCTTCGAAAGGCGGTCGATGATCGGGCCCCCCGGATAGCCGAGATTGAGCAGCTTCGCGACCTTGTCGTAGGCCTCGCCCGCCGCATCGTCACGCGTGCGGCCTAGCAACTGATAGACGCCCGCCGTTTCGACCAGATACAGGCTGGTATGGCCGCCGGATACGACCAGAATGACCGCCGGCAGCGGCACCGGCCCGTGTTCGAGCCAGATCGATTCGATGTGGCCGGCGAGATGGTTGACGGCAACAAGCGGCTTGTTCAAGGCCCAGGCCGCGGCCTTGGCAAACGACACGCCGACCAGCAGCGAGCCGACGAGGCCCGGCCCCTGCGTCACGGCCAGCGCGTCGACGTCCGACCAGCTGACGCCGGCGTCGCTCAGCGCGCGCTCGACGACACCACAGATGTCGCGAATGTGCTGGCGCGAGGCGAGTTCGGGAACCACCCCGCCCCAGTCGCGGTGGATCGCTACTTGCGACGCGACGACGTTCGATCGCACCGACCAGCGCCGATCGCGATCCTCGACGATCGCCGCCGCGGTTTCGTCGCAGGACGTTTCAATTCCCAGCACCAGCATCGGCCAGGCTTTCACTGAACGGAGCGGTGTAGACCCCGCGGTCGGTGATGATCGCGGTGATGTATTTGTGCGGCGTCACGTCGAACGACGGGTTGCGTACCTGCGCGCCGTCTGGCGCCAGCTGGTTGTTGCCGACGTGCGTGACTTCACGCGCGCTGCGCTCCTCGATCGGGATGCCGTCGCCGTCCGGTGTCGACAAGTCGATCGTCGACCATGGCGCGGCGACGTAGAACGGAATGCCATGCTCCTTGGCGAGCACGGCCACGGAGTAGGTGCCGATTTTGTTGGCGGTGTCGCCGTTCGCGGCAATGCGATCGGCGCCAACGACCACGAGGTCGACGTGGCCCGCTTTCATCATCGCACCGGCCATGTTGTCGGTGATCACGGTGGTATCGATGCCGTCTTTCATCAACTCCCACGCGGTCAATCGTGCGCCCTGCAGAAACGGCCGCGTCTCGTCCGCGAGCACTCGAATGCGGCGGCCGGATTCGACCGCGCCGCGGATGACGCCGAGCGCGGTGCCGTAACCGGCGGTCGCCAGCGCGCCGGCGTTGCAATGCGTGAGGATGCTGGCCTGCGCCGGCACCAGCGCCGCGCCGTTGGCGCCAATCGCCCGGCAGCTCGCGACATCGTCGTCATGAATGCGGTCGGCTTCCGCCCGCAGGCGGGCTTTCAGCTGATCGACCGACTCCCCCGCCAGTGCGCCTTCGGAAAACGAGCGCTTCATCCGCTCGATGGCCCAGAACAGATTGACGGCGGTCGGCCGGGTCGACGCCAGCAGGTCGCAGTGCCGCTGGAACTCGGTCGTGAATTGTTTGGTGCCGGTCGCCTTGCTGCGGGCGCCGCCGAGCGCCAGCCCCATCGCCGCGCACACCCCGATCGCCGGCGCGCCACGGATCACCATCGTGGTGATCGCCTTCGCGACGTCGTTGACGGTCTTGCAGGTCACGTAGATTTCACTGGCCGGCAGCTTGCGCTGATCGACCATGACAATGTCTTCACCTTGCCAGGCAATGGTTGGCAGCATGTCGATGTTGATGTCGGCTCGAAGATGGCAGAATGAATTGTAGATCTACGAGCGGCGTTTACAGACGCGCAATGATGCCCTCGAGCAGCGCGATGAATTGCCCCTTCACCTGTTGCGCGGTCTCCATCACTTCGGAATGATGCAACGGCTCTGGGAAGACGCCGGCCGCGGCGTTGGTGATGCACGAGATGCCGAGCACTTCCATCTGCATGTGCCGCGCGACGATCGCTTCCGGAGCGGTGGACATGCCGACGGCGTCGGCGCCCAGCGTCCGGAAGGCGCGAATCTCCGCGGGTGTTTCGTAGCTCGGCCCGAGCACGGCGATGTAGACACCATGCTGGATCGGCAAATCGAGCGCGGCCGCGGTGTCGTCGGCAATCCGCCGCAGACGCGGCGAATAAATGGCCGTCATGTCGGGGAAACGCAGCCCGAAGCGATCGTCATTCGGTCCGACGAGCGGATTGTTGCCCATCAAGTTGATGTGGTCGTCGATCACCATCAACGCGCCGCGGGAGCAGTTCGGCGAAATCCCGCCTGCGGCATTGGTCAGAATGACGCGCGGCACGCCGAGACGGCCCAGCGCCCGCATGGCGAAGGTCACCGTCTGCATGTCGTGACCTTCGTAGTGGTGGACCCGGCCGGACAGCGCCAGGACGCGCCGCCCCTTGACGGTGCCGCGGACCAGTTTGCCGGCGTGTCCGATGACACGCGACGCCGGCCAGTGCGGAATTTCTCCGTACGGGATGCTCGACGAATCGTCGAGATGATCCGCGAAGTCGCCGAGCCCGGACCCGAGCACGACGGCCACGTCGGCGTCGCCGCACTGTCGCGCGCGCAGCCAGTCCGCCGCCTCGCTCGCCTGCTCGAACGCACTCACAGCAGGAAGCCCACGATGATCGCGGTGACGAAATTGGCGAGGGTGCCGGCGAGCATCGCCCGCAGGCCGAGCCGCGCCAGGTCGCCGCGCCGCGTCGGGGCCAGCGCGCCGATGCCGCCGATTTGCATGCCAATCGACGCGAAATTCGCAAATCCGCACAGCGCGAACGTCGCGATAGTGAACGATCGCGGATCGAGCGACTCTTTCAATCCGCCCAGCTGCGCGAAGGCGATGAATTCGTTCAGCACCATGCGCGTGCCGAGCAGGTTGCCGACCGCCGCGGCATCACGCCAGGGCACGCCCAGGCTCCACGCCACCGGCGCGAACACCCAGCCGAAGATCATCTGCAACGACAGGCCGATGGTGCCGAGAATGCCGTTGATCAGAAAGATGATCGAGACAAACGAGATCAGCATCGCGCCGACGTTCATCGCCAGGTGCAGGCCCTCGGCGGTGCCGCGCCCGGCCGCGTCGATGACGTTGACGTCGGTTTTTTCGATCTGCAGCTTGACGCTGCCGCGCGTCTCGGGCGTCTCGGTTTCCGGCACGAACATCTTCGCCATCATCAGCGTGCCGGGCGCGGTCATGATCACCGCGGTCAGCAGGTGGCGCGCCTCGATGCCGAACGCGATATAGGCCGCCATGATGCCGCCGGAAATGTGCGCCATCCCGGAGGTCATCACCGTCATCAGCTCCGACTGCGTCATCCGCGCCAGGAACGGCCTGATCGTCAGCGGCGCTTCTGTCTGCCCCATGAAGATGCTCGCCGCCACATTCAGCGACTCGGCGCCGCTGGCGCCCATCACCTTGTTCATCACGACCGCAAACGCCCGGACGATGATCTGCATCACGCCGAGGAAGTAGAGAATGGCAAACAGCGCCGCAATGAAAATGATCGTCGGCAGGATCTGAAACGCGAAGATCACGGCGTATTGGCCGCCCTCCGCGCCGAGCGCGCCGTTCATCACCTTCGACCAGATCGCGGCGTCGCCGAGCGGCCCGAACACGAACCGCGAGCCCTCGACCGAGTAGTGCAGCAGGTCCTGGATCTTGCCGCCGAGCCACTGGAACGCGCGAATCCCCGCTTCGGTCTTGAGGACGATCAGCGCAAACAGCACCTGCAGCCCGAGACCCCAGCCGACGATCCGATAGCTGATCGCGCGGCGGTTGGTCGAAAGGGCGTAGGCAATCGCGAGAATGCCGACGAGCCCGATCAGTGGTTGAAGCCGGCTCAATATGTCCATAGCTGCCTATGCAAGGGCGACGAACATCTGCTCGCCGCTGTCGTGGACCCATCCAATTAGCAGCGGCGCGGCGGAGGGTGCCTGGTCGCCGATGACGACCGCCTGGGACGCGAGCTGCACCGCCGCGTTCAGTCGGGACTCGTCGTTGTAGCGCAGTTCGAGCACCGCCTCGCCGGTCGACACGGGTTCGCCCGGCTTTTTGTGCAGCAGGATGCCGGCGGAGAGATCCACGGCATCGCCCTTCTTGTCGCGGCCGGCGCCGAGCGCCACCGCTGTCCTGCCAATCAGCAACGCGTCCAGGGACTGCACGAATCCGGAGCGCTGGGCCGCGACGTGGTGGGTGTGCCGCGCGCGCGGCAGCAGGCCGGGGTCGTCGACCACCCCCGGATCGCCGCCCTGCCACTTGATCATCGCGCGCAGTTTGTCGGTCGCGGCGCCGGAGGCCAGGGCCGCGCGCACCTTTTCTTCGGCTGCCGCTTCGCTGGTCGCCTGGCCGCCCAGCAGGACCATCCGCGCCGCCAACCGCACGATCAACGCGGTCAGATCGTCCGGCCCTTTGCCGCCCAGCACGTCGATGCACTCGGCAATCTCCAGGGCGTTGCCGACGGCGCGGCCGAGCGGGGTGTCCATCCGCGTGATGAACGCCTCGGTACGGACCCCCGCAGTCGTGCCAATCGTCACCATCGCGCGAGCCAGCGCGCGCGCGTCCTGCGGGCGTTGCATGAACGCGCCGCGTCCGCATTTGACGTCGAGGACCAGCGCGGTGCTGCCTTCCGCGAGCTTCTTGCTCATCACCGACGCCGCGATCAACGGCAGACTCTCGACCGTGGCGGTGACGTCACGCAGCGCGTAGAGTTTCTTGTCCGCAGGAGCGATGGTCTCGGTCTGGCTGATCAGACAACATCCGACCTCGGACAGGATCTGTTTGAACTCATTGAGCGACAGCGCAATCCGGAAGCCCGGAATGCTTTCGAGCTTGTCGAGTGTGCCGCCGGTATGGCCGAGGCCGCGGCCCGACATCTTTGGAACGACCACGCCGCATGCGGCGGCCAGCGGCGCGAGGACGATCGACACCTTGTCGCCGACGCCGCCCGTGCTGTGCTTGCCGACCTTGACGCCGGAAATATGATCGAGATTGACGCGATCGCCGGACCGCGCCATCGCATCGGTGAGCCACCCGGTCTCGACGGGGTTCATCCCTTTGAGGACGATCGCCATCAAGAGCGCCGACGCCTGGTAGTCCTCCCACGACCCGTCGGTGACGCCGCGAACGAAGGAGTCGATGGCCTCGCGTGACAGGGCTTCGCCGTCGCGCTTGGCGCGTATGATGTCCACCGCTCGCATGGGCGGTCGGCAGTATATCGTATGACTTCGCATGGCCCAGCGTGCTGCATCGACCGCCGATACCACGCGACTCGCCGTGGCCTTTGCCCGCGCGATGACCGTCGGCCTGCGCAGTTGGGGCTTTTATCCGCCTGAACATCCCGCGGTCGTGATGGCCGTCGAACGGCTGATCGCCACCGCCACCGACGCCTGCGCGGCGAGCATGATGCAGCTGGCGGTGACGCCGCGGGCGCTGCTGGTCGATGGCGTCCCGCTCGATTCGACCGACCTCGCCGTCGTCGAATGCGCCGAGCTGCTGCACGATCGCGACATTCTGCAACTGACGATCGCGTCACCGCCCACCGACGCCGTGGTGCGGGCGTTGCTGTCGATCCTGTCGCTCGATCGCGAGACGCGCCGCGCCCGCGGTGGCCCCGCGGCGCTCTGGGGCGCGGAGGACCAAACCGCGTTCCTGCTCGAACAGATCGACTATCAGGAGATTCTCGAACGCGAGGCCCTCGGTGAAGGCGCGGCGCGCCGCGACGCGACCTGGAAGTCGATTGTGCGTTCGATCATCATGGGTCACACGACCTTCACGGCCAACGAGCAGCAGCGGCTGCTGGAAATCGCGCAGGACGTCGGCGCCATCGGCGAGCTGTGCAAGGACGCGCGCGAACCGTTCTGCATGCCCGACGGATCGCCGATGCTGACGACGCAGGCCGCGACCATCCTCGCGGTCTACCGCCACATCGCCAAAACCGTCACCGCCCTGGAGCCCGAACGGATCAAGGAAGTCATCGATTCGCTGGCGCTGGCTGCGGGCACGCTGGAACCGACGACCGCGCTCGAACTGCTGCTGCAGGAAGACCACGCCGACGAGGGCATCCCGATCATCACGGCGCTGAAGCAGTCGTTCGACGATCAACAAGTCGCGCTGCTGCTTGCCCGCGCGCTGTCGTCGCCCGGGCAGGCGACCTCCCGCCTCGCCACAGTGCTGGACACGCTGGCGCCGGATGAACAACGCAAGAAGCGCGTCTTGACCCTCGCCAAGAAGCTGATCAGCGAGCGCGACTTCGGCAGCAAGCGGCCGGTCGACGACATTCGCAAGTCGCTCGACGAACTGTTGCTGCAGTACGACGAGAGCACGTTCGTCTCGAAGGATTACCGCGACTCGATGGACCACGCCGCGAGCCGCGCCGCCGATCTCGCGGCGCGCGGCCTGCCGCCCGAGATGGACGACTGGCTGAAGACGCTCGGTGCCGACAGCGTCCGCCGGTTGTCCGGGCAGCTGCTGATCGATCTGCTGCGGAATGAAACGGTGCCGGGGCGCATGAGCGAGACCGCGCGCGACATGGGCGCGTTCATCGAAGAGCTCCTGCTCGCCGGTGCGTACAGCGATTGTCTCCCGTTAATCGGTGAGTTGAACGCGGCAGCCGCACGAACACCCGCCATCGCC
>DASPNQ010000041.1:0-7855 GCA_035626435.1 Vicinamibacterales bacterium
AGGAGTCCCTATGCGTACGGCTGTTCTCTTGATCCTGGCGTTGACCGGCGTGCCCACCATGGCTTTGGCGCAAACCGGCTACATCCCCTATTACGGCAAGAATCAGATCCGTTACGACAAGTTCGACTGGCACACCTATCAGACCGAACACTTCGAAATTTATTACTACCCCGAGATCGAGCCGCACCTCGAACGCATCGCCGGCTACGCAGAAAGCGCCTATCAACACGTCAGCTCCGAACTGAAGCACGACCTGTCGATGAGGCTGCCGTTGATTCTGTTCTCGACGGCGAGCGAGTTCTGGCAGCAGAACGTCGCCCCCGGCCAGGCGCAGGAAGGCGTCGGCGCCTTTGCCGAGCCGGGGCGCTATCGCATCGTCATGCCGATCGACGAGCCGTCGGATCTGCTGTACCGGCTGATCGTCCACGAGCTGACGCACCAGTTCCAGTTCGACATCATCCCGACCGGCCTGATCCGCCGCAACATGCCGCTGTGGGTCTTCGAAGGCATGTCGGACTACATGACCGGGATGTGGCAGCCCTCGGACATCATGACCGTCCGTGATGCCGCCGTCTCCGACATCGTGCCGAAGATGAGCGAGATGCAGGACTACGGCGGCTTCAGCAACCCGCGCCTGATCTACAACCTCGGGCACGCGGCGTTCGAGTTCATCGAATCGAAATGGGGCAAGGAAGGGGTCCGCGCCTACGTGTTCGCGCTGCGCCGCTCCGTGATCGGCGGCAGCGACGACGCGTATCAGGAAGCGTTTCAGATGACACCGGAAGAATGGGATCAGCAGTTCGACCGGTATCTGAAAGAGCGCTTCAAGCCGTTCCGCGACAAGGAACGTCCCGCCGACTACGGCCGCGACCTCGCGCCGGATCCGCGCAAGAGCCGGTTCGCCAACGTGCTGTCGATCGAGCCATCACCGTCAGGCGATCTGATTGCAGCGGTCACGATCAACGGCCGCGATCGCGAGATGGACATCGTCCTGATTTCCGCGAAGGACGGCACGGTGATCCGCAACCTGACGAGCGGCTTCGATCAAAGCCGCGGCTTCGAGTATCTCGCCTACTCGACGCACCGCTTCAACACGGTGCCGTGGATGTCGTGGTCGCCGCAAGGTGATCGGCTCGCCTACTTCGTCCGCACCGAAAAGGACCGCTCGCTGATCGTCCAGAACGTGGTCAGCCGGAAGATCGAAGTGCGCATCCCGCTGACGACGATCGATGCGCCGGAGTCGCCGGATTTCTCCGCCGACGGCAAGGTGATCGCGTTCTCGGGCATGCGCGGCAGCGTCGCCGACATTTTCACCGTTCATCTCGAGACCAAGGAAATCAAGAACCTCACCAACGACGGCTTCGCGCAGTATTCGCCGACCTGGTCGCCCGACGGCAAATCGATCGTCTACCTGGTGCGGGTCAGCGGCAACGAGAAGCTGTTTCGCATGAACGCAGACGGCTCCAGTCCGACACAACTCACGTTCGGCACCCACGACGAGGGCGGCGCGCAGTTTCTCGACGCCAACACCCTGGTGTTTCCCTCGACCGCCGTCAACCCCGCCGAACCGATTGATCCCGATGTCGCGAAGAACGGCCAGATCTACAACATCTGGACGCTCGATCTGAAGACCAACGAGCTCAAGCAGTTCAGCGATGCACTGTCGGGCAACCTGTCGCCGGTGGTGCTGCGTGAAGCGCCGGCCAACCGCATCGCGTTCGTCACGTATTTCAAGGGCGAGTACGGGCTGCACGTGCTGGAGCGGAAGGACGAGATCACCAAAGTCGCGACCGCCGACTTCGGCGCGCCCGGGCCGATCGTCGACTTCCAGGCGCCGTTGATGCACACGCTGGTGCCGGACAACAAGCGGAAGAAGGGCAAGTTCGAGAAGCTGTTCCTCGAGGGACGCCCGCCGGTCAACCTCGGCGTCACCAGCGGCGGCGACGTGTTCGGCGGCACGCAGGTGACGTTCACCGACGTGCTCGGCGATCAGCAGTTCAGCATGCTCGTCGCCTCGGTCTCGCAGTACCGCACCATGTCGTTCACGTGGCAGAACATGGAGCGGCGCCTGCAGTGGGCCCTGCAGGGCTACAACATGACGCAGTTCTACTACGGGCAGCTGTCGAACGTGTTCTACGACCCGTATCTGAGCCAGTTCATCGATCGCGATCTCGCCACCGCGACGCGCACCATTCAGGGCGGCACCGCGTTCGGCATTTATCCGTTCAATCGCTATCGCCGCATCGAAGTGTTCGGCGGGTTCAGCCGCTATCAGGAGCGCTTCAACGATCCGCTGGTGGAGCAGGAATCGCAGACCTACCAGCAGGCGCAGTTCGGCCGCCAGCTGTTCAACAACGGCAACATGATGCCGGTCGGCGCCGCGTTCGTGCAGGAGACCACCGTGTTCCGCGAGTTCGGACCGCTGTCGGGCAGCACGATGCGGCTCTCGTACGAAATCGCGCCCGGCGTCGGCAGCCTGTTGTCACGCCAGACCTTCGACGGCGACGCGCGCAAGTACTTCCGCCTGGGTGCCACCGGCTTGCTGGCGTTGCGCGTGCGCGGCTTCAAGAGCATCGGCGACAATCCCGACTTCACCTACTTCGGGGGCAACAGCGAGCTGCGCGGCTACGATTACCTGTCGTTCATCGGCCAGAATGCGTTTTACGGCAACGTCGAACTGCGCTTCCCGCTCATCGATGCGATGGCGACGCCGATCGGCGTGCTCGGCGGCGTGCGCGCCACGCTGTTTGCCGGCATGGGCGGCGCATATTTCGAAGGCCAGCCGTTCCGGTTCTATCGCAAGGACACGACGCTGGAACGGCCGATCATCGGCTTCGACAATCTCACGCAGGAAGCGGAGTACGGACCCGCGGAACGGGTCGGCGGGCTGCGCCTGCAAGACGGCCGCGCGTCGTATGGCATCAGTCTGGCCACCTTCGCTCTCGGCTTCCCGGTCCACTTCGACTGGTCCTGGCGAACGCTGTTGAACAAGCACTACGAAGACGTGCTCTTCCACATGCAGGGCGGTAGCGCGGAGTTCCGCCGCCCGAAGTTCACGATGTGGATTGGGTATGACTGGTAGCACTCATGGGCCGATGGGCCGAGGGGCCAAGGGGGCCAAGAGGCCAAGGGGCCAAGGGGCCGAGGGGCCAAGCGGCCAATAGGCCAAGCGGCTGATGGGCCAATGGGCATATGGGCCGATAGGCCAATGGCCCCGCATGCCAATGGGCCGATGGTGATTACCGAGCCTGACGTTTTCGTTTGAGGCGATCGCTGCGCCGCTCGTGAGCCTGGCGGCAGCGCTCTTCGTCCTCGATCGTGTCCACTACCAGCGGCGGCACCTGTGTCGGTTTGCCGTTGTCGTCGAGTGAAACGAAGGTCAAGAAAGCACGGCTGGTCAGCCGCCGCTCGCCGCTCTTGATTTCCTCCGAGAACACTTCGACCTCGACTTCGAGTGACGTGGTAAATACGCACGTCACGCGGGATTTCAGGATAACGAGGTCGCCAACCCTGATCGGGTGAATGAAGTCCAGCGAGTCAACGCTGGCCGTCACGGCCAGCCGGTTGGTGTGGCGATGACACGCAATCGCGCCGGTGATGTCGATCAAATGCATCACCGTCCCGCCAAGAATGAAGCCGAGCGGATTGGAATCGTTGGGAAGAACGACTTGGACCGTTTCGGCCGTCGAATCTTGCCACCGCTTCGGCGTCAGGCTGGGAATCACCGCACGATTGTAGCCGCAGCCGCGATCCGACGACCTTCGCCGATTGGCCTATGGGCCTATGGGCCTATCGGCCCCTTGGCCCCTTGGCCTCTTGGCCCATTCGGCCCCTTGGCCCATCGGCCCCTCGGCCCATTGGCCCATCGGCCCATTGGCCCATGAGCGCATTCGGCCTAATTCGCCGCGACGGCCTTCGACATCCGCAGCTCGCTGCGATTCAGGTCCAGCGAGACTCGATACGGGCTCAGGAATTTGTGGCCGACGATGCCGCCGACCTGGAAACCGAGGAGGATGCTCGGCGCCTGCAGGTTGAGCACCACCACTGAGAAGTTCTTGTAGTTGATATCGTTGAACTTCAAGTCGACACCCGGCATCAGGAAGGCGTCGCGGTCCCAGCCCGACGTCCCGTAGACGCGCAGCGCGATTTTGCGGGGGATGTCGTGATCGAGCTCCTCGGCCGTCGTCGTGCTGATCGAAATCACCTCGCCACCGGTGTCGACGACGAAATACGTGGGACGCTGGTTGTTGAGCACTCCGCGCACCATCGACAGACGATGGTGACGCATCGGCAGGGTGAACTCCGCCTTCTCTTCGGGCAGCTTGCGGCCGATCGTCAGCTTGTGCGTTGCGTAGTCGATGGTCATCGACAGGCCGAGGCCGAGCGGCGAGAAGCTCTCCGTCTCGCGCTTCGGAATGCCGCGCAACGCGGGCGCTTTGATCAGCGCGGGCACGTTGCTCAGCTTCAGCGTGCCGATTTCGAGCGTGTCGAGGCGGCCAAGCTGCAAGCCGCGCAAGCCGACTTCGCCGACGCCGGCGCTCAGCGTGTAGGTAATCGGCCGCACCGCGCCGCTCGACGCGGTCTGCCGCGAAATCGTCGTCAGCTCCGATCCGGTATCGAGGACGAAGTCCTGCGCACGGCCGCCGTTGACGCGGGCCTTGACGATCACCTTTTCATCGACGACGCGGAAGTCGACGGTGTGCAGCGCCTCCGCGGCCTCATCGTCCAACGCAATCGGCTCGCGCTCGCCGAACGAGCGCAGGAAGCGAATCTGCGATCGCGACCACGCGGCCTTGTCGCTGCGATCCTTGTTGGGCAGCAGGTTGACGTAATTGCCGTACGCGGCGGCCGCCTGCTCGTAACGGCGCATCCGCTCGAAGATCGCCCCAACCGTGTGGTGAATTTCCTCGTCCCGCGGTGACGCCTTGAGCGCGCGCTGGGCCTCGTTGAGCGCTTCGTCGAGCTTGTTCTGCGAGGCGAGCGCGCGAGCCAGACCGTGGCGGCCGCGCGACAAGTCGGGGTTCAGGCGGAGGGCGTCCTCGAACTCCTGATGCGCCTCGTCGAAGAGACCAGCCGACCAGAGCGCATCCGCGTGCACCGCGAGCACCTCGGGATTGCGCGGATCCTGCTGGCGCAGCGTGTGCGCTTCTTTCTGCGCTTCGATGAATTCGCCGAGCCGCAACGCGGAGCGCACCACGCCGATGCGCGCCTGCACGGCAAGCGACTTGGAATCGGCGCCGACCGCCTTGCGGAACGCGTCGAGGGCTTCGCGATAGCGCGTTTCTTCGAAGAGCAGCGTGCCGAGCTGGAACTGCAGATTGGCGTCGTTGACGTCATCGCGCCCCTGCACGCCCGTCACGAGAGCCATCGTCATGGCCGCAGCTGCCAACGCTAAGCGAGGTCGAGTCATAACTCCCCTTCCAAGAAAACGCGGGCACCGGGGCGCGACCGGAGCCGAAGACAAGCCTATCGGGCGGATTCTATCTCACATTCGCGGTCACTTATTGAAGTGCTTCGCGTTGATTTCGATGTAATTCTTCCACTTGTCCGGCACCTCATCGAGCGCGAAAATCGCCTCGACCGGGCAGGCCGGCACGCACGCGCCGCAATCGATGCACTCGTCAGGATGAATGAAGAGCTGGGTCGCCCCTTCGAAATCCGCTTCGTCCTTACGCGGGTGGATGCAGTCCACGGGGCACACGTCGACACACGCCGAGTCCTTCGTTCCAATGCACGGTTCCGTGATGATGTAAGCCAAGTCCGACCTCTCGTTAGAGTTAAAAGTTAAAAGTTAAAAGTTAGGCAGTGCTTTCCAGGACATGCGCCGGGAGATGGCCGAGGCGCAGCGAAATGCGACGGGCGAGGTCCCAGGCGCCGCGGTGGTGTTCCTGGAAGATCGGACGGTCATCGGCACCGTGGCCGAACACGCCGACGCGCGCGACCTCCTGTCCGGTGTAGTCGCGCACCGGCGCGCAGACGCAGAACAACCGTTGCAGCGCGTGCGGCTCGACGGGTGGTGGACCGAGCCGGACGACCGCCGCTTCCGGTTTGCTCAACTCGTTCGGCGCGGCAAGACGCAGGCAACTCAGGCGCCGTGTGGCTTGTCGCGGCTTACCCTCGGCCGCTTCCGTCGCCGCTGGCGAAAAGTAGATCGCGCAGTGCCCGGGCATTTCCTTGCCGTAGACGGTGCGCATGGCCACTTCATCCGGCCCCGTTTTCCACACGTATGTGACTTCTCCGCTCGCCGGAATCGCGATGAACCCGCGATGCGGCGTGCGCAGCGCGTACTCCCGCATGATGGGGTAGGCGTGCAGGCGCAGCTCGGATTGGCCGAGCGATCGAAAGCTCAAATCGAGCATCTTCAACGTCAGCCCGTAGCGCTGCGATTCGTCGTCCTGTCGGACGTAGCCGCGCTTTTTCAGCACGCCGAGCAGACGATGGACGGTGGAGGCGGGCTGGCGAAGGGCACGGGCAAGATCGGAAAGGGTCATGCCACGGGGCATGCCGCTCAGCACCTCGCAGACTTCGAGGGCCTTATCGATCGATGTCACGACGCTGCGCGCCGATTCCTTGCCTTCCGACATGTGGAATGGTGTTTCAAACCTGACTCTACCACTGCCAACCGGCCAGTGTCGACCGCGGATTGCCACGGACCCCTTCCCTGTCAAGGCGTTACAGGCATAGGATGAACGTCCGCGTCGTGGCCAATTCACTCGTCGGACAAACCCTGGGGCATTACCGCATCCTGGACCAGCTTGGTGCAGGAGGAATGGGAGTGGTGTACCGGGCTCAGGATTCCAAGCTGGGACGGCAGGTCGCATTGAAAGTGCTGCCGGCCGGCAGCACGGACAATGAAGAAGCGGTTGAACGGTTCCGGCGCGAGGCGCGGACCGCATCGTCGCTGAATCATCCGAACATCTGCACAATTTACGGATTCGACGAGCACGCCGGCCAACTGTATCTGGCGATGGAGCTGCTCGACGGCGAGCCGCTCGATCGAAAGTTGTCGGGACGGCCGCTCGAGCTGCGACTGCTGCTCGACATCGCCACGCAGGTTGCCGATGCGCTCGATGCCGCACACACCGAGGGCATCCTGCACCGGGACATCAAACCCGCCAACATCTTTCTGACTCGGCGCGGGCAGGTCAAAGTCCTCGATTTCGGCCTGGCCAAACTGTCGCCGGAATACCGGCGGCGCTCGGGCACCCATCTGGATGCCAAGCACGAGACGCGCATCGCCGAGCATTTCACCAGCGTCGCCGGCACCACGGTGGGTACCATCGCGTACATGTCGCCGGAACAGGCCCGTGGCGACGAAGTCGATCCGCGCACCGACCTGTTCTCGTTCGGCGTGGTGTTGTACGAAATGGCAACGGGCCGTCAGAGTTTTCCGGGGCACACCACCGCCGTCGTTTTCGACGGCATCCTCAACCGCGATCCGGCGCCGCCCAGCACGCTCAACGCGATGCTGCCCGCCGAACTCGATCGCATCGTCTCGAAGGCACTCGAGAAAGATCGGGCGCTGCGCTACCAGACCGCCGCCGACATGGGCGCGGACCTGAAGCGCCTGCGCCGGGACTCCGGATCGCGTCAGAGCATTCCAGTCGGCGGCACCACGACGAGTCCGGATACCGCGACGGTGATGATGCCGTCGGCGGCGGCAACAATGATTGGTGGATCGTCGGGTATCGGCTCGGCACCCACCATTGCGGCGCCGCCACCGCCGCGAGATCCGTCGGCCGTGCTTCGTAACGCGGCACAAACCCCTTGGCTGTGGGTTGGCGGCGGCGTGATTGCCATCGTCGCAGTCGCGGCCGGCATCGGCATGTATTTCGCGAACCGGCCGGCGTCGGAC
>DASPNQ010000042.1:0-16616 GCA_035626435.1 Vicinamibacterales bacterium
TGGTCCGGCTGCTGGCGCCATTCGAGTGCCGGATCCTGTCCCACGACATCCGCGGCTACCCGGACTTCCACCGTCAGTTCGGCGTGACAGCGGTCTCGAAGGTCGAGCTGTTGCGTGAATCGGACATCGTCACGCTTCACATCCCGCTCGATCACTCGACGCGAGGGATGATCGGCGCCGCTGAACTGGCGGCGATGAAACGCGGCTCGTTCCTGATCAATGCGGCGCGAGGTGGATTGGTGGACGAAACGGCGTTGGCCGAGGCGCTCGAGCGTCAGCATCTGGCCGGCGCGGCGTGCGACGTCTTTGAGGTGGAACCGGCGGCGAATCGCCGGCTGTCGGCGCTGCCGACCTTCCTCGGCACGGCGCATATCGGCGGCAGTACGATCGAGGCGCAGCTGGCCATGGGGCGCGCGGCGATCGACGGCCTCACCACCGCGCGCCTGCCAACGGATGACTGGCCATGCTGAGCCGGCGGCAGGCAGAGCGAGGCGAATGACGGGGCGAAGGTAGAATAACGACATGCGAATTCTGATCACCGGTGGCGCGGGCTTCATCGGCTCGCACCTGGCCGAGGCATTGCTCGACGGCGGTCACCAGGTCTACGCGCTCGACGACCTCTCGACAGGCTCGATCGACAACATCAACCACCTCAAGGGCCACCCGAACTTCCACTACACAATCGACACGGTCTTCAACGACCCGCTGGTCGCCGAAATGGTCGATCGCGCCGACGTGATTTTCCACCTTGCCGCCGCCGTCGGCGTGAAGCTGATCGTCGAGAAACCGGTGCACACGATCGAGACCAACGTGCACGGCACCGAGGTGATCCTTCGGCATGCCGCGAAGAAGCGGAAGCTGGTGTTCATCGCCTCGACCTCGGAGGTCTACGGCAAGAGCACCAAGGTGCCCTTCAACGAGGATACCGACCTCGTCATGGGCGCGACGACGCGGCATCGGTGGGCGTATGCGTGCAGCAAAGCGCTCGATGAATTCCTGGCGCTCGCCTATTGGAAGGAATCCAAACAACCGGTGATCGTGATGCGGTTCTTCAACACCGTCGGCCCGCGGCAGACCGGACAGTACGGCATGGTGGTGCCGACCTTCGTGCGGCAGGCGCTGGCCAACGAGCCGATCACGGTGTTCGGAGACGGCACGCAGTCGCGCAGCTTCACGTATGTCGGCGACGTGGTCGGCGCGCTCTTGAAATTGATGGTGACGCCGGCGGCGGTTGGCGAAGTGTTCAACGTCGGCAACACCGAAGAAGTGACGATCCGCGGCCTCGCCGAACGCATCAAGGCGCGCACCGGCAGCAGCTCCGAGATCGTAACGATTCCGTACGATCAAGCCTATGAGGCCGGGTTCGAAGATATGCCGCGGCGGGTCCCGGACCTGACCAAGATCAACCGGGCGATTGGCTACACGCCGAAAGTCGCGCTCGACGAGATCATCGATCGGGTGGTGGCTGAAAAGCGCACGTATGCCGGCGCCGGCCGATCGGTGACGTAATCCCCCTAGAACTCGAGGGTACGGCGTCTTGTTCATTCTTTGAACAGGCCCCGCTGCGGCCGGGCTTTTCCTGTTCAAACCATGAACGAGATGTGTATAATTGCCCGTTCAGATCTTGAACGTGGTCTCCTCGCCGGCTCGTCATGGGACCGACCATGCCGGAGGCCTCTTCTAGCTAAATAATTGAATACAAACGAATTGCGGGATCGAACGTTGGCCGCCCTGTTCGCGCTGGACGGCCGGGTTGCCGTGGTCACCGGCGCGCTCGGACGGCTGGGCCGCGAGTACGTTCACATCCTGTCGCGCAGCGGCGCGGCCGTCGGCGCGATCGACGTCGCCGGCGACCGCGAAGTCCTCGCGTCGCTCGCCTCCGAGGGCTGCCGCGTGCATGTCGAGCATGCCGACCTGTCGAGGAAGGCCGACACCGAGCGCGCTTTTGACGCGATCGTGGCTGCCCTCGGCGCGCCGTCGATCCTCGTCAACAACGCCGGCCTGGGATCGTCGCCCGCCGCCGCCGATCTCGAAACCGGCCGCTTCGAGGATTACCCCGAGGTGGCATGGGACGCGATGATCGACTCGCACCTGAAGACGGCGTTCTTTGCGTCGCAGGCGTTCATCCGCCACTTCCGCGCCGCCGGGCTGAGCGGCGGCAGCATCATCAACGTGTCGTCAACCTACGGCGTCGTGTCGCCGGATCAGTCGTTGTACGACTACAAGCGCGCCGCCGGCGCCACGTTTTACAAGCCGGTCGGCTACAGCGTCGCGAAGTCGGGCGTCCTGAATTTCACACGCTGGCTTGCCGAGTACGGCGCGCCGCTCGGCATCCGCGCCAACACCCTTGTCCCTGGCGGCGTGAAAGAAGACGGCCACACGCGCGAGTTCGTCGCCGAATACCAGAAGCGGACGCCGCTCGGGCGCATGGCGACGCCCTCCGACTACAACGGCGCGGTGCTGTTCCTCGCCTCATCCGCCTCGTCGTACATGACCGGCGCGACGCTCGTCGTCGACGGCGGGTGGACGGCTCGGTGAGGTTGAAAGTTAAAAGTTAAAAGTTAAAAGTTACGAGTTATGGGTGAGAAAGACTTTTCGGATCGCGCGTTCGTCGGGGACGATGCCCTGTCGTATGTGTCGCGTGAGGTGTTCCGGCGCGTGCGTGGTGGTGTCGGCGATCCGATCGCGCGCGCGGAGGTTCTCGCGGATCTGTGCCGCATCAACACCCTCTACATGATCATGCAGGCGGGGTCGGGGCACATCGGTTCGAGCTTCAGCTCGACCGACATCGTCACCTGGCTGTGGACCGAAGAGCTCAACGATCCCAACGGCGAGAGCGAGCACGCCGACGTCTACTTTTCGTCGAAAGGCCATGACGTTCCCGCGCTGTATTCGTTGCTGATCGCCACGGAGAAGCTGGGCTTCGACCTGCTGCCGAAGCTGCGCCAGTTGCACGGCCTTCCCGGACATCCTGACGTCGGCACGCCATTCATCGCCGCTAATACCGGATCGCTCGGAATGGGCATCTCCAAGGCGTATGGCATGGCGCGCGCGCATCGTTACACCGGGCGGGGCGGCCACATCGTCGTGATGACCGGCGACGGCGAGCTGCAGGAGGGGCAGATCTGGGAGTCGCTGCAGCCGGTCGCCAACGAGCGGCTTGCCGAGATCACGGTGATCGTCGATCACAACAAATTCCAATCGGACACGGCGGTCGCCGCGGTCAGCGATCTCGGACCCATCGAAGAGAAATTCCGGGTCTTCGGGTGGGAAGTGCGGCGCGGTGACGGCCATGATTTCCGCGTCTTGCGTGACACGCTCGCGCACTTTGCCACGGTCACCGACAAGCCCAAGGTCTTCATCGCCGACACGATCAAGGGCAAAGGCGTGTCGTTCATGGAGGGCATCGCGTGCGGCGATCAGACCTATCACTTCCACGCCGGCGCGCCGTCACTGGAGAACTACGTCAAGGCGACGCGCGAGCTGATCGCGCGCGTCAACGAGCGGCTCGAGGCGCTCGGCCAGCCCGCGGCGGAGCTGACACCCGCGCCGCTGCCGACGCGAGTGGCGCCGAAGAACCCGGAAAAGATTGTCCTCGCGTACGGCGACGAGCTGCTCGAGATGGCGCGCCATCGTCCCGAGATTGTCGTGATGGACGCGGACCTGCTGTCGGACTGCGGCATTGAAGCGTTCAAGGCCGAACTGCCGGAGCGGTTCATCGAATGCGGCATCGCCGAACAGCACATGGTGTCGGCCGCGGGGGGCATGGCGCTGCGCGGGATGCTGCCGGTCGTGCACTCGTTTGCGTGCTTCCTGTCGACGCGCGCGAACGAGCACATTTATAACAACGCAACCGAGAAGCACCGCATCATCTACACCGCGACGCTTGCCGGTGTCGTCCCGGGCGGGCCCGGGCATTCGCATCAATCCGTGCGAGACATCTCGGCGATTGGCGCGGTCCCCGGGCTGGTCGCGTTCGAGCCCTGCAGCGAGCGCGAAGCGCGGCTCGCCATTCGATGGGCGGTCGAGCAGAATCCCGACAGTACCTACCTGCGATTTGTGAACGTGCCGGTCGATCTGCCGTACGCGATGCCGGCCGATTACACACTGCGCGTCGGCTGTGGTGTGACCCTCCGCGAGGGCGTCGACGTGGCGATCATCGGCTACGGCACCGTCCTGTTGACCAATGCGTGGCGCGCCGCCGACGAACTCGCCGCGCAGGGCATCTCGGCGGCGGTGATCAACCTGCCGTGGCTCAATCGCATCGACGACGCGTGGGTGACGACGCTGGGCGCGTTCAAACAGATCCTGACGCTCGATAATCACTATCTCGAGTACGGGCAGGGCGTCATGGTGGCCGCCGCGCTCGCCCGTAACGGCGTTCGTTCGGACGTGAGCGCGATCGGCCTCACGGAAATCCCTGCGTGCGGCTCCAACGCCGATGTGCTTTCGTATCACGGCCTCGATCCTGCCGGCATCGCCCGAACGGTGCTGAGCCGTGCCACCGTTCGCCGATGAACTACCCGCAGACCGTGTCGCATTGGATTGCCGACGTCGAAGTGACGCCCAAAGACTCGGCGTTCTTCGAGAAACGCAATCCGGCGAACGATCAAGTGATCGCGCGCGTTGCGCGCGGCGGCGCGGCGGAAGTCGCGCAGGCGTTATCGACGGCGGCCGGCGCTGCGCCGGAATGGGCACGCACCCCGGTGCCGAAGCGAGGCGCCATCATCGGGCGTGCCGCACAGCTGTTGCGCGAGCGCGAAGCTTTGTTCGCGGCGATCGTCCAATGCGAGACCGGCAAGCCCTGGAAGAACGCGGCCGGCGAGGTCGCGTCGTCGGCCGACCTCGGCGTCTTCATGGAGGGGGAGGGCAGCCGCCTGTACGGCAGGACGCTGCCCAGCCCGATTCCGAATCGCACCGTCCAGACGCTGCGTGCGCCGATCGGTATCTGCGCGGCGATCATGCCGTTCAACAGCCCGCTGGCCGGCATTGCCTGGAAAGCGTTCCCGGCGCTGTTGTGCGGCAATGCGGTCGTCGTCAAGTCACACGAGCTCACGCCGTACACCGCCGTTGAATTCGGCAAGCTGTTGAGGGATGCGGGCCTGCCGGTTGGCACCTACAACGTCGTCCAGGGTTTCGGGCCGGACGCGGGCGCGCCGCTGATTGCCGATCAGCGCGTCGGCGTGGTCAGTTTCACGGGGTCGTCAGCGACCGGCAAGCTGATTCAGAAAACCGTCAGCGAACGCGAGGTGCTGGCGAAAGTGTGCCTTGAACTCGGCGGCAAAAATCCGTTCGTCGTCTGTGACGATGCCGATCTCGATCTCGCCGCGGAGCTGGCCGCGGCATCGGCGTTCATCGACGCCGGCCAGCGCTGCGCATCCGGCAGCCGAATCCTGGTGTTCGATCGGGTGTACGACAAGTTCCGTGAGGCGTTTCTCGCGCGCGTGGCGCGCGTCAAAGTGGGATCGGGCCCGGACGACGACTGCGGGCCGGTTATCTCGCGCGCCAACTTGGAGCGGCTGATTGCGCAGGTGCAGGGAGCCGCCTCTCGGGGTGCCACCCTGGTCACCGGCGGCAGGGCCGAGGCGCGGCTGGCGCCGGGCTATTACATGCAGCCGACGGTGCTCGAAGATGTTTCGCCCGACGACGAAGTGTCTCAGCGCGAATTGTTCGGACCGGTGACCTGTCTGTACAGGGTCCACGGGTTCGACGACGCGGTGCGGATGGCGAACGGGACGAACTACGGGCTGACCGGGGCGATTCACACGGCCAGCGTGCACCGTGCGCAGGAGTTCACCAGCCGCTACCAGGGCGGTTTGGTTTCGATCAACGGTGCGACGTTTGGCTCCGGTCCGCACATGCCGTTCGGCGGCGTCAAGAACTCCGGCAACGGCTTCCGTGAACCCGGCACGGAGGCGCTGGATGTGTACAGCGAATTGAAGACGGTCGTCACCAACCACGTTCCAGCGAAGGTGTGATGCCGGCGCGGCGAAAAATCTGCTTTCCGATTACCAGCCGGGCGTATTACGGGCGCAGCCAGCTGCTGATCCGAAAGCTCCACGACCATCCCGACATCGACCTGAGACTGATGCTCGGCGGCTCGATCCTGCTCGACAAGTACAGCCGCCACATCGCCGACGACATCGCCGCCGGCGGCTTCGAGATCGAAGCGTCGCTGTTCAACGTGATTGAAGGCGGCAATCACGTGGCGATGGCGAAAACGGCGTGTCTGACCGCGCTGGAATTCACGAACAACCTGTACACGAGCGAACCGGACGTCGTGGTGATTTGCGGTGACCGCTTTGAGCAGCTGGCGATCGCCATGGCGGCGGCCTACTTGAACATCAGCATCGCGCACATCGAAGGCGGCGACGTCACCGGCAGCATCGACGAAAGCGTACGCCACGCCATCACCAAGCTCGCCCACCTGCATTTCGTGACGAACGACGACGCGCAGCGGCGCGTGCTGGCGATGGGCGAAGACCCTCGCTACGTCTTCAACACCGGCTCGCTCGACGTCGAGTTGGCCGCGCACGTCAGCACCACGATCACCAACGAGCAAATCAACGCGCTCGGCGTCGGCCACGACGTCGACATCGAGCGGCCGTTCCTGATGGTGGTGCAGCATCCGGTCACCACCGAGTCCGATAACCGCGCCCATCTCGAGACGACCTTGCGAGTGGTCGCATCGTTCGATTTGCCGACGATCTGGTTCTGGCCCAATCCCGACGCCGGCACCGGTGAAATGGCCGACAGCCTCCGCCACATGCGCGAGGCCCACCCGGAGTTGACGGCGCACATGCGCTTCATCACCAACGTGCCGGCCAATGATTTCGTCGCGCTGCTGGCGCACGCCGCCTGCCTGGTCGGCAATTCGTCGGCGGGCATCAAGGAGTGCTCGTACCTCGGCACCCCGGTCGTCAACATCGGCGCGCGGCAGCAGGGTCGCCTCGCCGCGGAGCACGTCACGCACGTCGGCTACGAAGCCACCGAGATCGGCGCCGCGATCGCCATGCAGCTCGCACACGGCCGCTACGAGCCGTCACACATCTACTTCAAGGACAACGCCAGCCAGACCATCGTCGATCTGCTCGCGACAACGCCGCTCTATACCCAGAAGAGGTTTTACGGAAGTTAAAAGTTAAAAGTTAAAAGTTAAGAACGTAGGCTTTTTAACTTTTTAACTCTTAACTTCGAGTTTTTATTCAATGAAAGTGCTTGGGCTCATCACGGCCCGCGGCGGATCGAAGGGCGTGCCGGGCAAGAACCTCAAGCTGCTCGATGGCCGGCCGCTGCTGGCCTACAGCGTTGAGGCGGCCACCGATACGCCGCTCGATCGGCTGATTATCTCGACCGACGATCCGAAGATTGCCGACGTCGCGAGGTCGCTGGGTTGCGAGGTGCCGTTCATGCGGCCGGCGGCGCTCGCGCAGGACGACACCCCGCATCTGCCGGTCGTCGAACACGCGGTGAGGTGGGTGGTGGAGCACGAGCGCTACCAGCCGGATGCCGTGGTGATTCTGCAGCCGACCTCGCCGCTGCGGACCTCGGCGGACATTGCCGCCGCGCTGCGGATGCTCGAACTGTCGGGCGCCGACTCGGTCGTGAGCGTCAACGAAGTGAGCGCGCACGCGCATCCGATGCGGATGCTGCGCGTCGACGACGCCGGGTTCGCGCAGCTGTTTGTGACCGGCGAACCGGTGCGGCGCCGCGTCAATCGCCGCCAGGACCTGCCCAAGGCGTGGGTGATGAACGGGGCCATCTACGCCTTCCGTACCGGGGTGTTGTTCGCCGCCGAGCCGAGCCTCTACGGCGATCGCGTCATCGCCTATCCGATGCCGGCGGAGCGATCGATCAGCATCGACGACCTCGAAGACTGGGCCGCCGCTGAGCAGGCCCTTGCCAGACGGCCACACGACCACCATCACCACCACCATGAATAACGGCCTGCGCGAACCAGCCGAGAACGTGAAAGCCATGGACGTTGAAGCACACCGCGACCTACGACTGTTGGAGGCCGTGCAGCAGGATTCGCTGGTCACGCAGCGCCGCCTGGCCAGCAAGCTGGGGATCGCCCTCGGCCTCGCCAACATCTACCTCAAGCGGATGATCCACAAGGGCTACATCAAGTGCGTGAACGTGCAGCCCAATCGCATCTCGTACTTGATCACGCCGCGCGGCATTGCCGAGAAAGCGCGGTTGACCTACGAGTTCATGGATTACTCGCTGCACCTTTATGGCGAAGTCCGCCAGCACCTGCGCGAAGCCATGCAGGACTGCGCGGCGGCCGGCAAGCGCGTCGCGATCTACGGCAGCGGCGAGGCGGCCGAACTCGCGTATCTGTCGCTGAAGGAATCCGGGCTGGAGCCGGTCGCGATCTTCGATCGGAGCGGCGGTCGCGATTTTCTCGGCATGCCGGTCCGGCCGATCGGCGAGCACGCGTCGGTGGAGTTCGACCTGATGATCGTCGCGACGCTCGATCGTTCGGCTCAACCGGCCGCAGAGCTCATCAACCTCGGTGTCCCCGGCGACAAGCTGTTTCCGTTGCGCAAGGTGCCGGAGCCTGTGCCCGCCGCCAAGCGCACCCGCTCGACCCCGGTTCGTTCACGTTCGATCAATGGCAAGCATTCATGAGGCTCCCTGATTCATGGCTCTGACCAACAAGCGAATTTGCGTCACCGGCGGCGCCGGGTTCATCGGCTCGCACCTGGTGTCGCAGCTCGTCGACGCCAACGAGATCGTGGTGTTCGACAACCTCCATCGCAACGCGCTGCAATTCGCGCACCTCGAGGAGCACAAGCACCTGACGTTCATCAAGGGCGACGTGCTCGACTACGAGGCGGTTCGCAGAGCCGTCGACGGCTGCCAGATCGTCATCCACTGCGCGGCGATCGCCGGCGTCTATACCGTCGATCGCAGCGCCGTGCGGACGATGGAAGTCAACCTGCTGGGCACCCACCAGGCGGTCAAGGCGGCCATCGAGGTGGGCGTCGAGCGGTTCGTCGAATTCTCGACCAGCGAGGTCTACGGCGCCTTCATTCATAAGGGCAAGGAAGACGACTTCACGCCGATCGGGCCGATTGGCGAGAGCCGCTGGGTGTATGCGGCCAGCAAGCTTGCGTCCGAACATCTCTCGTACGCGCATTACCGCGAAGACAAGCTGCCGCTGGCGATCGTCCGGCCGTTCAACGTCTATGGACCACGGCAGGTCGGCGACGGGGCGATCCGCGGCATGACGCTGCAGGCGCTGCGCAATCTGCCGATCACGCTTTACAACGACGGCACGCAGATCCGCTCGTGGTGCTTCGTATCGGACTTCTGCGACGGCGTGCTTCGCTGCTGCGAGAACCCCGCCGCCATCGGCAATGCCTTCAACATCGGCAACCCGCAGGGCACGGCGACGAACTTCGAACTGGCGAACCTGATCATCCGGTTGACCAATTCCAAGTCGCCGATCGTGTTCAAGCCGCATCCCGGACCCGAGGTCGACCTGCGCGTCCCGTCGATCGAGAAGGCGATGGACCTGCTCGGCTACAAGCCGACAGTCTCGCTCGAATCCGGTGTCTCGCAGGCCATTGAGTGGTATCGAGCGAACTACGACGCGGTCGCGGGCAAGAGATAGCATGGTAGGTCCGTCACACAGCCGCCGGCGAGTGTCGAGATGAGGTTGGTGGTCACCGGCGCCTCGGGGTTCATTGGACACAACGTCCTGCTGCGTGCACCCCGGTCTTGGGAGATCGTCGCGGTCTATCACTCCAGCCGCGGCCTCGAGGCTTTCGTCCGCGAACATGGCCTCAGCAATGTCCGGCCGCTGCAGTGCGAGCTCACGAACGAGGCGGACGTGCAGCGGTTGGCGCGAACCATCGGCGACAAGCCGGATGCGATGCTGTACCTCGCAGCCAACGGTGATCCGGCGCTGTCGGCGGAGCGGGTCCGCCTCGATCTCGACCTCAACACCGTCGCGCTCGTCACCTGCCTCGAGCAGTGCCCCGCCAAACACGTGGTCTATGTGTCATCCGGCGCCGTGTACGACGGCTTACGGGGCCCGGTATCGCCCGACACCGTATTGGCGCCGCGGTTGCCGTACGCCATTTCGAAGCTCGCGTCGGAACAGTACCTGCGGTTCTTTGCCGAGCGGCGCGGCACTGTCGACAGCTACATCAACGTCCGCTTTTTCGGCGCTTACGGTCCGTACGAAGCGCCGCGCAAGATCACGACGCGCTGGCTCGAAGCGATGGCCGCGGGGCAGCGTGAGTTCGTGGTGCGCGGCGACGGCCGCAATCTCATCGACTTCATGTATGTCGACGATGCCGTCGACGGGTTCCTGGCGGCGGTGAAGGCGCATGGTGACAAGCGCACCGTGGACTTCGCCTCCAATGCGCCGATGACCGTGAACGAGGTCGTTCAGGCGATGGCCCGCACGCTCGGCGTCGACGTCACCATCCGGCACGAGGGCCACGTGCCCGAGTACATCGAATTTCACTCGACTGATACGACGATGCGCGATCGCTACGGTGTGGAGCCGTCGATCACGTTTGGCGACGGCCTGGCGCGGTTGCGCGCGTTTCTCGACGGCCGCCGCACGGCGACGAGGAGCGGATGAGCGGACAGCAGCACGTAGTGATTCTAGGCGCCGGACCGGCGGGTATCTCCGCTGCCTGGCGGCTGACGAAACTCGGGTATCCCGTGACGGTGCTGGAGCGCGACGAGGCGGTCGGCGGCATGGGGCGCACCATTACCGTCGGCGACTACTCGGTCGACTTCGGGCCGCACACCTTTCACATCCGGGAGACGGCGGAAAGCAAGGAAATCCTCAAGACCATCACGCCGTTCTTCGGCGAAAACCCGCTGACGCTGGTCCGCGGCACACGCGTGCTGTTGCGCGGCAAGGAGTATGTCTACCCGCTCGAGATGATGCAGGTGCTGTTCGGCGTCAGTCCGCTGCTCTCCGCGCGCATCCTGTTCGACTACTCGATCGCCACGATCAAGTCGCTGTTCGCGCCCGCCAAGAAAGAGGACTCGTTCGAGGAATGGGGCGTCAGAAATCTCGGGCGCACGCTCTACGACCTTTGCTTCGGCGTCTACTCGGAACGCGTGTGGGGACTGCCGACCAGCCAGATCTCGTCGAAGCAGGCGCAGCGCGTCGCCAAGCTGAACCTCAAGAACATCATCCTGCGCACGCTGGGCATCAAGGCCGATCCGACGACCTACTTCACCAAGTATTTCTATCCGCGCGCCGGGATCAGCCAGCTCTACGAGGGCATGAAGACGGAGATCGTCGCGGCCGGCAACCGCGTGCTGCTCAATTCACCCGCAGTCCGCGTCGAGCGCGAAGGCGACCAGGTGCGGCGCGTGTATTACCAGTCGGCGGCCGGCGAACAGTCGATCGAGTGCGACATTCTGCTGTCGACGCTGCCGCTGCCGGCACTCGTCAACATGACGACGCCGTCGTTGCCGCAGCCGGTGATCGAGCGGGCGGCGCGCCTGCGCTACCGCAGTTTGAAGCTGATCTACATCGCGCTGAAACGCCCGGTGCTGACCGATTACCACTGGATTTATCTGCTCGACGAGCAGTTCCGCATCAACCGCATGTCGGAGCAGAAGAACGTCAGCGCCGAGATGGTGCCGAAAGATCGCACGATCCTGTGCATCGAGTTGTCGCTCTGGAAAGACGAAGAGCTGTGGCGCCGCTCAGACGAGGAGATCTACCGGCTCGCGCTGCGCGATCTGATGAAGATGGGCTACGGCGTCACTGAATCCGAAGTCGACGCGTATTACGTGATGGATATCCCCACCGCCTACCCGGTCTACGAGCTGAACTTCGAGGACAACCTGATCCCGGTGCTGGAGGGGGTGCACGAGATGCGCAACCTGATGACGCTCGGCCGTCATGGCCTGTTCCTGAACAACAGCATGGACGACAACGTCGGCCTCGGCTTCCAGATTGCGGATCATATCCATCGAAAGGGCGCCGACGGCCGTGTCTGGGTCGCGGAGATGCTCGAGTTCATGAAGCTGCGGTTTGCCGGAAAGTAACGGCGATCGCGGCCAGTGCAAGTACGGTCGGCTTGATCGGCAACGATTGACGGGCTTCACACAACAGCGGCAAGTGAACGGCGGTGACATACAGGATCGGCAGCGTCAGCACGACCGCTTCGAGCCACCGGCCGTTACGGGCCAGGCGGACGGCGCCGATTACCGCCAGCACCAGCACGACGGCCTGGGCCAGCCACATCAGACGCACCGCGATCGTCGGCAGCGCGTTGATGTCGCCGTAACGCACCGGCACGTCGGCAGCCCACAACACGAACAGGCCCGTTGTCAGCCGCCGCCGCACGTGACCGAGCGGATCCCGGCGCATGTTCGCGACGGCGTGGCTGGCGTAGGCACGATCGGCGTCGACGCGCGCGCGGGCACGCTCCATCGGATCGGTCGGCGTATTCCAGATGTCGCGGATGTCGCGCCACTCGTTGACGTACTGCAGCATCGGCGCTGCCGGGAGATTCGTTTCAGCAGCCTTCTCGGTGACGCGCCGGTTGAGGGCGTCGCGGTCCTGGATCGAATCTGCAAAGTAGATCAACTCCGCCTGCAATCGTCCGCTCCAGCGGCCCTGCCAGCTGCCTTCCCACAAACCTCGTCCGATGCCGCCGGCGGGCGACAGCGTGAGTTGGCCGAGGTTCACGTAGTTGTAGGCAAACCACGGCAACAGCGCGATCGCGGCCGTCGCCGCGAGCGCCCCCCAGCCCTTCAGCGCCGCCGCAGTGCGTTGCCGTCGGACCAGGATCGGCGTGCCGACGGCAAAGAAAAACGGCATCAAGACGAACGCCGGACGCACCATCGTCGTCGCGGTGAACAGCACGCCGGCGAGCGCGTAGTCACGCAGCCGGCCGCCCTGCACCGCGCGCAGGCACATGAGAATCGCGGCGGTGGCGACAAACGCGGTCCACAGCTCGGTGAGAATCAGCGATCCGAAGTAAGGCAGCGGCGAGTACAACGCCGTCATCGCGGCGGCGACAACGCCGGCGCGATCGCCGGCGGCGCGCCGCGCCACGCAGAACACCAGCCAGCAGATGGCCGCGAACACGAACGCCTGCGCGACGGTCACGGCAAGATCGTTGCCGACGCCGAACAGCCGGTAGATCAGCCCCACGAACATCGGGTAGCCGGGCGTGCGAATGACTTCGGGCACGAATACGGCACTGTCGGCGTAGCGCGTGAATTCGCCGGTCGTCGCCAGGCTGGCGCCGAGACGCTGGTATCCGCGTTGATCGGTCCACGCCGTCGTCGATTGCCATTCACCCTGCTGGTAGACGATGTAAAGAGCGGCGTGGGCGAGCGCGACGAGCGCAATGAGCGGCAGGGGGCGACGCAGCATCCGCACCGTATCCTAACTGTCGGCGAGCATGTCGCGATAGAGCGCAGCGACGTCAGCGACGAGCCGATTGAGATCGTAGTGGGCGAGGACGCGCGCGCGCGCCGCGGCGCCCATCGCAGCCCGCCGTTGCGGATCGGCGAGCAGCTCCTCGATCGCGCGTGCCAGGGCGTCAGCATCGCCGAACGGCGCCGTCCGTCCCGTGTCGGCGCCGCCAATAACGTCCGTGACGCCGCCGACATCGGTACTGACGCCGGGGACCCCGGCGGCCATCGCTTCAATCAGTGCGACCGGCGTGCCCTCATTGCGGGACGTCAGCAAGAACACGTCGGTAGCCGCGTAAATCGTGGCCAGGTCTCGACGCCAACCCAACATGCGAACGCTATCGTCGATGCCAAGCGCGGCGGCTTTGGACTCGAGCTCGGCGCGCAATTCGCCGTCGCCGGCAATCACCGCGATCAGATTGGGGTGGGAACGGCGCACGCGCGCAACCGTGTCCAGAAACAGCCCATGCTGCTTGATCGCGGTCAGGCGGCCGACCGTCGTAACGACGGCAGCATCGGCGGGCAGGCCGAGCGAGTGCCGGGCGGCGGCGCGGGCCGCGGCGTCGACGGCGGCAAACGGGGACAGGTCGAATCCCAAAGCCACGACGCGGTATTGACGGTCGCGGCCGATGCGGTAGGTCTGCAGCAGCTCCGAACGGATCGCCGGCGAAATGGCGACAAGGCGGTCGGTGAGGCGCGCCAGGAGCCGTTCGAGAGTGATGAAGATCTTCGTCGCGACCGGGCTGAAGTACCCGTCCAGAACATGTCCGTGGTAGGTGTGGACAATCCTCGCACGGGGCGCCGAGCCCCGGCTGATGTTGTAGGCGGTGGCAGCCAGCCGCGCCAGCAGGCCCGCCTTCGCCATATGCGTGTGGACGATGTGCGGCTGCACCTCCCGCAGCACGCGATAGATGCGCAGGAACGCGCGCAAATCGTCAAGCGGCGCCAGCGGGCGGCGCAGCGCGCTGACATAACGTGCATCGGCGTCGGGCGGGATCAGATAGCTCATATCGCCCTCACCCTCGCCGAGGCGGCCGTGCAGCAGCGTGGTGGTGAAGCCGTGAGCCTCGAGTGCGCTGGTCAGGCGCGTCGCCTGGATCGACGGCCCGCCGATATTGAGCCGCGTGATGACGCGCGCGACGCGGCGCGTCGCCTGGTTGGCTGGGTCGCGGGACATCACCGTCGCGGCGTTCACTGTATCACTCGATGAGCCGCCGCAAGCTGATCGTGTTTGCGATGATCACGATGACCGGCGCCATGCTGCTGGCGACGGCGCTGCTGTTCGCCGCCGATCTCTACGCGCATTCACGCGTCGAGCGCTCGGTCGGCGTCAATCGCCACGGCTACCGCGGCTCGGTGGTGCCGTCCAAACCCGCCGGCGGCCGCCGTGCGGTGATGCTGGGCGGCAGCACCGTGTTCGGTTGGGACGTCGCGGTCGACGACACGGTGCCGGCGATTCTCGAGCGGATGCTGCGCGAGCGCGATTCGAAGACCAGCGTCGTCAACCTCGGGTTCATCGGCGAAGGCGCGCATGCGTTCCTGCCGACGCTTCAGGATTACGCCTACCTCGATTACGACGCGGTGCTGCTTTACGAGGGCTACAACGACCTCGCCGGCGACGCGCGTCCTAACGTCGATCTGTTGCGGCACGATTCCGCGGTGTTCCGCGCCACCGGATACTTTCCGATTCTGCCGCTGTACTTTCGAGAGAAGGCCTACGCGCTGCAGTTCGGTACGGTCGATGCCGCGTACGACGCCGCGCGCAACGAGTCAAGCAAGACGGTGTTTCGGCCGGGTCTCGCCGATCGCACCTCGGCGGCGGCGCTGAAGGCCGCGGCATCGATCGCTGAATCGCTGGGCAAGCAACTCGATCATCTTGCCGCCGCGCCGGTCACCGCGGAGGGAGCTGCCGCCGGCGAGTGCGCGGCGCCATGGACCCATTACTGCAAGAGCGTCCGCGCGGCCGTCGACTTCGTGGTGACACAGCAGAAAAGCGTGCTGGTAATTCTCCAGCCGCGGCTCAAGAACGATCGCCATCAGCTGCATGCCGATCAGCAGCGCGCGCTTGCCGATCTAATTCGTGCGCGGTACGCGGAGCAGCTGCTGGTGCGGCTCGTTGATCTGAGTGACGCCGTCGATCTGGCCGATACCCGTCTGGCGTTCGACGGCATGCACCTCAACGCCGAAGGCAACACCATCATCGCGAGGGCGCTCGCCGGGCCGGTCTCCTCCGTGCTTGGATTGCCAGGTGGACCGCGCGAGTGACGGGGATGTCGACAGTCATTGCCGCGGCCGGTGGCGTCGCCGTCGTGGTAGCAGCCGTTGCGTCAGTGTTCGCAAACCCGGATTGGTGGACCCTGGTGTTTTACATCCAGTCGTCTGGCGCGAACGAAGTGCACGTGCCGTTGGGGTACTGGCTGGTCGTCTCTTTCTGGATGTGGCTCGGGTCGCGGACGCTGCGGCAGCCGTTACGCAGCATCGCGCCGCGTTGCGTCGTGGTCGCGTTCGTGGCGCACGTGTTGGTATTGTTGGCTGCGTTGGCGCCGATGCTCGCCGATCCGGGGGCGTTTACGACATCGGCCTACCACCTGTATACGAGAACCGCGTGCGCCGTCGCGCTGTCCGCGGCAATCGCCTGGTCGGCGTGGCAGTTTCAACAGGGGCCAACCGCCGCGTCGCTGATGGCGATCCCAATACCGCTCACGGCGGCGGTTCTTGCCTTTCGATTGTTTCAGTTCGATCCGCCCGCCGCGGCTGCCGGCCTCGTAGCGGGCATGGCGGTCTGGCTCGCGCGCGATCGGGTGGGTCAGGCGCTGCCGCGGCTACTGACGGTATTCGCCGACGATCGCGTGTTTGCGATCGTCATATTCGCCGCGGCGGTCGCGATGCGCCTGTTCTATCTGCAACGCGTGATGAGCAATCCGGGTTATCTCGAAACCGGTGCCGACGGACCCGTCTACGACGAACTCGCGTGGTCGATTGCCCAGGGCAAGGGCATCCGCGCCTCCTTCACCGAACGCTTTCCGCTATTGCTGCTTGGTTACGTGTGGTTCGTCAGCGCCATCTACCGGGTGGCCGGACACAGTTACTTCGCGGTCGGCGCCGTGCAGGCCGTCATCGGCGGCGCCGTGTGCGTGCTGTTCTACGGCATCGCGAGGGAGCTCTGCGGACGCACCGTTGCCAGAACCGCCGCCGTCTTT
>DASPNQ010000043.1:0-10184 GCA_035626435.1 Vicinamibacterales bacterium
GGAAGGTTCGTGGATGCCGTCCGACTTTCTGCGTGAGATCGCCGGCCCGGCCGGCGTGCTGGAAGCGTTGCTCGACCTGCCGGACGGCGAGCCGCGCGCGGTGTGCGTGTTCGGCCACCCGCACCCTCAACACGGCGGCACCATGCACACCAAGGCGCTCTACCAGGCGGCCAAAGCCATGCCGCGAATCGGCGTCGCCTCGCTGCGCATCAATTTCCGTGGTGTCGGCCGCAGCGCGGGAACCTTCGACGCGGGCGCGGGCGAGCGCGACGATTTTCGCGCCGCGATCGACTTTGCCGCGGGCCGGTTTCCCAACCTGCCCATCTGGGCGGCGGGCATGTCGTTCGGATCGTGGATCGCGATGACCACCGGCGCGGAAGACGCGCGGGTGTCGCTGCTGCTGGGCATTGCCCCGCCCGTCGACCGCTACGATTTCGAGGCGTTGAAAATGTCAACGCTTCCCAAGTTCATCATCCACGGTGAAGCGGACGAGCTGATCTCGATACGGGACGTCCGCAAGTTTTACGCGCAACTCCCGGAGCCCAAAGAACTGGTGACGATCGAGGACGCGAATCATCTGTTCGAAGGCAAAACCTCGCTGGTCGGTGAAGCCGTCGAGGACCTGCTGGCGGACTTTGAAACCGCCCACCCGTAAAGGACACACCATGCACGACGCAGTCATCGTTTCAGCGGTTCGAACGGCGGTCGGCAAGGCACCGCGCGGTACGCTCAGTGTCATGCGGCCGGACGAGCTCGGCGCCGCGGCAATCAAGGGCGCGCTCGGTCGCGTGCCCCAGCTCGATCCCGCGTTGGTCGACGACGTGATCATCGGGTGCGCGATGCCGGAGGGCGAGCAGGGCATGAACGTCGCGCGCATTGCCAGCCTGCGCGCCGGTATTCCGGTCGAGGCTTCCGCGGTCACCGTCAACCGGTTCTGCTCGTCCGGACTGCAGGCCATCGCCTACGGCGCAGAACGGATCATGCTCGGCCAGGGTCGAGCCGCTGTCGCCGGCGGCACCGAGTCGATGAGCATGGTGCCGATGGGCGGCAACAAGATCTCGCCAAACCCGGCCCTGGTGGCAAGCTACCCGGACGTCTATCTCAGCACCGGTCTCGTCGCCGAAAACCACGCCCGCGCATCGACGATTTCGCGCGAGGCGCAGGACCAGTTCGCGCTGCGCAGCCATCAACGCGCGCTGGCGGCGATCGAACAGGGCCATTTCAAAAACGAGATTGTCCCGCTCACCGTCCGCGTCGCGACTGCGAACGGCCCGAAGCCGTCCGTCAAGGAAATCACCTTCGACACCGACGAGGGTCCACGGCGGGACACTTCACTCGACGCGCTCGCGAAGTTGAAGCCGGCGTTCCATGTGAGCGGCTCGGTGACCGCCGGCAATTCCTCGCAGACCAGTGACGGCGCCGCGGCGGCGATCCTGATGTCGGCGGAGCTGGCGAAGGAGCATGGCCTGACGCCACTGGCGCGCTTCGTCGGCTATGCCACCGCCGGCGTCAAGCCGGAGCTGTTCGGCATCGGCCCGGTCCCGGCGATCCGCAAGGTGTTGAAGCAGACCGGCCTGGCGCTGGATGACATCGACCTGATCGAGCTCAACGAAGCGTTCGCGGCGCAGGCGCTCGCCTGCATCAAGGAGCTCGATCTCGACCCGGACAAGGTCAACGTCAACGGCGGCGCGATTGCGCTCGGCCACCCGCTTGGCTGTACCGGGGCGAAGCTGACCGCGACGATCATCAACGAGATGCACCGGCGCAAAGCACGCTACGGAATGGTGACGATGTGTGTCGGCGGCGGCATGGGCGCGGCCGGCATCTTCGAGCGAATGTAGCGCCGCCGGATCAATTGGCGCAGCGCACTGGCAGATCACGAGAGAGGACACCAATGGCGACAGCAGCGAACGAACAGACGGTCAGAGGCGGCGCGTGGCTGATCGAGGAGACCGATCCCTCAACGGTGATGACGCCGGAAAAGATCAGCGATGAGCATGCGCTGATTCGGCAGACCGCGATCGAGTTCATCGACGGCGAGGTGATGCCCGCGAACGATCGCCTCGAGAACAAAGACTGGTCGGTCGCGCGCGAGCTGATCAAGAAGTGCGGTTCGCTCGGCTTGCTCGGCACCAATATTCCCGAGGCGTACGGCGGCGTCGATCTCGACAAGATCGCCACGCTCGTGGTGTCCGAAGCGCTGTCGCATCACGCGTCGTTCGGGGCGACGTTCGGCGCGCAAGCCAACCTCACTATCCTGCCGATCTACATGTTCGGAACCGAAGCGCAGAAGCAGAAGTACCTGCCCGGCCTCGTTTCCGGTGAAGTATGCGGCGCATACTGCCTCAGCGAATCAGGTTCGGGTTCCGACGCCCTGGGCGCCAAGACCCGCGCGATCCGGCAGCCCGATGGCAGCTTCGTCATCTCCGGCGAAAAGATGTGGATTACCAACGGCGGATTCGCCGACGTCTACATTGTCTTCGCCAAGGTCGACGCCGACCCGGGAACCGCCGCGGAGCCGAAAGCCGGTCTCTTCACCGCGTTCATCGTCGAGCGTAAATGGCCAGGCGTGTCGAGCGGCAAGGAGGAGCACAAGCTCGGCCTGCACGGCTCGTCGACGACCCCGGTGATCCTGCAGGACGTCAAGGTTCCGGCGGATGCGGTGTTGGGCGAAGTCGGCAAAGGCCACAAGGTCGCTTTCAACGTGCTGAACTTCGGCCGCTTCAAGCTCGGAGCGATGTGCTCGGGCGGCGCCAAGAAGAACATCGAGGAGGCGGCCCGCTACGCCGCGTCGCGCAAGCAGTTCAACACGCCGATCGCGCAGTTTGGCGCCATCAAGCACAAGCTGGGGGAGATGACGGCGCGCGAGTACGCGCTCGAGAGCATGATGTATCGGACCGCCGGACTGATCGATCAGCGCATCGCCGCAACCGCCAACCGGCCGGCCGGCGACGGTACCCCGATGCTGCAGGCGCTCGAAGAATTTGCCGTCGAGGCGTCGATCGCGAAAGTGCTGGGCAGCGAGGTCGTCGACTACATCATCGACGAGAACCTGCAGATCCACGGCGGCAACGGATTCGTTCGCGACTACCCCGCCGAGGGCCACTACCGCGATGCCCGCGTCAACCGGATCTTTGAAGGCACCAACGAGATCAACCGCCTGCTGATCCCAGGCATGTTGATGAAGAAAGCCCTCAAAGGAGAGCTGCCGCTGATGGCGGCCGCCAAGGCGCTGCAGGACGAGATCATGAGCCCGTCGCTGAGCGCGACCGACGAGGATGGCGGCGTGCTGGCGGCCGAATCGCGCGCGGTCGGACAGTTCAAGAAGGTGGTGTTGATGGTTGCCGGCACCGCGATGCAGCGCTATGGCCAATCGCTCGAACAGGAACAGGAAGTCCTGAGCCTGCTTGCCGATATCCTGATCGACGCCTACGCCGCCGAGAGCGCCGTGCTGCGCGCGCAGGACGCCGCCGGCCGCAAGCTGCAACACGCCGAACTGCACCAGGATGCCGCGCGCATTGCCGTCAATGAAGGCGCCGGCCGCATCGAGCTGGCCGCTCGGAGCGCACTGGCTGCGATGGCCGAAGGCGACACGCTGCGCACGCAGCTGGCCGCGCTGCGCCGGCTGTTGAAAGTGGCGCCGGTGAATACCGTCGTGATGCGGCGACGGCTCGCCGACGCGACGGTCGCGAAGCGCGGCTATATTTTCTAGCGCTGCAACAGGTACGTCGCCTTGACCACGAATTGCCGATCCTTCCTGCCGAAAATATCCGCAGGCAGACCGGTTTGCGACAGGTCGTTGTAGACGACGTAGATGTCGCTGCCCGGCCGGTAAATGAAGTTGAAGCGCACGTTGTTCGAAATCTCGTGCGTCAACGTGTTGTATTGCGTCAGGCTGCGGACCGTCATGCGCGGCGAGAAGGTGTAGTCGACGCGCAGCGTCGACAGGTTGACCAGAAAACTGCCCCACGGCATGTCGACGTCGTTGCGGTTGTATTGCAGTTCGCTCGAGAACCGGCTCGAGACGCGTGCGCCGGCCGCCGCCGACAGATTCAGTCTCGACCCGCCGTAAAAGTCGACCGGCGACACGGTCGCGCGCGTATAGAGGCGCCGCCCCGGGCTGGTGTTGACGGTGAAGATCCACTCATCCATCGCGTAGCCGCCTACCGGAATCGTGACGTTGGGCCGGATGCGGAACGGTCTGTCCAGCACGTCGAACACCTTCTGATAGATGACGTTGATGAACGTGTCATCGCGAAGCGTGGTGCCGAGCATCAGGTGATGCTGGCGATAGACCAGCCGGTTCTCCTGGTCGGTCGTGTAGGTCAGCACGTACATCGGCTCATACAACTTGACCCGGCCGCCCTTGGGCCGCGGTGTCGGACCGAAATGCGCTTTGGTGGTGCGGATGCCGGTGCGCTGCACGAATCCGGCTTCGGCGTTGAAGTTGTCCTGGACGTCCAGGTAGTTCAAGTAGAGGTTCCACTTCGGATCCCGATACGCGACGCGTCCGAAGTAGGCCATGTCGTTGCCGTCGCGGCCGGGCGTCGCCGTCTTCGCGACGTAGCTTTGCACCTGCATGTTGGCGCTGGGCGCGAGGTTGAAATCGACGCCCATCGTGCGGTTGAAATGCGTGCTGGCGCCGACGTTGTCCTTGTTGATGAAAATGGCGCCGACCCGCGAGCGTTTCAGGACATCGCGGCTATAACGGCCGACGAAGAAGTTCGCGCCGGGCACACCGAACGCGTCGTCCGTCTGGATGTCGAGCACGCCAATGTTGTTGCGCCCGGACTTGCCGGCCACACGCACGCCGCCAAGAATCGGCAGCGGCGTGCCGGCATCCGACAACCCGATGCGGCGGCTGAAGAACAGGTCGGTCTGCACCTGCGTGACGGTGAAGGCGCTGCCGGTCCCCATCGTGAAAAAGTTCGAGTTCTCGAGGAAGAAGTCGCGCTTTTCGGGATAGAACAATCCGAACCGCGTCAGGTTGACCTGCTGTTCGTCGACTTCGACTTGCGCAAAGTCGGTGTTGACGGTGACGTCCATGTTCAAGCCGGCGGTGAGGCCGTATCTGGCGTCAAGGCCGACATCACGAATCGCGTTCGTCGATCGGTTGGTCCGAGTGGACTGGACGTGATGGACGCCGCCCACGAGGAACGGCTTCAAGCGCAGGTCCAGGCCTCGCGAAATTCCGGAGAGGCCCTGCAGCTCCCCGGCAAGGCTGACGCGCGTCAGCGAGTACGCCTTGGGGATCGGCGCCCACAAGACCGTCTCGTTCTTCCGGCGGATGTGACGCTGAAAATTGACGCCCCAGATCTGCGAGTCCTTCGGTACGAACCGCACGGTGCTGAACGGGATCTCAATCTCCGCCGTCCACCCGTCGTCCGTGATCCTGGCGGCGGCATCCCAGACGCCGTCCCAGTTGCGATTGATGTTGGCCGTGCCGCCGCGTCCGCCGCCTTCGCCTTCGTCGAAAATCTGTTGCTCGAGCTTCGCGCCGAGCGGCGTTGTCAGGAACATGTAGCCGTTTCGCGAATCGTGAAAGGTGTCGACGATGACCTGGAAGTTGTCCTCGTCGAACAGGCGATCGGCATCGCGGCGCATCTCGGTCGCCGAGACGGTTTGCGCGGCGAATGCCTTGACGCCGATGTAGAGGTGCCCGGCGTCGTAGAGCACGCGGACTTCGGTACGGTCGGTGGCGGGCTGGCCTTCCTGGGGCTCCTGCTGCACGAATCGATCGACGACGTGCGCTGTTGCCCATGCCGCTTCGTCAAGAGCGCCGTCGATGCGCGGCGCTTCTGACGTTCGCACTGCTCGGAGCGTCGGACGATCGCTGGTCACGACAGCTGGTGCGGCGGTTTGTTTGTCGGCCGGGCTCGGCGGATGCACGTGATCCTGAGCCGACACCCGCCCGGTCAGGCACAGCGCGGCGACGACGCAGCAACAACAGCGGATGAGTTTCATGACGGTAGATCAGAGCTTACGAAGCCGCCGCCGGTGATGTGTCTCTGCTTGTATCCGGCGGTTACTGCAGGTATGCCGGCGCTTTGACCGTGTCGATGAACAACACGCCGTCATACTGATCGCGCGGCACCATCGTGAACGAATTGGTTCCCCATTCGCGCTGCCGCGTCGGCTCGAACATCCAGCTATTGCCGTCGACGCGCCGCTGGTGCAGGAAATCCATGAACAGCACCGCTGATCCGGTCTGGGCCATCACCCACTCCATGGTGTTCGCCTGCGCCGGGTTGATGGGATAGACCACGCGATTGTTCATGGCGGCGGTGCCCTGATTCATGTACAGGCCGATCGTGTACAGCTGATCGCGGAACCGCTCACGTACCCACTTCCCCATCGTCGGCTGCGTCGAAACGGTCGCCGTGTTGTCGTGGCGGATGTGAAAGTTGTGCGCCCAGACGATGATCTTGCGGCCGGCGTACAGGTCGTTCGCGAGAAACGTCAGGTTGTTAGCCATCCCGAAATCGCGAATGCCACCCCCGCCAGTTTCGCCGGTGTCGGATGGCCGCTGGACGCCGGCGCGCAGCTGTTCCAGGTAACGAAGCATCGACCATGCGGCGCGCTCGGCGACCTTGACGTCGCTGGCGGGAAACACCTCACTCAACGGTGCGCGCCGTTCCTGGAACAGCAGTTCGAGGCCGCCGTAAAACTCGGTGAGGGCGGATTCATTGGCGATCGCGTAGGAACCACCACCCGTTCGCAGGGCGTTGATGTACTGCTGATCGAGCTCGAGCACGCGCGGCGCGCGCGCCGGCTCGACAACGCGAACCATGTCGGCAAACATCGGCGGCCGGTAAGTGATCCCCGAGGCGGAGCTGATCTGCGTGTCGAACCCGGCCAGCGTCAGCGGCCGATCGGTGCCCTGCGTGGACTTGATGTATTCGAACAGCGGCAGGACTTCGCTGGTGTGCCACACGCCGAAAATGCACGCACGCATCAGCGTCAAAGGCGTGTGCGTGGAGGTGCGGTTGGCGTTGTAACACTCGACGAGGCCGCTTTCGAACGCCAGGACGTCGAATCCCATCTGCTGATGCAGGAACTGGATCAGGCGGACCTTTGCATGATTGAACTCGGCAACGCCGTGACCGCTTTCGCCGAGTTGCACGATGCGGCGATCGCCGAGCAGCGCCTTCAGGAACTGCAGGTCAGCAAAGGTATCGCCGGAGGCCGCGTGAATCGCCGCGATCGGATGATGATGCTCCCGAGCCCAACTGACCCACGCCGCGCCTGGATTCTGCGCGGCCGCACCGGCAATCAGCAGCACGAGCAGGACCGGCGTCACGAGCACGCGCGTGAAAAGCATCGTGAATCAGAGCCGCGCCGCGATCTGCTTCGCCAGCGCCAGCATCCCCTCGGAAAATGGCGGTGCCGCGCTCCAGTCGTGCAGCCAGACCGGCTTGGTACGCAGCTCCGGGTCCTCGCTACCGTAGCGCGGGATCACGTGCGCGTGCAACGCCGGCTCGACGTTGCCCAATATTTCGTAATTGATCCGCGCGGCGCCGGTGACGGCGAGGACGGCGTCGCCGAGCCTCGCCATGTCCTGCAGGAACTGATTGCGCGCATCGCCGCTCAAGCGGTTGAGATCCGGCACCACGGGATCCGGAAGCAGCAGGCAGTAGCCGCGCGTGATCTGCGGATCGCCGAGGACCGCCCACCCTGACGCCATCCGCGCGATCACGCGGGCCAGTTCCCCGCTGCGCGCCGCCTCGACGTGGCGATGGATCGCGGTCATTTTCCGTCGATCAGGCCGGAGCGCCGCCGACCGCCCGTACTTCAACCGGCATGTTCAGGGGTTTGCCGCCGGGTCCCGGGCACGAGGACACCCGCGCCGCGAACTTGTAGGCCTCGGTCGCATCCTTGACGTCGATGATCCAGAAGCCGGCGATGAATTCCTTCGACTCGGCGAACGGAGCATCGGTGACGGCGTGCGTGCCGTCGTGGTTTGCCGTGACCAGCCGTGCTTCTTCCGGCGACACCAGCCCTTCGGCGGCGACCCATTGGCCGGCGGTTTTCAGGTCGCGCTCGAGCTCGTTCATGAAGGCGACCATGCGCTTCACCTCGTCCTGAGACCAGCCCTCCATCTGGTACGGTCCCTTCTTCACGTTCATCTGCACCATGAATTTCATCGCTCTCGTCCCTCCTGTCAGGACGTCGAATGGGCACGCTTGAAATCGACAAGCTCAGCAATTCGGCGCGCCGGAACGAGCGACGTCGCGACTGGGTTGCCGGCGCGCGCCTCCCGCAGCCCGTCGAGAAGAGACGCCGATCAGGCCGTTTGCGGCGGGCCGTTCTTGAGGAGGTCTTCCATCGCGGCGATGAAGGTGTCGATCTCCTCCAGCGGCGTGTAGATATTGGGCGTGACGCGCACGCCGTTGTACTCAGGACGCGTGATCGCGGCGGTGATGATTCGATACTTGTTCCACAGGAAGTCGTAAATTTTCGGCGCGGGAACGTCCTTGATGCCGACGGTGGCGACGCCGTACACCTGATCGAGACCAGTGTGGATCTGGATTCGCGGATTGGTCTTCAACTTGTTGGCCCACCGCAGCGACAGGTAGCGCAGTCGCGCGGCAACGCGCTCGGTGCCGATCGCCTGGTGGAACGCCAGCGCTTCATTGATCGCCGCCTTCGTCGCCGCCGGCGACGTGCCGATCTCCTCGAACTTGCGGATGTCGTTGTCGGCCCGCTCCGGCGCGGCCTGCAATGGCCACGTCTTGGCGATGCGCTCGCGGCGCACGTACAGGAACCCGGTCCCCGTCGGGGCGAGCAGCCACTTGTGCAGGCTGGTGCCGTAGTAATCCATCTCGAGATCGCGGAGCTTGAACGGGAAGTGCGCGGCCGCGTGAGCGCCGTCAACAATCGTGATGATGTTGCGTGAGCGCGCCATCCGCGAAATGTTCTGCACCGGGAAGATCTGTCCGGTCAGGTTGGTGATGTGGCTGAAGTGCAGCACCTTGGTGCGCGGCGTGATGGCGCCCTCGAGGATGCCGTAGAGATTCTCCGCGGTCGTCGGTACGGGGAAGTTGACCTTCTTGATGATGATCTTGTCGCGCCGCGCGCGCTGATCCCAGGTGGTCAGCATGCGGCCGTAATCCTGTTCGGTGGTCACCACTTCGTCGCCGGGCTCGAGGTCCAGGCCGTTCTGCGCGATTTGCAGCGACTCGCTCGAATTCCGCGTAATCGCCATTTCCTCGGCATCGCAGCCGAAGAAATCGGCCAGCCGGCGCCGGACCACTTCGATGTTCCGCTCGATCAAGCCGCGGTGGTAAACGGGCGCCTGGTTCGAGTAATCGAGGTAACGCTTGTAGGCCTCGTGAACGACCGTCGGGCTCGGGCAGCTGTTGCCATTGTTGAGATTGATGAGCGAGCGATCGAGCGTGAAGGCATTCTGGATGTCTCGCCAGTACCCCTGATCCGCGGCGACGTCGTCCGCCGTCCGGTTGCCCAATGCCCGCGACGCCTGTGCGACGAGCTCGATGCTGTTGTCGTTGAGCACCAGCGCCGATGCGCCGGCAGCACCGGTCAGCCGCAGGAACGAGCGTCGATTGGTCTTCATAGGCGCGATTCTACTCCCAACCCAGAAGGAGTAGAATCCGCGCCATGAAACACTTCTCCATCGTTCTCGTTGGCGTGGCAGCCTTGTGCGGGGTCGCGGTGTCTGCCGCGGCGCGCATCGACTTGAGCGATCTGCGGCGGGACCTGGCCGTGGCTGCAGATGCAGGAGAGTCCGGGCAGGATCGTGTCGATTTCACCGTGATCGAAAAGATCCGCGCCGAAGGCATGGAGCGCTCGAAGGTGCTCGAAACCTTCGATTACCTGACGACGGTGATTGGCCCGCGGTTGACGAACTCACCGGCGCACCAGCGCGCGGTGGCGTGGACGCAGGAACAGATGAAGGCGATTGGTCTCAACGAGGTCCACACCGAGGGCTTCCAGTTCGGCCGCGGCTGGACACTGAACAAGCTGTCCATCGAACTGATCGAGCCGCGTTACATGCCGCTGATCGGCTATACGCGCGGCTGGGCGCCGTCGACACCAGGACGGATCGTGGCAACGCCGGTGTGGCTGCCGGGGCTCGAAGACGCCGCCGTCAAGACGCACGCGGGCAAATTGAAAGGGGCCATCCTGTTCACCAGCCCGATCCAGGAATACGCGATTCGCGCCGA
>DASPNQ010000044.1:0-22567 GCA_035626435.1 Vicinamibacterales bacterium
GCCACCGGTTCGGTCGCCTCGATCATGACCGTGCTCGTCCGGCCCTCGACCTTGGACGAGATCGCACGGAGCTCGGCGCTCGGCGCCGCTCCGTTCTCAGCTCCGCCGTTGGCGACGGTGGCCGTCGCCGCGAGCGCGGCAAGGCCCACCCCGCCCAGCACAGCGAGCAACGTCGAACGTTCCATCACTTGACCTCTCCGCGCAAGTACTTGCGCACTTCGCGCTGCTTCTCGAGCGACAGCGGATCGTTGACTTCCTGAAGGATGACTACCGATGTTGCGGTCACCGCACGAACAACTCCGTCTGCGAGCCTGTCTCCGGCTCGCACCGTGAAGACCTTGCCGCTGGGCCCCGCGACCATCGCCACCCACGTGCCGCGCGTCTGGACGATGCCGCGCACCACGAGCTCGTTGGTGGCAATGCCCGCGGCACCGTCGGCGCGCTTCGCCGCGGCTGCGCCCAAGGACTTGCCATCCTCCCCGCGGTTCACGAGGCTCACGAACGGATCGCGCCTGCCCTGCGGCGCGTACTCGTAATTCGGCGGCGGCGCCGGCAGGTCGGGCTTCGCTGGCGACGTGTTCGTGGACGGCGCGGTTGCGCGCGGCTTGGCGTCGGCCTTCGGAGCCTGCGCGAAGACCGGTACCGCGATCGCCAGCATCGACGCAACAAGCGCGCCGCGGAGTTCGAGAGTCATCGTCATTGCTTCTTCGCCGGGCCTTTCGCGCCCTTCTTGGAGCTCTTGCCCTTCTTGGCCGCATCCTCGGCACTCGGCGGCGGCGGCTCGACGAACACGAACGTCGTCGCGGTGGCGGAGATGGTGACGCTGGCAGTCGAGGACGGGGGCTCCTTCGCACTCAGCGTCATGTTGCTGATGTTGATGATGCGGGGAAACTTGCTGACGCGATCGAGGAACAACCCGAGATTGTGGTAGTTGCCTTCGAGCTGCAGGCTGATCGGCCACTCCGCGTGCATTTCCCGGGTGGCAATCGCTTGCGGCCGGAAGCCGAGAATCTGCAGGTTCGATTGCGTCGCGAGCGTCTGCACGCGGCGCAGCAGGTCGCCGACGTCCCGTTCGTCGGGCAGGATCGGCTTGAGGGCTTCGAGGCGCGCCTCGAGGGTGAAGATTTCCTTGCGGAATTCCGGCAGCTGCCGGGCCATCGCCTGGCCGCGGCTGATGCGGCCGCGAATCGCGCTGAGCTCCTTGGCTTGCGTGTCGAGCTCGACCTGCGCCGGCATGTCGTAGAAGTAGTAGAAGGCGGCGCCGCCGGCGAGCGACAGCAGGACGAAGACACCGATCTGCCCATACCACGGCAGCTTGGCGAGACTCAGGTTAGCCACGGCGGCCTCCACGCGCGGAACCTTTGGTGCCGGGCGGTGGCGGCGGCACCGAGTCGATGCCGGCCATCTGGAACGTGCCGCGGATCGTGAACTGGATCAGATCCGGGCCCTTGTCGGAGCCGGGCACCACGGAGCTTTCGATGATTTCCACGGGGCGCATGAAATAGCGCGACGCCTCGAGATTGCCGATGAAATCCGACAGGGACGTCAACGTCAGGCACCGGCCCTGCATCGTCAGCGTATAGCCATCCTGCGTGAGGCCGACCAGCCAGGTCATGTCGGGCAGCGCGCGGCTGATCTGATCGATCATCAGCACCGGCGCCGCCTGGCCCTTGCGCAGCTCGTCGATCAACTGCACGCGCGTCTCGAGCTGCTTGCGGCGATTCTCGAATTCCTGCACCTGGCGCAGAATCTCCTGCAACCGCGCCTCTTCGCGGCGCGCCGTCTCGATTTCGCGCGCGACCTCGGCTTGCTGCTGGCTCAAGGCCCAGAAGCGCCAGCCGACACCGACGGCCGTCAGCACCAGGATCAGGCTGCCGATGACCATCATCTTCTGGCCGGCTTGCAGTCCGCTGGATGCGGCCTTGGCGGCACGCCGTTCGGTGGCCAGCAGGTTGATCCGAATCATCGGTCGCCGACCTTCCGGAGTGCCAGTCCCATGGCCACGGCGGCCACGGGCGCGAAATCGTCGGCGCCACTGAGGCCGGCTTTCTTGGCGTCGAGCGCCACCTGGCGGAACGGATCGAACAACTCGACCTCGGTGCCGAAGCGCTCGCGCAGCGCGTCGGCGAATCCCTCGACGCGCGAGCCGCCGCCGCTGAGCATGATGCGGTCGATGCGATCGTTCGACGCCGTGGCCTTGAAGAAGTCGAAGGTCTTCTCGACTTCGAGCAGCACGTTATCGGTCATGGCGCGGAGCACGGCGCGCGCGTCGTCATAGGTCGCGCCGTCGACGTCCTGCCCTTTCTTCAATTGCTCGGCGCTCTCGTACGGCAGGTTGAGTTCCTTTTGCACCGCTTCGGTGAAGGCGTTGCCGCCCATCGACACGTCGCGGGTGAACACCGACTGCGCGCCGGCAAGGATGTTGATGTTGATGGCGCTGGCGCCGGCGTTGAGCAGCGCGACCACGGCGTTGGGATCGAAGCCGTAGTTCGCTTCGAAGGCGTTCTGCAACGCGAACACGTCGACGTCGACAATCACCGGCGTCTTGCCGGCCTGCGCGATGACGTTGCTGTAGTCGGCGATCTTGTCCTTCTTGGCGGCGACGAGCAGCACTTCCATCGTGCCCTGCGCGTCCTGCCCGGTGCCGGCATCGAGGATCTCGTAATCGAGGTTGACGTCCTGGATGTCGAACGGGATGTACTGTTCGGCCTCCCAGTAGATCGATTCCGCGAGTTCGGCTTCCGTCATCGCCGGCAGCGTGATCTTCTTGACGATCACGGAATTGCCGGACAGCGACGCGACGACGTCCTTGGCCTTGAACTTCTTGTTGGTGAAGAGACGGCGCACGGCGTCCGCCACGGCGCCGCCGTCGATGATGGCGCCGTCCACGATACTGTCAGGCGGAATCGCCTCGACGCCGATGGCCGAGACGCGGTATCCCTTGCCAGCCGGCTTCAGTTCGATCGCCTTGACGGAGCTCGATCCGATGTCGAGCCCTACGAGGCTTTTCGTTCGGCGGAACAGCACTTAAGTTGTCTCCAGACCCGAGCCAGCTGGGCAAACCGAATACCAGCCGGACCTTAGTCGTAGATCCCACAATTTCGGCCCCGAATACCGGATTTGGCGTCTCGGAGCCGGGCGGCCGGTTCTACCCTGCTTACACTTTTGCAAGTGGCTGACGTTTTTTGCACTTGCGTGAAAGTCGGGCGCGTCCTTCAGCTGCCAGTTGCGTTATCGGAGTGTGAATGGGAGGGCTACAGTGGCTCTGCAGATCCCTTGCCGATGCCCCGAAATACGTGTATGATTTGGGTTTGCCGTCCCTGCGCGGAACCTGTCAGGGACCGTATCAGCACGGCGTCAGCCAAGAGTCATCAGGGAACTATCGGAAATGCCAACCTACGTACCGCCCGTGAAGTCGATGCCCACCAAGTGGCACGTGATCGATGCCAATGGCAAGGTGCTCGGCCGCGTCGCGACCAGCGCCGCGAAGCTGCTTCAGGGCAAGCATAAAGCCATTTATACCCCCTACCTCGACACCGGGGATCACGTGGTGATTCTCAATGTCGCCAAGGTCAAGCTGACCGGCCGCAAGGAAGATCAGAAACTCTATCAGCGCCACAGCGGCTATCCGGGCGGCCTGCGCGAGGATCGCGCCAAGGTCGTTCGCGCGGTCAAGCCGACGCGCCTGGTCGAAGAAGCCGTCCGCGGGATGCTCCCGAAGTCGAAGCTCGGTGATGCGATGTTCCGCAAGTTGAAGGTCTACGCGGATGACAAGCATCCGCACATTGCCCAGTCACCCACCGTCTTCGAGGTCGCATAACTTTGGCAGCAACTCAGTACTACGCAACCGGCCGCCGCAAGGAATCCACCGCCCGCGTGTTTTTGCGTCCGGGCACCGGCGCCATCAAGATCAACCACCGCGAGTTCAACGAGTACTTCCCGATCGAAACGCTCCGCATCCAGGTGAAGACGCCACTGCTGCTCACGGACACCGCCGAGCAGTTCGATGTGCTCGCCACTGTCGCCGGTGGCGGCGTGTCCGGCCAGGCCGGCGCGATCCGGCTCGGCATCGCCCGCGCGCTGTGCGAATACAACATCGAGCTGCGCTCGCGCCTCAAGAAGGACGGCCTGCTGACGCGCGACGCGCGCGCGAAAGAGCGCAAGAAGTACGGGATGGCCGGCGCCCGTAAGCGGTTCCAGTTCAGTAAGCGTTAGTCGTGCAAATCACCCGTATGGATGGAGGCAATTTGACCCCGCTCGCGATGAAGGACCTGCTCGAAGCAGGCGTGCATTTCGGACATCAAACCAAGCGCTGGAATCCCAAGATGAAACCGTTCATCTTCGGTGAGCGCAGCGGCATTTACATCCTCGACCTCGGCAAGACCGTCAAGCACTACCGCGAGGCGGAGGATTTCGTCCGGCAGCTCGCCGCCGAAGGCAAGACCATCATGTTCGTGGGCACCAAGCGCCAGGCGCAGGACGTCGTCGCCGAAGAAGCCGCCCGCTGCGGCATGTTCTACGTCAACGAGCGCTGGCTCGGCGGTCTGCTGACCAACTTCACCACCATTCAACGCAGCATCGCGCGCCTGCGCGATCTCGAGGCGATGGCCACCGACGGCCGCTACGAGTCGATGCCGAAGAAGGAAATCGCCAAAGCCGAGAAAGAGAAGCGCAAGCTGGTCAAGAACCTCGAAGGCATCCGCCACATGGGCCGGCTGCCCGATGCGTTGTTCGTCATCGACACCCGCAAGGAACAGATCGCCGTCGACGAAGCGCGCAAGCTGAAGATTCCGGTAATCGGTCTCGTCGATACCAACTGCGACCCCGACCAGGTCGACTACATCATTCCCGGCAACGACGATGCGTTGCGGTCGGTGAAGCTGTTCGTGTCGCGGATTGCCGATGCGGTGATCTCAGGGCGTGGCGAGCGCGAATCGGCGATGGCCGAGCAGGCCGCCAGCGAGGCCGAAGCAGCTGCCGCCGACGAAGCGCGCCGCACCGTACGGCCCGCCGACATCCGCAAGCCGCAGCGCCCGGCAGAGACCCCAGCGCCGACGGTTCAATAACCGCGGCGCACCCCGACCGCCGCTGCGACTCGCGCGGACAAAGTTAAAAATTAAAAGTTTAAAGTTAAAAGTTAGTCGTTTTTTAACTTTTAACTTCTAACTTTAAACTTCAGATTTCGGAGAGAGCGATGGCGACGGCAGCACAGGTGAAGGAGCTCCGCGACAAGACTGGCGCGGGGATGATGGATTGCAAGGCGGCACTCGAGGAGTCGGGCGGGGATCTCGACAAGGCGATCGAGCTGCTGCGCAAGAAGGGACTCGCGCAGGCCGCCAAGCGCGCGGGACGCGTCGCCAAGGACGGTGTCATCGGCCATTACATCCACATGGGCGGCAAGGTCGGCGTGCTGGTCGAAGTCAATTGCGAAACCGACTTCGTGGCGCGGACGCCGGATTTCCAGACGCTCGCCAAGGAAATCGCGATGCACATCGCCGCGGCCAGCCCGCAAGTCGTCAAGCGCGAGGACCTCGCGGCCGACGCGCTCGACAAGGAGCGCGAGATTTACCGCGCGCAGTTTGCCGGCCAGAACAAGCCGGCGAACGTCATCGACAAGATCGTCGAGGGCAAGCTGGAAAGCTATTACGCGCAGGTGTGCCTGATGGATCAGCCCTCCGTGCGCGATCCCAACGTGACGATCAAGCAGATGGTCGCGGCGGCGACCGCGAAAACCGGTGAAAACATCACGATCAGCCGGTTTGTACGCTTCAAGCTCGGCGAACTCGCTGAAGGCTAACTGCGGTGAGAGTTCTATATAATCCATCGTTGTGCCCGACGCTCCCTCACCGGCTCCCTATTACAAACGAATTCTGCTGAAACTGTCCGGCGAGGCCCTGATGGGCGATCAGCCGTACGGCATCGATCCCGCGGTGGCTACGCGCATCGCCCAGGACATCGCCGACATTCAGTCGCTCGGTGTGCAAACTGCCGTGGTGATCGGCGGCGGCAACATCTTCCGCGGGCTGGCCGCCAGCGCGCGCGGCATGGACCGCTCGACCGGCGACTACATGGGCATGCTGGCGACGGTGATCAACGCGCTGGCGCTGCAGGACGCACTCGAGCACAACGGCGTGCCGACGCGGGTGCTGACCGCGATTGAAATGCGGTCGGTCGCCGAACCGTTCATCCGCCGGCGCGCCGTCCGCCACCTCGAGAAGGGCCGCGTCGTGGTGTTTGCCGCGGGCACGGGGAATCCCTACTTCACCACCGATACCGCGGCGGCGCTGCGCGCGATGGAGATGAAGGCCGAGGTCATTCTGAAAGCCACCAAGGTGGATGGCATCTACACCGCCGATCCGGTAAAACATCCCGAGGCGACGCGCTACGAGCGGATTTCCTATCTGCAGGTGCTGCAGGAACGCCTCCAGGTGATGGACGCGACGGCCATTTCGCTGTGCATGGATAACAAGCTGCCGATCCTGGTGTTCAACCTGAAGACGCCCGGCAACATCCGCCGCGTCGTCATGGGCGAAGCCGTGGGGACGGTCGTCACCGCATAGCGGGCGTGAGCGCCTGCGCTCACCAATCGACACTGAGCACTCATCGGCAGGTTAAAGGGTCAAACATGGAAGCAAGCGACGTCAAAGGGCTGTTCGCAGAGGTCAAGAAGCGCATGGACGGCCACATCGAGTTCGTCCGCAAGGAGCTGGCGGGCGTGCGCACCGGCCGCGCCTCAACCGACATGCTGGCCGGCGTGATGGTCGAGGCCTACGGCTCGAAGGTGCCAATCAATCAGGTCGCGAGCCTCTCGATTCCGGAGCCCGCGCTGATCGTCGCGCAGCCGTTCGACCCGTCGCTGATGTCGTCGCTGGAGCGTGCGGTGCGGCTATCCGATCTGGGCCTCAATCCGGCGAGCGACGGCAAGGTGCTGCGCATTCCGATTCCATCGTTGACCGAGGAGCGTCGCAAGGAACTGTCGCGCCACGTGCACAAGATGGCCGAGGAAGGCCGCAATCACGTGCGGGTCGTCCGCCGCGAGGCCAACGACAAGCTGAAGAAGCTGCTGAAGGATCATCAGATTTCCGAAGACGACGAAAAACGCGCGATCGACGAAGTGCAGAAAATCACCGACGCGCACATCAAATCGATCGACGACCTGCAAGCCAAGAAAGATCAAGAGCTTCTTGGCAAATAGCTATCTCTCGCACCTCGAGTGCAGCAGTGGATGCGGTGCCGGGCCGTTCGATCCGCGGCAGATGCACTTCCTCTGCCCGTCGTGCAAGCTGCCGATGCTGGCGCGCTACGATCTGACGGCCGCGCGCGCGTGGCAGAAGGAATCGCTCGCCGACCGCGCTCCGAACATGTGGCGCTACCGCGAGATGATGCCGCTGTTGCCCGGCGACGAGCCGGTGACGCTCGGCGAAGGGTTCACGCCCCTGCTGCCGGCTCCGCGTATCGGCGCGGAGCTGGGACTCGAGCGGCTGCTGATCAAAGACGAATCGCTCAACCCGACGAATTCCTTCAAGGCGCGCGGTCTGTCAGCCGCGATCTCACGCGCCAAAGCGTTGCAGGCGCAAACGGTGTTTCTACCCACCGCCGGCAATGCGGGCAACGCCGCTGCCGCCTATGCCGCCGCCGCGGGTATGAAGTGCGAGGTCTTCATCCCGAAGGATGCCAAGCAGCCGTTCGTCGACGAGTGCATCCTGTACGGCGCCAACGTCACGCTGGTGGATGGCCTGATCACGGACGCGGGACGCGTCGCGACCGAGACCGCCAAGCCGCGCGGCTGGTACGAAGTCTCGACGTTTCGCGAGGCGGGCCGCTGCGAGGGCAAGAAAACCATGGGCTACGAGCTTGCCGAACAGCTCGAATGGACGCTGCCCGACTGGATCATCTACCCGACGGGCGGCGGCACCGGCATGGTAGGGATGTGGAAAGCGTTCGCTGAAATGGAAGCGATCGGCTGGCTGCCGGCCGGCGGGCGGCGGCCGAAGATGGTCACCGTGCAACCCGAAGGATGCCCGCCGATCGTCAGCGCGCACGATCGTGGTGCCGATGTCGCCGGCACCTGGGAGAACGCGCACACCATCGCGGATGGTCTGCGCGTGCCGCGGGCCATCGCCGACTTCCTGATCCTTCGCACCATTCGCGAGAGCGGCGGAACGGCCGTGTCGGTCAGCGACGCGCAGATGATCGCCGACATGAAGGCGCTCGGACAATATGAAGGCGTGTCGGCGGCGCCGGAGGGCGCGGCGTCGCTGAGCGCGGTGCGGAAGCTGGTGGCCGACGGCCGCATCCAGAAGCACGAGACGGTCGTGCTCTTCAACACCGGCGGCGCGTTGAAGTACCTCGATCTACTGAAGTAGTGAGGACTCGGCGTTAGTCGCGACCCGGCGCTCGTGCGTCGCGCGCAAGTGGCCGCGGTCTGCTGTTCAGTCCCCGAGCGACACGCCGATGGCGCGTGCCGTCCTCAGCAAATCCGAATCGAGGGGCACTGTTTTGGTCCGGCCAACCACATCGGCCAGCGGGATCGGCAGGATGTCCGGCGGATTGTTCGCGACCATCTTGCCGAACACGCCGCGCTGAATCAGTTCCACGGCGGCGCCGCCGAAACGCGTCGCCAGTACGCGATCGAACGCCGTCGGACCGCCGCCGCGCTGCAAGTGCCCCAGCACCACGCATCGCGATTCGCGACCGGTTTTCTCCTCGAGTTGTTCGGCGACGACAATGCCGACGCCGCCGAGCCGCTCGACGTAGCCGGCGCGCGCCTGTTCGCGAACCGTGACGGAACCACCGACGGGTTTCGCGCCCTCCGCTACGACCACGATGCTGAACTTGGCGCCGAACGATTCGCGACGGCGGATGGCCGCGGCGACTTTGTCCAGGTCGTACGGTATCTCGGGCATCAGGATGACGTCGGCGCCGCCAGCCATCCCCGCATGTAACGCAATCCATCCGGCGTAGCGGCCCATCACTTCGACGACCATGATGCGCTTGTGCGCTTCGGCAGTCGTATGCAGCCTGTCGATCGCATCGGCAGCGAACGACACCGCGGTGTCGAAACCGAAACAGCTGGTGGTCCCGACAATGTCGTTGTCGATCGTCTTGGGCACGCCGACGACGGGGATGCCCTTGAGATAAAACTGATGCGCGATGCTCAACGAACCATCGCCGCCGATCACGACCAGCGCCTGCAGCCCCATCTTGTGAAAGGTGTCGACGACGCGATCGGAGTAGTCGACCTTGCCTTCGGCGGTGTCGACCGGATACGCGAACGGATTGCCATGATTGGTCGTGCCGAGAATGGTGCCGCCGAGACGCAGAATGCCGGTCACGTCGTTTGGCTTGAGCACGCGCGATCGCGACGGATCGAGCAGACCGTCGAAGCTGTCCTCGAGTCCGACGACTTCGATGCCGGCGTTGTAGGCCGACTTGACCACGGCGCGGATGACGGCGTTCAAGCCGGGTGCGTCGCCGCCGCCAGTGAGCACACCGATACGTTTGATCTGAGGCACGATTTAGCGACTCTATGTGAAAAGCCGGCTGTTCAATTCCGGCTGTAAGTTTGATACAGTAAATAAGTTATTGGCCTGTCGGGCGGCTAGCTCAGCTGGGAGAGCGCAGCGTTCGCAACGCTGAGGTCGGGAGTTCGATCCTCCTGCCGTCCACCACCTTCGCCGTCCTCGGCGATCAGGCGCCGGCCGTCGCATCAGCGACGCCGGACCAGTCCACACCGCTCGCAAATCCCCGCCCCACACAACCAATCAGCACCCATCGTAGTCGAACTAGTATGGGACACATGAAGCCGTTCGTCGTGTCTGTACTCGCCATGTCGCTGTGGCCTGCGCTCTCGGCGCAAGGCGATCCCGTCGCGCTCGCGGCAAAAATTCAGCAGCGCTACAACGGCATCAAAGACATCCAGGCCGACTTCGTGCAGACCTACGAAGGTGGCGTGCTTCGCACCAAGACGACCGAACGCGGCACGGTTGCAATCAAGCGCCCCGGCCGCATGCGGTTCACCTACACCAAGCCGGAGAAGAAGGAGTTCGTGTCTGACGGCACGCGGCTCTACACCTATCTCGTCGCCGACAAGCAGGTGATCGTCAGTCCGGCGCCAGGTCCGGATCAGGGCGACATTCCGGCGATGTTTCTCGCCGGACAGTCGGATCTCGCGCGCGACTACATCCCGTCGCTGTCGCCGTTGCCCGGCGCGGCGCCCGGCCTGATCACGTTGCGCCTGGTCCCCAAAAAACGGAGCGAAGACTACGAGTCGATCGGCATCGGCGTCGACGCCCGGACGCTGCAGATTCAGTTCATCAGCGCGGTCGACACGCAAGGCGGCCGATCGTCGTTCGCGTTCACCAACCTCAAAGAAAATCGCGGGCTCGCCGACCGGGATTTCGAGTTTCGGATGCCGCGCGGCGTGGACGTGATCAACAACACCGCGAAACCCCGGTGAACGCCCGGTCCAGGCGGCCACTGCAGAGGTGTGAACCTTCGCTTGCGGCAGCCGTGCCGGCTGGCGGGAAGTCGAACTATCATTGGGAGGCAGTCGCCAGCGCCCGCTCCCCGGTAAACTGAAGAACCCGCTGGGTTTGGCCGATAAGGTAATCGAGTTTCCTGGTGTCACATACCCTGTCGCCCCGCGCTTCCCGAATCGTGCTGACGGTCGTCGTGGCCATCACGCTGGCGTCCTGTGCCAGCAGCGCCTCGCTCCGCCGCGCCAGAAACGCCGAAGCGTCACAGAATTACGACATCGCCGTCGCCGAGTATTCGAAATTGCTCCGCGACAACCCCGACAGCCGCGAAGCCAGGCAAGGCCTCGACCGCGCCAAGCTGCGCGCGTCTCAGGATCATTTCACGACGGCGCGCCGGCTGGCCAACACCGGCAAGCTCGAAGAGGCACTCGTCGAGTACCAGCTCGCCGCGGAGCTCAACCCGGCGAACGGCGATATCCAAAGAGAGCTGCAGGATACACGTACGCAGCTCCGCGCCAAAGTCGCTGTTGCCGACAGCGGTAAGACGCGCCTCGAGTCGCTGATCCAGCAAAGCCTGGACGCGCCGCTGCCCGGCATGGATCTGCCCGCCGACGCCAAACTGCCCGACTCGGTCGTCTTTCGCGATGCGAACGCGCGCGATATCTATTCCGCCATCGGCAAGTTCACCGATCTCAGCGTCGTCTTCGACCCGACATTTCGCGATCAGCCCGTCTCGATCGATATGCGCGGGCAGACCCTCGAGCAGGCCCTCACCGCCCTCTCGCACTCGACGCGCAACTTCTGGCGCGTGACCGCCCCGCGCACCATCACGATCATTCCGGATACCGCCGCTAAGCGGCGCGAATACGAAGAAGAGATCGTGCGGACGTTCTATTTGAGCAATGCCGATCTCAAGGAAACGATCGATATCCTGCGCATCGTCGTGGACGCGCGCCGCCTGGCGGCACTGACCGCGACCAATGCGATCACCATCAAGGACACGCCCGAGCGCATCACCGCGGCGGGCAAGATCATCGCCGCGATCGACAAGGCCCGCCCGGAAGTGATCATCGACGTCGAGCTGCTCGAGGTGAACCGCACGCACCTGAAAGAATATGGCCTGCAGATCGCTTCGCCGGGACAGCCGGGCATCAGCGGTAACGTCGATGCAAACAAGGAGGGCGGCCTCTCGCTGCGCAGCCTGTCGAGCCTCACCAGCGCCGACGTCATGCTGACGAGCCTCCCGTCGTTGTATTACCGCTTGCTCAAGACCGACGCGGCGACGCGGATCCTCGCGAACCCGCAGTTGCGCACGGCGGAAGGCATTCCGGCCCAGGCGCGATTCGGCGAGCGCGTGCCGGTGCCGGTGACGACGTTCTCCCCGATCGCCGCCGGCGGCGTGCAGACGCAGCCCATCACCTCATTCAATTACGAGCCGATCGGCGTGAACATCGACATTACGCCGCGCATGCATCACGACGATGCGGTGACGCTCGCCCTGAAGATCGAGTTGAGCAGCATATCCGGGAAGGGCTTCGGCGATTTGCCGACCTTCGGCAGCCGCCAGATCAACACGGTGATTCGATTGAAGGATGGCGAGACCAACATGCTCGCCGGTCTGATCCGCGATGAAGAACGGACGACCGTCGCCACGATTCCAGGCCTCGGCGACATTCCCGTTCTCGGCCGCCTGTTCGCGCACAATCGTAAGGAGACGCAGGAGACGGACATCATCCTGACCCTGACGCCGCGCATCGTGCGCGTCTTGAATCTCACGCCCGCGGATCTGCAGCCGTTTCGCGTCGGCCGCGACGGCGGTGCTCCGATGACGGACATCGTCGCGCCGCTGCCATTGCCGCTGCCGCTGCCGGCCCCACAAAAGCCGCCGGGCGGCGACACGACGCAGCCAGGGCTCGCGCCGCAGTTTCCCAATAGCCCCGGACCCGCCACTCCGGTTGGACCGCCGACGCCGGTGAAGCCGCCGCCAAAGGGGAAATAAAGCTAGGGAGTTAGGGAGCGAGGGAGCGAGGGAGCTAGGGAGCGAGGGAGCGAGGGAGCTAGATCTTGCCGACCGCCGCTCCCAGACGCTGCAGCCGATCGACAAGACGTCCATAACCGCGTTCCACCGTTTCCAACGGCTCGATTCGACTCTGCCCTTCCGCGATGAGCCCCGCGGCAATCAGTGCCATCCCCGATCGAATGTCGCGGCTGTCGAGCGCCTTCCCTCGCAGCTTGCGCGGTCCGGTCACGATGATGCGATGCGGGTCACAGAGAAACAAATCCGCCCCCATGCCGCTCATCTGCTCGAGGGCAAACAGTCTCAGCTCGTACATCCAGTCGTGCACCAGCGTCGCACCCTCGGCCTGCGTTGCCAACACGGTGACCAGGCTGACCAGGTCGCTTGGAAAACCCGGCCACAGGCCGGTCGTGATGCGGCCGGCGCCAACCAGTTTCGACGCCTCGGCGCGAAACACGTCGTTATCCTGGACGCAGTTGACGCCCATCTTGGTCAGCACCGACGCGACCACCTCCATGTCGACCGGCCGCGTCCCGCCGACTTCGATCTGACCGCCGGTGATCGCGCCGACGACGGCCCAACTGCCGGCTTCGATGTAGTCACCGTAGAGCGTCCTGGTCGCGCCCTTCGGCTTGGCGATGCCCTCGATGCGAATGGTGTGCGAGCCCTCGCCCGTCACCCCCACACCCATGTCGCGCAGAAACTCACAGAGCTCGACGACGTGCGGCTCGCAGGCGGCGTGACGGATTTCAGATGCCCCCGGCGCGGCGGCAGCGGCCAGCAACGCCGTTTCGGTACCGGTGACGGATGCTTCGTCGAGATACAGCGAGGCAGGCTTCAGCCCGTCGGAAAGTTCGAGGCGATGACCCGAGCCCGGCAGCACGCGCGCGCCCATCGCGGTCAGAGCCTCGAGGTGTGTCTTTATCGTCCGGCGTGCGGGAAAGTCGCCGCCCGGCGGCGCGACCACGGCCCGGCCGCGGCGTGCGAGCAGCGGCCCCAGCAGCAATACCGAACCGCGCAAGCGGCCCACCAGCAAGCTGTCCGGTTCATCCTTGATCACGTTCGCACAGCGAATCCGCAACGTCGTGCTGCCGATCCCTTCGACCTCGGCGCCGAGGTCCAGCAGCAGACGCGCCATCACCTCGACATCGGCGATGCGCGGCATGTTGTGCAGCGTGCACCATTCGTCGGTCAGCAGGCACGCCGCCAGCAGCGGCAACGCCGCATTCTTGTTGCCTTCGACATCAACGCGGCCTTCGATGCGCCGCCCGCCCTCGAGCACGAGTGTAGACACGTTTAGCTTTCTGCCGCCGGCCCGCGGCCATCGGCGTCAAAATCACCCAGACAAATGATCTCATTTCGCAACACGACGCCGAATTGTTCTTTGACGGCGCGACGGCAGCGCTCGACCAGCGCGCGAATGTCGGCCGCCGACGCGGTGCCATCGGTGATGATGAAGTTGGCGTGCGTCGGCGACACCCGCGCGCCGCCCAGTGCCACGCCCTTCAGGCCTGCGCGATCGACCAGCGCGCCGGCCGACGGCGGGATGCCCTCAGGAATGCGATCGCGAACGCGATCGGGATTCATGAAGATGCAGCCCGCGCTCGGCGACTCGAGCGGCTGCGTCTGCTTGCGAAACGCCAGCGACTCGCGAGCGACCGCACGCAGAGCCGCCGGGTCGTGACCAGGGGTCACTTTGAACGCCGCCCACAGCACGATCTCGCCGGTGCGCTTCAAGCGGCTGTAGTCGTAGTCGAACTCCATCCGATCCGCCGGCGCCTGCAGCAAGGTGCCGTCAGGCCTGAGCAGGCGCACGCTGTCGACCAGTTCGGCGATGTTGGTCTGCTTCCAGTGCGCGTTGCCATAGATCGCGCCGCCGACGGTGCCCGGGGTGCCCGCCCACGCCTCGACGCCGGCGTAGCCACGATTGATCGTCCAGCGCACCAGCCCGTTGATCGTCACGGCGGCATCGACCCGCACCAACCGATCGCCGACCGGCGTGACTTCGCCGCCGCGAGGACGGATGACCAAGCCGCGAATGCCCGCGTCGGCTACGAGGACGTTTGAACCCCCGCCGAGCATGGTGACGTTGACGCCCGCGGCACGAGCCAGCTTCGCGGCGGTCACGATTTCGTCGCCGTTGACGGTTTCAACCAACAGCTCGGCAGGGCCGCCGACCTTGAAGGTCGTGTACGGCGCCAGCGGCACATTGCGGCGCAGGCGCTCACCAAACGCGCGTTCGAGCGCGGAGAGCAATTCGCTCACGACGCATCCCTCGCGTCGGCGTGACGGAGCAATTGGCGTTCGCGTGCGATCAACGCCGCAACCGCTTCCTGCCGCGTGCACACATGGAACTCGATGAAATCGCCGGGAGCCAGCTGGCCGGCCAGCGGCAAATCCGCTCCTATCACGTAGCCAATCTTCGGATAGCCACCTGCGGTCTGCCGATCGGCCATCAACAGGATCGGCTCGCCGGCTGCCGGTACCTGAATGGCGCCAATGCCTAGCGGCTCCGAGATCAACTCGCCCTCTCGTATCCGCCGCAGCGGCGGCCCCTGGAGCCGATATCCCATTCGATTCGACTGCGGCGAGATCCGGAAACTGACGCCCGCCAGCGCGCGCATCGCATCCGGCTCGAACCAGTCCGCCTGCGGCCCCGGCATGACGCGCAGCAGCGCCCGGCCTTTGGTCGGCAGCATCAGCCCGCCCGCGCGTCGCACCGGTCGCGCCGTCGCTTCGTTGGCGACCGGCAATCGATCGCCAGCCAGCAGCGCTCTGCCTTGCACGCCGCCCATCCGACTCACGAGGTGCGTCGCCCGGCTTCCCAGGACGGTCTCGGTCTGAATGCCGCCGGCGACGGCAAGGTAGGCACGGGCGCCCTGCAGGACTCTGCCGAACTTGATGCGTTGTCCCCGGCGGACGCCAAACGATTCCGCGGCGGGCGCCGGCCGGTCGTCGCAGGTGATCTCGAAGTGCGCGCCGGCGATCGCCACGGTGGTGTCGGCCTCGACGATCAACTCCGGACCGATCAGCGTAATCTCGAGCGTCGCCGCGTCCGCGCCGTTGCCGACCAGTTGATTGGCGAGGCGATGCGAGAACGTATCCATCGGCCCCGCCACGGGCACGCCGGCAGCCTGCAGGCCAAACCGCCCGAGATCCTGGACGGTCGTCAGCAGGCCCGGCTTGACCACGCGCAGCTCACCCGACGCGGTCGTCACGGCCGCACCGGGACGAATTGCACCAGGTCGCCCGCCGCCAGCAGGCTGGGGCGATCGCGTCGCGCATCGAACATGACGGCAGTGGTGTGACCAATCAACTGCCAGCCGCCGGGACTGTCGACGGGATACACACCCGTCTGCAGGCCGGCGATGCCGACTGACCCCGCGGGCACACGCTCACGCGGGACGCGATGCCGCGGCGCGGCGATCGAGGGATCGACGCGGCCCATGTAGGCGAATCCGGGAACGAAACCCAGCATGTAGACGCGATACGTGCGTTGCGCATGCCGCGCGATCACCTCGCTCTCGGAACAGCCGGCGTGTGCCGCCACTGCCGCCAGGTCAGGACCGCCGCTGCCGCCGTACCGCACCGGAATGTCGATCGGCGTGCGATCGGCGACGCGATCGACCCCGGCGGCCGCCGCATAGTCCTCCTCGATCGCGCGCTCGAGCGCGCCAAGGTCGGTCTGCAGCGGATCGAAGTGAATGCCCACCGTGCAATAGCCCGGCGCGACATCGCGAACGCCGCGGGCTTGTCGTGCCGTCAGTCGCGCCGCCAGCGTGATCGCCCGCTCGTTGATCACCGGATCGATCGAGGGTTCGAGCTCGACCAGCAGCAGCGAGTCGCCGCATTCGCGAATGATCATCGCAGCGCCGCCAGCAGCTTGTGATGGATGCCGCCGAAGCCGCCATTCGACATGATCACCACGAGATCGTCCTCGCGGGCCTCGGCGGCGATCGCGGCGATGATGGTGTCGACATCCGGCAGGTGGCGGGCGCGCACGCCGGCCCCGGTCAGGTCTTCGACCAACTGCGCCTCCGACAAACGCTCCTCGGCCGGCAGCGTCGATCGAAACACCGATGCGATCACCACCTCGTCGGCGCCCATGAACGCTCGAGCAAAGTCGTCCTGAAAGACCCGGCGACAGGACGAGGCCGAGCGCGGCTCGAATACCGCCCACACCCGTTGTCCCGGTGATGCCTGCCGCACTGCCTTCAACGTTTCGGCGACGGCGGTCGGATGATGCGCGAAATCGTCGTAGATGGTGATGCCGCGCGGCCTGCCGATGATTTCAAGTCGCCGCTTCACGCCCTGGAACGCCGCCAGTCCGTCACGCAGCCGGTCGACGTCGAGTCCGAGGTCGACGCCGACGGCAATCGCCGCCAGCGCGTTGCGCACGTTGTGGTCGCCGAGTAACGACATTTTGAACACACCGAGGTCGGCGCCGCGATGCCGGACGCGAAACGTCGTGCCGTCGGAGATGGTGATGTCGCCGGCGTGCCAATCGGCGTCGCGTGCGAGGCCGAAGGTTTGCAGGCGGCTGCGCACGATCGGCCTGAGCGCCGCCGCATCAGCGCTGTCGATGCCGAGCAGCGTCAGGCCCTTTTGCGGTACCAGGTTGACGAGGCGCCGGAACGCCAGCCTGACTTCATCGATGTTTGCGTAGATGTCCGCGTGATCGAACTCGATGTTGTTGATCACGGCGACATCGGGCAGGTACTTCAGAAACTTCGCGGTCTTGTCGAAATACGCGCTGTCGTATTCATCGCCCTCGATCACAAACGCACTGCCGCCCCCGATGCGATAGCTTGCGCCGTTCGGCGCGAAGTCCTTGACGATGCCGCCGACCAGCACCGTGGGATCGGCGCCGGCCGCGGTCAGCAACCAGCCGGTCAACGACGTCGTGGTGGTCTTCCCGTGGGTGCCGGCGATGACGATGGCATGGGCGTCCCACAGCCATTGCTCACGGATGGTTTCTGGCAGAGACGCATACCGCAACCCGCGATCCAGCGTCGCCTCGAGTTCTGCGTTGCCGCGTGAAATCGCGTTGCCGACGACCACCAGATCGATCGGTCCGGCGACGTGCTCCGGACGATAGCCTTCGAGCACGGTGATGCGCTCTGCCGCCAGGAAATCGCTCATCGGCGGATAGACGTGTTCGTCCGAGCCGCTGACATCATGGCCGCGATGCTTGAGCATCGCCGCCAGGGTCGCCATCGCCGTCCCCGCCACGCCAATCAGGTGAATCCGGGACATCAGGCGACCGCCGGCTCGAGAATGTTCAGCGATGGCGTCGGCCGGCCGGTGACTTCGACCCTGACGCCGAACGGCAGCGTCCAAGTCGCGCCGTGAGTGTGTCCAGAGGGAAAATTGAACAACACCGGCCCGCGAAAATCCCGCGTGAACTCCAGCAACACTTCGCGAATGGACAAGGTGCTGCCGGGCTCGCCGCAGCGCGGAAACTCGCCGAACACCACCGCATTGCACCGCTCGAACGATCCCGCTTGGGCCAACTGGGTCAGCATGCGGTGGACGCGATAGGGACGCTCGCCCACGTCTTCGATGAACAGCACGCATCCAGCAGGCGGATCGAACGCCCACGGCGTGCCCAGCGAGGCCGTCAGCTGCGTCAGTGTGCCGCCCATCAACACGCCGTCGGCGGTCCCCGGGTAGAGCGTTTCGAGCTGCTCCGGGGCAAACATCCCAAGCGGCTCATCCGACATCAGCACGGCGCGAAACGAGGCTTCATCGTAGCCATCCGCACCCTTGGCAATGCGCCGGTCGATCATCGGCCCGTGAATGGCATTGAGCCCGTTGCGCACATACAGGTTCAGCAGCGCGGTGATGTCGCTGTAGCCAATCAGCGCCTTGCAAGCGCGCCGCAGCAGGTCGGTATCGAGATACGGCAGCAGTTGCGCGCTGCCGTAGCCGCCGCGAACGGCGATTAGGGCGGCCACGTCTGGATCCGACCAGGCGGCGTGGATGGCGTTGACGCGCGCCTGGATGGTGCCGGCTGTGAACGACGCCTTGTCGAAGATGGATGCCTCGAACACCGGCGCGAACCCAAGCCGTTGCAGCTCCGCAGCGCCGGCGGCGATTTCTTCAGGCGGAAAGGAGCTTGCCGGCGCGACCAACGCAATGCGATCGCCGGCCCTGAGCCGTCGCAGCCGCTTCACGCGGCGGCTCCCCGGTTGGATGTCACAGAGCGCACGGCGTGCGTCACAAATACGCCGCCATTTCGGCGGCGACGAGCTGATGCTCCTCGCGACCGAGCACGCCGCGCAATGACTTGATGCGCGCGCCGGGGGCCGGCCGCTCGCCCATCAGGAAGCGCTCCTTGGCCCGCTTCAACCGCGCGAACGCATCATCGAGGCGTTTCGCCGGGAGGTGCCCGGATTCAGCGGCGCGCACCAGCGCTTCGAGCGTGCGGCCTTGCAGATCGACGTCGCCGCTGCAGACCAGGATCCCGTCGCATCCCGCGCGAATCGCGTCGACCGCGGCGTCGGGCACCGTGTACTTCGCGCTAACCGCCTTCATTTCGAGATCGTCGGAAAGGATGACACCTTCGAAATGCAGTTCTTCCCGCAGCAGATCCTGCACGACGCGCGGTGACAGCGTCGCCGGACGGGCATCGTCGAGCGACGGCACCAGCACGTGCGCCGTCATGATGAACGCGACACGCTCCTCGATGGCGGCGCGGAATGGCGCGAACTCGACGGCGCGCAGCCGATCCAGCTCGTGATCGACCAGCGGCAGCTCGAGATGCGAATCCGTGCTGGTGTCACCGTGCCCAGGAAAATGCTTGCCGCACGCGGCGAGACCGGCCTCCTGCATCGTGCGGATGATGGCGCGGCCGAGCCGCGCCACGTCTTCGGCTTTTTCCGCCAGGGCGCGATCGCCGATCACCGGATTTTTAGGGTTGGTGTGGATGTCAAGTACGGGCGCGTAGTCCAGCGTAATGCCGACGGCGCGCAATTCCTCGGCCAGTGCCGCGGCAAAACGTCTGGCCAGGCCGTCGGCCTGCCGGCCGGCACGGCCGATCGCCGCCATCGGCGGCCACTTCGTAAACGGTTCTTTCAGACGCGCGACGCGACCGCCTTCCTGGTCGACGCTGACCCAGGCGCGGAGCTCGCGCCCCAGCGATTCGCAGTCGGCGGCGAGTTCCGCGACCTGTTCGGGTGCTTCGATGTTGCGGCTGAACAGGATGGTCCCGCCGAGATCGAATTCGCGTGCCAGCGATCGCAGCTCGACGGGAACGCTGGTTCCGGGCATGCTGCCGATCAACAACTGTCCAATATCGCGGCGGGTGGCAAGGGGCATGTGCTGCGAGAATTATAATTGCGTCGTGCGCATCTCCGCGTCTGCGCCGACCCGCATCGACCTCGCGGGCGGCACCATCGATATCTGGCCTCTCTATCTGTTCCACGCCGGCGCGCAGACGCTCAATTGCGCGATCAGCTTACGGGCGCACGCGTGGATCGAACAGCGGCCGGATGACCGGCTCGAGCTCGTGTCGGAAGACATCGACAAGCAGGAGAACCTGTCGTTCGATCAACTGCCGGCCGACGAGCGGCTGCCGCTGCTCGCCAAGCTCGCGCACCGCTTCGGCGCGCACGGCATCCGGCTGACGACGCGCGGCGAATCCCCCGCCGGCGCCGGCATCGCGGGGTCCTCGGCGCTGAACGTCGCGGTCTGCGGAGCCCTGGCGGCGTACACCAACCAGGACTTCGCCGGCGAAACGCTGCTGGATATCGCCAAGGACGTCGAGGCGCAGGTCATCAAGGTGCCGACCGGATTACAGGATTACCGCCCGGCATTTTACGGCGGCATCGCCGCCGTCGAGCTCATCGCCGGACAGCCCCGCCGCGTGGCGTTGGATGTCGACGTCCACGAGCTCGAGCGCCGAATCGTCCTTTGCTACACCGGGGAGCCGCGCAACTCGGGAACCAACAACTGGGAAATCACCAAGCGGCACATCGACGGCGATTCGCATGTCTACGACTGTTTCGAGCGGATTCGCGATACGGCCGCGGCGATGCGCGAGGCGCTGACTCGCGGTGATTGGGACGCGACCGCGGCGTGCCTCGCGACCGAGTGGGATAACCGGAAGCGTCTCGCGCCGGGCGTGACAACGCCGGCTATCGATACGCTGATCGCCCGAGCCTCGGCGGCCGGCGCGACGGCCGCGAAAGTGTGTGGAGCCGGCGGCGGCGGGTGTCTGTTCTGTCTGGCGGCTCCTGATGACGTCGCGTCGGTGCGCGAAGCGCTGGCCGACGGCGGCGCGCGCATTCTCGACTTTCGCATCGAACGCACCGGGCTGTCGGTCACGCGCGAATGAGCGAGCTGTTGCCGTCGCCGCTCGACAACAAGTCGGTCGCGCGCACCCTGCTCGAGATCGCCGACCTCCTCGAGCTCAAAGGCGACAATCCCTTTAAAATTCGCGCCTATCGTAACGCCGCCGACATCGTGTCGCAGGCGGCCGAAGCCGTGGCGTCGCTGGACGAAGCCGCGTTGCGCGGCTGGAACGGTATCGGCAAGGACCTCGCCGGCCGCATCCGCGAAATCGCGTCGACCGGAGACTGCGCCATTCGCCGGGAGTTGCTCACCGAGTTTCCCGCCACGCTGCTCGACGTGCTGCGGCTCCAGGGCGTCGGGCCGAAGACGGTGGCCGTGCTGTACCGCGAGCTGCGCATCAAGAGCCTCGAAGATCTCGCCGCAGCAGCGCGCGCGGGCCGCATCAAGGCGATCAAGGGGATGGGCAGCAAGAAAGAGCAGCTGATTCTGCAGGCCATCGAAGAGCAGCAGCGGTTCGTCGGCCGCCACCTGCTGTCGCGTGCCACCGAGATGGCGGAAGCGATCGTCGGATATCTTCGCGAATTCGCGCCATCCGCCGACATCACGACCGTCGGTAGTGTCCGGCGAGGCGCGGAAACCAGCGGCGACCTCGACATCCTGGCCAGTGGCGCTGAGGCGCCGCTCGTCGATGCGTTTACGAAGTTTCCCCTGGTCGAGCGGATTCTCGCCAACGGCGGCACCAAGGCCAGCGTCCTGCTGCGCGGCGGCTTCCAGGCCGACCTTCGCATCGTCGCTCAGCACCAGCGCGGCGCCGCACTGCAGTATTTCACCGGATCGAAAGCGCACAACATCGCCCTTCGCGACCGGGCACTCGAGCGCGGCTGGAAACTCAACGAGTACGGGCTGTTCGACGAACACGATCAAGTACTGGCGGCCGCCACCGAGGCGGAGATTTACGGCGCGCTCGATCTCGACTTCATTCCGCCGGAGCTTCGCGAGAATCGCGGCGAACTGACAGCGGCCGAGACGCGATCGCTGCCCTCGCTGATTACGCAAGCCGATCTCAAAGGCGATGTGCACATGCACACCACCGAGTCGGACGGTCGTGAAAGCTTCGAGACCATGGTCGCCGCCGCCAGGCAACGGGGACTCGAGTACATCGCCATTACGGACCATTCGAAGTCGCTGGCCATGGCCAACGGCCTGGATGAGACGCGGACGATGCGCAATGCGGAGAAGGCGTGGGCCTACAACAGCTCGCACACCGGCTTTACCGTGCTGGCCGGTGTTGAATGCGACATTCTTGCCGATGGCTCCCTCGACCTCGCCGACGATTGCCTCGCGTCGCTTGACATCGTCGTCGCCTCCCTGCATTCGGCGCTGGCGATGGGCGAGGCGGAAATGACGACGCGTGTGATCAAGGCGATCGAGCATCCCTCGGTCGACATCATCGGTCACCTGACGGCGCGCATGCTGCTGCGGCGTGATGCGGCCCGGATGCAAATCGAGAAGGTGATCGACGCGGCAAAGGCGAACGGCGTCGCCCTGGAGATCAATTCGCAGCCGCACCGCCTGGATCTCTGCGATAGCCACGCCCGCCTGGCTCGCGACCGCGGCGTGAAGCTGGTCATCGACTCCGACGCGCATTACGTTGAGGCGCTCGACTACCCGCGCTGGGGCGTCCTGACCGCCCGCCGTGCGTGGCTGACAAAAGACGACGTGCTGAACACCCTGCCTGTCGAGCAATTCCGCGCACACCTGCGCCGCAACCGATAGC
>DASPNQ010000045.1:0-3158 GCA_035626435.1 Vicinamibacterales bacterium
CAAGGTCCCGGGCCGTTCTCGCGCTGCTGCGGCCCCGTTGCAAGAAGCTGACGGATTTTCCGGAACAGCTGCGGCCGTTCTACGAAGACCCCGTCGCCTACGATTCGGAGGCGAGCAGGAAGTATTTATCGGTGCCCGGCATCCAGGAGCACTTGCGCGCGTTGCGCACGGCGTTCAGCGACGCCGAATGGAGCGAGTCGAACCTCGAGAACATCCTGCGGGACCTCGCTGACGCACGGACGGTGAAGGCCGGCACGCTGATCCAGGTGACGCGAGTCGCCATGACAGGTCGAACGGTGAGCCCGGGGCTCTTCGAGATGCTGGTATTGCTTGGAAAAGAGACGGTGTTGCGGCGGCTCGATCGCCTCGCCTCAACGTTGTAACGCCGCACACGGAACCTACACGTGTGCGGCGGCCAACTGATCGCTTACGACTGCGGGGTCAGGTCAAGGGCCTCGACGATGCGTTCATACGGGAGTTGCGCCTCGTCGTTGACCCGCTTGACGTCGCCGGCATTGTTCGCGTCGAACAGGCACATGCATCGTGCTTCGCCAGGCACGAACGTGCTGCGAATGTAGCGCACTGGCGTGCCGTCGGCGGTGAACCGGCGGGCCGTGGCAATCGCCGCCTGCTGTGCGCCCGCCAGTTGCGGCATGGTGATTCCGGTGAGGTTGCGCTCGACCATGTAAACAGCCATCGTTCAATCTCCTTCACGTTGATAATCAGGGCGGCAGTCGTAGAATACGACCGCCGCGTGAGGAATAGTCGCAGGCTGCGCGCGACAAGTCCTCAATTCGCCGCTGAAAAGTTCTCAAAACTCCTCAAATGTTCCGTTTCGGCGAATACGCTCTTGACCCCGCCCGGCGCGTGCTGACCCGCGATGGCGCGGCAGTGACGATCACGTCGCGTGCCTTCGACGTATTGCTGGCGCTGGTGTCGCGCGCCGGCCAGACCGTGACGAAAGACGAGCTGCTGGCAACCGTATGGCCAGACGCCGTCGTCGAAGAGGCGAATCTGACGCAGCAGATCTTCACGCTGCGGAAATTGCTCGGCCATCGGGATGCCGACCCGCTGATAGCGACCGTGCCGCGCCGCGGCTACCAGTTCGTCGGCCGCGTCTCCGGGACACCTGGTCGGCCGCCTGCGATGGAGCCGAGGACGGTTGCCGGTCCCTTGCGCGTCGAGCTTGCACTGCCGCCCCAATTGAAGCTGGCGATCGAGTCGACCAACGTGATCGCCGTTTCGCCCGACGGAACGGTGGTCGTCGCTGTCGTCACCGACGGCGAGCTGCGGCGCCTCGTGCGCAGGCGCCTGCACGCCTTTGAGTGGGTGCCGATCCCAGGTTCCGATGGCGCGGCCGCGCCATTTTTCTCGCCCGATGGCAAATGGATCGCGTTCGAGGCCGGCCGCAGGTTGCTGAAGATTGCGCTCGACGACGGCGCGATGTGGCCGGTGTGCGACGTGGCGGACATGCGCGGCGGGACATGGACCCACTCCGATACCATCGTCTTCGCGCCCGGACCGACAACTGGACTCTTCCAGGTGGAGGCACACGGCGGGACGCCACGACCGCTGACCACTCTCGATTTCGACGGCGGCGAGCGCACGCATCGCTGGCCGCATGCGCTGCCCGACGGCAGTGGCGTGATTTTCACGATCGGCGCCGCCGGCGTCAATTCGTTCGACGACGCGTCCCTTGCAGTCGTGAGATTCGACGGCGCCCGTCATCAGCCCGTGCTCCACCATGGATCATCGGGACGGTGTGACATTCCTGGTGAGCTGCTGTGGTCGCGCGGGGCGATGCTGTTCTGCTCGTCCTTCGACCATGTTGCCGGCGTCGTGACCGGCGCCCCGCGTGTCGTGCAACACGACGTCGCCGCCAGCGCCACCGGAGTGTCGCACTTTGCGTGCTCGCGGAACCGCACCCTCGTGCACATTCCCGGACCGGCGCAGACGATGCGCCACGCGTTGGTCAGCGTCGGGCGCGACGGCGCGCCGATCACCCGTCACATCAGCGGTGAGGCGCTCGAGGAACCGCGCTGGCTTCCCGATGGCAGCGCCGTCCTGAGCATGCGCCAGCGTAGCTCCGACCTATGGGTGTTCGATTTCGCGAGAGGCGTCCCGAGCCGGCTGACATTCGGTGGCGAAAATTTTTCACCCGTCCCCGGCCCCGCGACGGATTCGATCACGTTCAGTTCGAGTCAAGGCGGCCCGGCGGATCTCTACGTGCTCCGACTCGGCACGGCCACGCCACCGGTGTTACTCGTAGCGAGCGAGTTCGACAAGGTTGCCGGATCCTGGTCGCCAGACCGTAACCTTTTGATTTTCACCGAGTATCATCCCGACTCCGGTGCGGACATCTGGGTGCTGGATCGCGGGCAAGGCACGGTGCGTCCATTCATGCATACGCGATTCAACGAGTATTCACCGGTGTTTTCGCCTGACGGCCGTTTCGTGGCGTACGTCACGGACGAAGCCGGCCGTCACGAGGTGGTCGTCGTAACCTTCCCGGATGGCACTCAGAAACGCCAGATCTCGATTGATGGCGGCACCGAACCGGTCTGGTCGAAAGACGGCCGCGACCTGTACTATCGCAATGGTGATCGCATGATGCGAGTCGACTTGAGCAAGGGTATCGGACAGGCCGGCGTCCCAGTGTCGTTGTTCGAGGGCCGGTTCGTCGCTGCGACGGTCACGCTCGCCAACTATGACGTGGCGCCCGACGGCACCACCTTCCTCATGGTTACCGCGGAGGCAATGCCGGCGCCGGCTGCACTTGCCATCACTGTCGGTTACGATTCCGGTACGGCGCAGTAGCCTCGATCCATGAAACGTCGCGATTTCATCAAGGCGATGGGCGTCGCGCCCATCGTCGCCAGGACCCCGGGCCTCGCCGCGTCTACCACCGGCACGCAGCTCGTGGACGGAGGCCGCCGCGAGTTCGATTACATCATCGTCGGCGCCGGATCATCAGGATGCGTTCTGGCGAACCGCCTCTCGGCTGATGCGTCCGTGCGCGTGCTGCTGCTCGAAGCCGGCGGACCCACGAACGACGATCCCGCCGTCGTCACACCGGGCAAGTGGCCCACGCTGATCGGATCGAAGTTCGATTGGGGTTACAGCACGGAGCCCGAACCCGGCCTGCAGGAGCGCCGCAT
>DASPNQ010000046.1:0-29532 GCA_035626435.1 Vicinamibacterales bacterium
CATGGTTCACGGGCGCGGCGGATCGCCGCCTCGGCGCGCACGGCGTCGGCCGTGTCGCCGCGGATCCATCGTGCGGCGAAGGCGGCGACGAGCCGTCGGGGTCGACGCGTGTGGCGTACTTCCGGCTGCACGGGTCGCCGACAATGTATTACTCGAGTTATACAGACGATGACTTGAGGGGGCTGGCCGACAGGATCCGCGCGCTGCGCCGGCGATCGAGGGTCTGGTGTGTATTCGACAACACGGCTCGCGGCGCGGCCACCGAGAACGCCTTGACGTTGATGGCGCTATTAGACCGCGGCTGAAGCGCCAGGATTCACGCCGTGAGCCGCCTGCCGTTCCAATCCGATCGGCACGGCGACACACATCGCACGGTCAACGTGAGTAGGCGACCTTGCCCCCGACAATCGTGTAGGTGACGCGCGTCGACAGGATCTCATCCTCCGGCACCGTCATGATGTCCTTCGACAAGACCGTAATATCGGCGAGCTTGCCGGCCGTCAACGAGGCTTTGAGCGTCTCTTCCTTCGCCGCAAATGCGCCGTTCCACGTGTACGACTTCAACGCTTCGGGCCGGCTCATTTTCTGGTTTCCGTAGAACACCGAGCCGCTCGCGGTTTTTCGGGTAATCGTGGCGTGAAAGTTGGCCATCGGATCGATGCGCTCGACAGGGACATCCGTGCCGTTGGCGATCACCGCCCCGGTGTTCATTAGTTTCTGCCACACGTAGGCGCCTTCTTCGGCGCGTGTCGCGCCGAGCCGGGCGAGCACATAGGGTGCGTCGGATGTGGCGTGGATGCCCTGCATCGCGGCGATCACGCCAAGCCGCCCGAACCGCGGGATATCGACGGTGCTGATGTGTTGCGCATGTTCGATACGCCAGCGCAGGTCGTTCAGGTCGGGGCGGGTCTTGAAGGCGCGCTCGTAGGCGTTGAGCACTTCACGATTGGCGCGGTCGCCAATCGCGTGGACGCACAACTGCACGCCGTTATCGATCGCTATGCGCGTAGTCTCGACAATGCTCTCGATCGGCGTCGTCGGCAGGCCGCTGCTCGACGGCGAATCGTCGTAGGGCGCCAGCATCCAGGCCCCTCGCGAACCGAGTGCGCCGTCAGCGGTGACCTTGATCGCCGCGATCGTCAGGTGATGGTTGTTGAGGCCGACGGCTTTGTACTGCGGCAGCTTGTTGCGAAGGTTGTCGTTGCTGTCGCGCACCATCACCCATAGCCGGACGCCGAGCTTGCCCTCACTGGCGACCTGCTTGAACAGATCGATGGTGTTGAAATTCGCGCCGGCGTCATGAAACGACGTCACACCGGCTTCCAATGCCGCCCGTACGGCCAGTTCGATCTGGCGGCGCGCGTCGCGATCGCGCTCCTCGGCGGTTTTCTTCGCCCGCCACGCGTCGAGGGCGCGGGTTGCCAGGCCGGACGCGGTTTCACGCAGCAGTCCGATCGGCCGCCCCTGCACGTCCTTGAGGATCTCGCCGCCCGACGGGTTTTGCGTCGATGCGGTGATGCCTGCCGCGGCCATCGCGCTGGCGTTGACGAAGCTCGCGTGTCCGCTCGCATGCGTCAGATAGACGGGATTGTCCGGCGACACCCTGCTCAACGTGTCGTGAAAGGGAAAGCCTTCGACGTTGGGTTTGGGGACGCTGATCCACTTTTCCTGATGCCAGCCACGACCGAGGATCCACTCGCCGGGTTGCGCCTGTTTGACGGCCGCGGCGACCATGCTGACGATCTCATCCCAGCTCTTGGCATCCATGAGATCGAGATTCATCTTCGACTGCCCGAGCCCCATGAAGTGGCCGTGGCTCTCGATCAGCCCCGGGATGGCGAGCTGGCCGTTGAGATCGATGACCTGCGTGGCCGGGCCGATGTAGCGCTGTATGGCGTCGTTCGTGCCGACCGCGGCGATGCGATCGCCGCGAATGGCGATGGCTTGCGCTTCGGGCATCGCCGGGTCCACGGTGACGACCTTGCCATTGCGAAGGACCATCGTGGCGGGTTCGACAACCGGTTGACTCGTGGAGGCGAGGCCCATCACCAGCAACAACGCGGACAGTAATTTCACAATGGCCGGATGATACTACGGTGACGGTCCGAGTGGGCCGGCCCGGTGCCTGTACACTGGCATACTCCCGCATGACTGATCGTGAGAGGGCTCCCGAGCGCGAGTGGCAGGATTCGTTCGCGTCCATAGCCGCTGCTGTTGCGTTGATTGCGCTGGGCGGCTGGCTCCGCTTGCACGACCTGCCGTCGATGGAGTTCAAGAACGACGAGCGGGAGGCACTCGTACTCGCTTCGCAGGTGGGCCTCGCTCCGGCGACCTGGCCCGATCGCGGCATGCTGAGCTCGGGCGGCGTCGCCAATGCGCCGCTGTTTACGTGGATCCTCGCCGGCTTCGGACAGGTGAGCGCGAATCCGCTCGCAATCACCGCGGTCATCGCGGTCATCAACACGCTCTGCCTGCTGCCACTATGGCGGTGGGCCTTGCGTCGCATGGATCGCACGCGCGCGATGTTGCTGCTCGCCATCATCAGCGTGTCGCCATTTGCCGTTCTCTACAGCCGCAAAATCTGGACGCAGAACCTGCTGCTGCCTGGCGTGCTGTTGATCCTGTGGGGTATCGAGTGGCTGCGCACCGGGAAAACCTGGCGGGGAGTGATTGCCCTGACCGCGGCGGCGCTGGTCGCCGGCCAACTGCATCAGTCCGGTCCGATTGCGCTGGCGCTGCTGCCGCTGGCGCTGCTCATCCAGTGGCGCGTCGATCGCGCGACGCACCGCGCCGTGGCGGCGCCGTCGCGCCCGACGCCGCTCGAATGCGGCGCGCTCGCCATCGTGATTGCACTCAACGCGTTCTTCTGGTTCCCGTACCTGCGTTACCTCGCCACGCTGCCCGTCGAGACCATTACGAACCGCGTGCGCGCCGACGCCTTCGGTCCATTCCTGCTGTGGCATATCGGAGGCCAGATCGCGCCGTCGGATCTGTTCCATTTCTTTGCCTGGGACCGCGACGACTTTCTCGACGGCCCGACGCGGTATTGGTCCTATCGCGCGTCGATGATTCTCGGCACGCCGCTGTTCGCCTATGGGCTATGGCGATGGCTGCGCGCGCCCACCGCGCTGCCGGTGATCGGCATATGGTGGGTCCTGGTCATCGTCGCATTCATGCTGGCGCGCATTACCACTCACACCTTCTACACGTTGATCCTCGCGCCGGCCCCGGCGTTCCTGGCGGCCGGCGGCTTCGACCCTCCGGCATTGCCGGCGCTGATCCGCCGCGTCCTGTCGGTCTGGCGAATCGCGTATGTGGTCGCACTGCTGTCGCTGACGGTGACGATGCAGCGTTGGATCTCCGACCGCGGCGGGGCGACGCCCGACTACGGCATCAGCTACCGGGTTCGTTACGACCAGGCGCGCAACATCGTGGCGCTGCTCTCGGGGCGGCAGCAGGACCCGTTCGCTCGAGGTTTCACCACGAATCCCGAGCCCGGTCCACCTTTGAACTGCGACGCGCCGCCTCCCGAAGTGCGGTGGCTGGTGGGCAACTTCGCCGATGCGGACGTTCACGTGCCCGATCAACTACGGATCTGCGAGCGTTGGATTAGGCGCGACGATGGGCTGAGATATCAGTGGCAGTTGCAGATGCGCTAAGTGCGGCTCGGTCGTGCCGCCGTGCTCCATCGCGCTACAAGGCGGGAGTCGTCGTTCGCGACAGCACGCAATTCACGAAGTGCTCGCCGGAGCAACCGCCGTCAACAGCGTCGATCATTTCCACGCATTGACCCGAGGACGTTTCGTAGAGTCCGGCCAGACATCCGCAGCGCAGTTTTCGGCCGCGAATCAGGGCCCGCACTCCGGGCGTCCAGCTGCCGATGCTCGGCGCGCGTTCCGATCGGGTCAATATCCCGGCGAACCATCCCGTCACCGTTCCGAACGTCATCATCGCGGATGCTCGATCCCCGCATCTGGACGCCGTTGAAACGTCGGCGTCGGCCGCTGTTCTTCGATCGTGAAATCGGGCGGCACCTCGAACAAGTGCTTTGGCGGGTCTCCGCGGTTGATGTTCGTCAACCGGTACATCACTTCGCCGAATCGTGGATCGACGCGGCGGGTCTGGACGACGACCTGCAGGTCCGGCGCATACCAGCGCTCGTTGACAATTTCGATCGGCTGCTCGTTGCCAACGCTCCCTGCGGGAAGGGTCGTGACGGTCCGCGAACCCTCGGCCCGAACCCCGTCGACTGAGATCGGGGGCAATGCTTCGGTCCTCGTTTCACCGCGGCGGCCACTCTCAGCCGGTGGCGGCAGCGACGGCGGCAATTGCAATCGAAACGCGATCTTTCGCGTCTCGTCGAGGCGAAGCTGCACGCGCTCCTGCGGAAGCGTGATCGTGACGATCTGCACCGGTGCATTTGCGCCGGCGAGGCCGCCGATGGTTTGCACGCGACGCAGGTTACCCTGCGCATCACGCATCAGGCTGCCTTCGGTGCGCTCCTCGAGGCGATTGCCGTCGGCCAGAACGCGGGTCGTCGTCGTAACCGTGTCTGCTGAAAAGGGATGGCGACTGACGGCCTCTGCGATGTCGACGGGTTCAGCGCGAAGCACGAGGATCCGCGAGCCAGGATCCGTTCCAGGCGAAGGCACGCCGCGCCCTTGTCCGACGCGAACCTGCGCTGCGGCCGGCGTCGCGCACAGCAATGCGACGAGCATGGCGGTCGCGGCCGTGAGTGTCATGGCTGGTCCTCCTTCGGGAGAACTGGGCGGACCGCGCGCGGCACACCATCGACGCCGAGCAGCACCTCCACATCAATCGGGTCATCCGCGCCGGCGGCAACGGGAAACCCGAAGCCGACCAGCGCGGATGGCGCGAGGCGAATCTGAACGAACTGCAACGAGCCGGGTTCCTCGTCGAGCATCATTTCCGTGAAGAGCGTTTCGGCCGCGGCGGCGGACGGCATCCCGCTCTGAGGTGCAATTGCCGTGGACCATACGTTCGAGGGTGCCACCCGCGAATCGGCAAAGACGGCGAGCAGCACGCTGGCGGCGATAGCGCCGTACCACAGCATCGAGACGCGCCGGCGACGAGTGGCGATGACATCCCAGCCTTGCATCACGGTGGCTTCGATGCGCTCCGGGACAGGCGTGGCTGCGTCCTGATCGGAGACGGAGGCGAGCGCCGAGGCCAGCACGTCATGTGACGCGCGATCGGGAACAGGGTAGGGAGGTTCAGCCATGACGTTTTACTCCAGCGGTGGCCTCGGCCTCGCTATTCGTGAGCCGTTCGGTGAGTTGCGTCCGCGCGCGATGCAGTCGCGAGCGCACCGTCCCGACCGGTATGTTCAAGATCCGCGACGCATCGTCGTAGGTCAACCCCTGCAAATCACACAAGATCAGCACCTCTCTGTATCTTGACGAGAGCCGGCGGATGAATCGTCGAACACGTGCGACCGTTTCAGACTGCATCATGGCATTCGACGGGTCATCGATGATCAGATCGCGCTCTCGTGGTTCGTCCAGCGTCACGAACCGCCGATCCTTGCGAAGATGCCGCCGGCTCAGGTTGCGCGCAATCGCAAACAGGTAAGTGGCCAGCGACCCGCGCTCCGGATCGAAACGCCGCAGCTCACGCAACAACGCGAGGAACGTTTCCTGCGTGATGTCCTCCGCCGCGGCCACCGAGCCGGTCATGGCGCGCGCGAACCGGAACACCGGCGCGTGGTGTCGCTGATAGATCTCGCGGAACGCGTCCCGCCGGCCGGCAATCGCGTGTCGGACGAGAGCGTCGTCCGCGATTGCCGTGCCATCGATGATGTCCGTCATCGATCGATCGACGACCAGCGCAAAGTTGCCGGCTTTCCCTGTGGCCACGTGCACAGTTGGACTGCGCCACCGGCGCGTTGGCCGGTGACGCAGACCGTGTTCAGCCTTTCTTCCCCTTCGTGCCGCCGCCGTTCGGCTTCTGTCCGCCGCCGCGCAGGCCGGGTGTGCCGTCAGGCTTCTGTCCTTGCGGCGGCTGCGCGCCCGGCTTGACCTTGATCGGCTTGGTCGCTCCTGGCGGCGGCGCCTGCGACCGCGTCTGCGCCAGCACGATACTCGGCATGGCCAGCGCCAGCACACACACGCCGGCAACAAGTGCTCTCTTCATCACTCGGGTCTCCTCTCGTTGCGCCATCGGCGCCCAATGCGTCGACGTCGCGTTCACTGGGGATTGCCAGCAGCGGCGAGAGAAGTTCCGTTTTTTTGTGGAGTCGGTGTGCGGCGGGGCAGTTCACGCGGGCGGAGACGCGTAGACCGTATGCTAGAATCGATTGTTTCCCGCCTCTGTGTCCCCGTCGTCCAGAGGCCTAGGACGTGGCCCTTTCAAGGCTAAAACACGGGTTCGAATCCCGTCGGGGACGTTACCTCACTTCGCTCGCGCTCGTTCGGTTGCCGTCCCCGACGGTCTTCCTGTAAGCGTCGCAGTGCTACGCACTGCGACAGCAGTACCGAATCCCGCGTGTGACGTACCCGACTGCGTTGACGTTCGTCCGGTGCGGTCTCGGACAGTCTTCCTGTAAGCGTCGCAGTGCTACGCACTGCCACAGCAGTACCGAATCCCGCGTGTGACATACCCGACTGGGTTGACGTTCGTTCGGTGCGGTCTCGGACAGTCTTCCCGTAAGCGTGGTTGTTTTGCAGAACCTATCGAGCAAGTATCCGTAGTCGCCTCGAAGGAGGCCCTATCGCCGTTGTGGTCAGTGCCTGAGCGGCCGACACCGGCTCCTTCAAGGCTTGATCAGGTCGCGGGCGACGAAGTCAGCCACACTGCTTCCGGCCCGTAGTCCACACCCGATGCGGCTGCACATCGTAAGCCTGCGAGGCAGCTGGCCGCGGCGTGACGCAATCCGTAGGGTCAGCACCAATTCCAACACCGACCCGTAGGTATTCGGAATTTGACACACCTCGTCGGTCATCCGAAGTCGAGCTATAGTTACGCTCGAGATACAAATTGTTACAACGATGTTACGCTGACGCACATGTCTAACTCACCGGAGCCGTGTGAGATTGTGCCGAACTGCCCGGTGTGCTCAAGCAAGCTCGACGTCGCCCTCTCCCATTCGAAGCTACGAATCTGCGTCTGCCGCGAATGCGGTACGACCTTGTCGATTCCTGACGATGCGTGGCTTCGGGCGCGCGCGCTCGGGGGACAGCACAAACCAGCCTAGCGTTTCTTTTTCGTCCGCACCTTCACCGGCGCTGCTTCGTACGCGTAGGTGCCTGCGCTCTTTGGGGGGCTTCAACTTTCGCCGCTGGCGCGGCTTCTTCTCGACCGTAGGCGTCACCTTGCGCGACGACTCGGCGTCGCTACGAAGGCGTAATGTTGTTGAACAAACGTGTCAACGAAGAGTAAGCGACAACCGCATTTGTTCGACAAGCTGACCAGCCGTCAAGGCCGAGTCGCGAGCTAGTAAGGTCGTGCTGACGGAACGTGCACGATGTCATCCCATTTGTGATCGCAAGCCTGACAACACATGCTGATACGAAGTTCGGTCGAATTGTTGGCCACCGTCGAGACCGCAGTCGGGTAGCACTCAACCTTGCTGCACGCGGGGCATGCCATTGGGTACTTCCGATCGGTGTGGAGCACGGTAGTAGCCATACTACCGGCTCCCGTGTCTCCGTCAACCGACCAGTCGTAAACATCAACCGAATTGCGCACCGCGCGGGATTTGCCCTAAGGAGAATCGAGCGTGCTGCGAATTCGGCGTCGGTGCGCGGGAGGAAGCAGACCGCGAGGAAGCCGGAAGAAACGCCGATCGTCAGCGGATTATCCCTAAGGTCAGCGAGGTGTCGTGCCGAGATGATGGAAGCGCGGCAGTTGGCACGCCCAACGGCGGCCGGCGCGGTCGCGGTCTCTTGTGACACCGACCAGCGCTAACCGAAGCACGCTGCAGGTCTCTCGAACGTGCAGATGACATGCAGCCTATCCGTCAAGGTGCGAGTATGCGACAGGATTCTCTTCCGGGCACGTATTCTCCCTTCGCCTTCAATCATGTGGCGCGGGCTGGGTCGTTCGATCGCGGGGTAGAACGGCCGATGCCAATGAATGTCGATGCGTCACTCGGCTCGCGTGAACTGATCTTGCGGCCGACAGGAACCTGGCCGACCGGCGACGACTGGGCAACGCTGCGCCGACACTGTGTTCTCACGGAGCAGACGTCCGCACTTATCGATCTGCGCAGGGTCGTGAAAATGCCGGATCATGTCGAAATACAGATCGAATTGGCGCGCCCGATCAGCGAACGGCACTGGCCGCTGCGGCGGGCGTATCTCGTTCGAAACGCCGCGCAATATGGCGCGTGCCGCCAAATCCAGGCTTACGCGCCAGACGAAATGTGCATCGAAATTTTCACCGACGAGCATGCCGCTATCGCGTGGTTGACGCGAACCAGCGCTTCATAGGGTGAGCGCGGCCGGAAGCAAGAACCGCGGCCTTAATCTGCGCCCGTCTGTGTACCCGGCTCGGTTCCGCCACGCTGCCAGCGTTCAGACCACCGGTGCGAGCATTGCGGGCAGCGATACTCCGCCAGAATGCATTGGCTCGAGACGACGGTAAGTTTTTCGGGAGTGAGCGTCTTGCCCTGCTTGCAGACTGGACACTTCATTCGACTAGTCGCCTCGAGCAAGTCGGATAATGTTCGGCGAGCACGCAGTCATCGACGAGGCTGCCGACATGTTCTACCGCAGTAATTTACATGGTTCCTTGACCAGGCGAACAATCTTTTCTCTACGCTAAGGCGGTGGCCGCGAAGCGGCACGTGGGAGAGATTGTGTTGTCACCAACGGCAGATGAACGCATATTCCCAATGGCGTGCCCGTCATGGAGGCAACTGAAGGGCCATCGCACGGTCGGTGGCCACCGTCCACGCCAATCTAGAAGCCCTCCGTCTTCGAACGACTGGCCGAATAACCGTCGTTACTACGACGGAATTTCGTCCTCCTGGTCTTCCAGCGCTCTCAGCTTCTCGAGCACCTCATCAGGGCGTCGGGCAGTGAACTGTGTTTGGGCGGCGTCATAAAACGGGTTCCGACGGTACTTGAGGCGATGGGCCAAGACGGGATGCGTCGCCAGCGCACCATCGACGACGTCAAGCGGCATGCGCGCTCGGTCGTACAGACATAGTCCTACGGCGTGGCAGTTGGCGAACAACGAGCGTAACAGGGCCTCATAGACTACCAACTGCACCGTGGCGTCGGGATGCTCCAGCGCCCACGACATATCGGCCGCCGCACGAAACCCAGTAAACCCTTTCGCGCACGCTTGATCGATCGCGTCGTTGAACATCTTGATCGCATGCTCGGCATCAAACGAACCCCGTACGCGATAGGCATCACGTGCCGCAAAAAGCTGCAACGCTCCGCGCCGGATCTCACTTTCGACGTCGACGCCTCGTCGCTGCAACGCGCTGTGGATGAGAGGCAATTCATCGCCGGAGGGTAGGTACCAACATTGCTGCCGTCGCGCCAACCCGTCGCTCACGAAGTCGGCGACGGTGTCAGCCAGTTCGGCCGGTGTCGAGTACAAGCAGCAAACATGGTCACCGCGCGTGAGATTCATGTATCGTGCCCTCGCTATATTCCGCGAAGATCCGACAAGTGTTCAAGCTCAGGTGGGACGACGCGATCCTGACAGTACGCCGCCGGCCAACCGGAATTCCGCGAGCAAATGGCCATGACGGATCTTCGCCACGCGAAGACTTGACGCATGAGGGACCCTGGCCGTCGGGCAGAGGTCTTTTTAGGGTGCGGGCTGCGACCGACTTGCGGCGGCAATTTCACGGCCTTCGGCCGAGGACGACCCTACCCGGCGCTCGGCGCGAATCGCTGACTGGTTGTATACGCTGAGTCGGTGGTGCGCAAACCGCCCATTCGTTATCCTGCCAGTCATTCCGATGGCAGACGAGCGGAAATTCCCAATAGCCTGTCCGTCGTGCACGCGCGTGGAGGGCTATCCGACGTCGGTCACCACGGTGCATGGCAAGCGCGATACCCTCCGGATCAGCCTCTGTTGTCATGCCTGCGATCACAAGTGGGACGACGAGGTTTTTATCGGTGCCGACCGTCCTCCAGGCGTAGAATGACGCGTGCCCGCCACGCCGGTCCCACGTCGCGTCCGATTCGAGAATGAAGACGTCGATGCAGTGCGGATGCTGGTTCGCACAACCGCCGATCCGCCGGTCCTCGCACCAGGAACGCCGCTGGAAGTCGAAGTAGGAGCGCGGTGGACGGCTTCGAAGGATGGCCAGCCGTCGGCGCGAGTGCCTGGTCACTGGGTACGATGTGTAGTCGTGCGCGAAACGCCGCGCGAACTAGTCGTACGGCTGGCCGAATAGCCTGGGCTCGATGAGCCACGCAGTGCGGGCACGAGTTCGAAGGCTGCTGATCTTCCCGGATGGGAGTGTCGCGTTCATCAACCGTCAGTAACGATGTTAGCCAGAGGATGGCGACCACGCGCCACGGTCGACATCATTTACACCGCCGCCGCGGCCTGGCGGGCGCGATCGAGCCATTGTAGCCACGCTGTCATTCCCGCCGATGTGCGGGCGGACAACTCGATCACTTCGAGCCCCGGCCGCACCTCGTTGATGCACTGCAGTGCAGCCGGGCGGTCGAAGCCGACGGCGGCGGCAATGTCGGTCTTTGTGATGATTGCGAGATCCGCACTATTAAAGATGGTGGGATACTTCGCGGGCTTGTCTTCTCCTTCGGTCACCGACATCAGCACCGCGCGAAGCGACTCGCCAAGATCGTAGCTGGCAGGGCACACAAGGTTGCCGACGTTTTCGATGAAGAGGAAGTCGAGCTCTTGCAGGTTCCAGCCCTCAAGCGCGGTGTCGACCATCTGTGCGTCCACATGGCACACCGTGCCTGTCACGATCTGACGTACAGGAACGCCGCTGCGGCGCAACCGCTCGGCGTCGTTGTCGGTGGCGAGGTCTCCGACGAGCGCTGCGACGCTGGCGTCCGCCGCAATCGCGCGCAAGGTGCTCTCAAGCAACGCCGTTTTGCCGGCGCCAGGACTCGAGACCAGGCTGACCACGCAAACGCCGGCGTCCGCAAACCGCCTGCGTAGCCGTCTTGCCAGCACGTCATTCTTGTTCAGCAGATCGCGTCGGACCTCGATCAGTCTCGTTGCCATCTTCTTCTATCTCCACTCCGACAAGCTCGAGTTCTTCACCGCGGACGATCCGCGGCGCAATCGTCCGGCACACGGTGCAGCGCCGTGAAGAGATGCTGACGACGGCACGTTCAGCGGCACACGACGGACACCATGCGGTGACCGCAACGTCTTCGACATGAAGCCTCGCGCCCTCGAGAACCGATCCGGACGCTGCGACGTCGAACGAGAATGCCAACGCGTCGCGATCGATCCCCGAAAGCAGGCCGACCCGCACGCGAACGGCGGCGACGCGGCCGGTCGAATGGCTGCTGATGATGGCCTCGGTGGCGACGTCGATCAAAGACAGCGCGATCGATAACTCGTGCATGGCGACCGCAAGGTAGCACACCCGGTGAACCTCGATCGTTTACGGTCGAGCTATCAGTCTCTGCGCAACCGACTGAATCGCGTGATACAAGTAATGGCTCTGTTCCTTTGTGGATCGCAACCGTTGAGCTTAGTGCCACCGCGTTAGCCGCTATCGCATGACACAGCAGACCGGCCGCAACCTGACACAGATGTCCTGGGATCCAGTCACCCGTGTGGTTGGCAGTCTCGGCATTCACACCACGATTGACTTCGATCGGCGCCAAGTCGTCGATTGCTATAGCACGTCATCCATTTTTCGGGGCTATAGCGTCTTCATGAAGGGCAAGGATCCCCGCGACGCGCATCAGATTACCAGCCGGATCTGCGGGATCTGCGGCGACAACCATGCGACATGTTCGGTGTATGCGCAGAACATGGCGTACGGGGTCAACCCGCCGCCGCTCAGCGACTGGATCGTCAACCTCGGCGAAGCGGCCGAGTTCATGTTCGATCACAACCTGTTTCAGGACAATCTCGTCGGGGTCGATTTCTGCGAGCACGTCGTCAAGGAGACCAATCCCGGCGTGTGGGAGCGGGCGCAGACCACCCAGGCGCGCCACGCGGCAATTCACGGGTTTCCGACGATCGCCGACATCATGCGATCGCTCAATCCGTTCGAGGGCGCGTTCTATCTCGAAGCGCTGCACATGAGTCGCCTGGCGCGCGAGATGTTTTGTCTCATGGAGGGGCGGCACGCCCATCCATCGACGATTCATGCCGGCGGGGTGGGCACGGTCGCATCCGTGCAGCTGTTCTCGGACTATCTGATTCGGTTGATCAAATACGTCGAGTTCATGAAGCGGGTCGTCCCCATGCACGACGATCTGTTCGATTTTTTCTACGAGGCCTTGCCGGGCTACGAGGCGGTCGGGAACCGCCGGGTTCTGCTGGCCTGCTGGGGCGGCTTCCAGGATCCCCACAAGAGCACCTTCGACTATCGGACGATGACGGATTGGGGCCGCGCCATGTACGTGACGCCGGGCGTTGTCGTCGATGGCGCGCTGGTCACGACCGATCTCGTCCGCATCAATCTTGGCATCCGCATCCTGCTGGGGCAGTCGTTCTACGACGAATGGGACGACCAGCCGCTGTTTGTGACGCACGATCCGCTGGGGAATCCCGTCGATCGCCGGCATCCGTGGAACCAGCACACCATTCCCAAACCGCAGCGGCGCGATTTCGGTGGCAAGTACACGTGGGTGATGGCGCCGCGGTGGTTCGATGGTGAAAACCTGCTCGCGCTCGACACCGGCGGCGGTCCATTAGCGCGCCTGTGGGTAACGGCACTGGCCGGTCTCGTGGATATCGGCTACGTCAAGTCGACGGGGTCGAGCGTGCGCATCACGCTGCCGCGCAGCGCCGCGTCTCCGGAAATGACGTTCGAGTGGACGATTCCGAAGTGGAGCAACACGCTCGAACGCAATCGCGCCCGCAGTTATTTCCAGGCCTATGCGGCGGCGTGCGCGCTGTATTTCGTCGAGCGCGCGATGGCGGAAGTGCAGGCGGGCAACACCAAGACCTGGGAACCGTTCACGGTACCCTCGGACGCGATCGGCGTCGGGTTTACCGAGGCGGTTCGCGGCGCCCTGTCGCATCACCTGGTGATTCGGGACGGCCGGATCGCGAACTACCATCCGTATCCGCCGACGCCGTGGAACGCCAGCCCGCGCGACGACTTCGGGACGCCCGGACCCTACGAGGATGCGATCCAGGGTTTGCCGATCTTCGAGGACAGCGACCGCGAGCATTTCAAAGGCATCGACATCATGAGGACGGTGCGCAGTTTCGACCCGTGCCTGCCGTGCGGCGTGCACATGTATCTGGGCGGCGGCCGCGTGCTCGAGAAGCGGCACGCGCCGACGATGTTGAACCAGATATGAGCGGCCAGGACCCATCGCTGATCACCGCGGAGATCGATCGCGCGTTAGCGTCGATCGCCGCATTAGGTGAGAGCCAGGGCGGCGCGCAGGCGCAGCAGCTCGCGCGATCGATCATGGCCTTGTACGGCGAGGGCCTGGCCAGGATCATGGAGCTCGCTCGAGCGGACCGCTCAGCGGCGGGCGTCCTCGAGCGTCTCACCAGCGATCCGCTGATCGGCAGTCTGCTGGCGCTGCACGGGTTGCATCCGGAAGCTGCCGGCGAGCGCATCCAACGCGCGTTGGCGGCGCTGCGCCCCGCGCTGCCCCCGGGTGTCGACGCGCTGCTGGAATCCGCCGAGCAGGACCGCGCCCACGTTCGCGTCGTCTTTCACAGCGCCGCGCCGGTCCGGCACGGCGATATTCGCCGCGCGTTGACCCGGGCAATTCAGGAAGCGGCGCCCGAGATCGACACAGTTCACTTCACCGGCTTGCACGACGATCTCCTCCAAATCATCCGGCCCGAGCGCCGACCCGCGGCGTCGTCAGCGAATGGGTGACACGCCTACGTTTTCGGCGTTACGGCGTTTGCTGACGCGCGCGGCGTCGCCGGCGACGGCGCCGTGCTGCGAACTCTGCGGCGCGCCATTGCCGGGCGAGCATTCGCATGTTGCCGACACGGGCACCCGCCGGCTGTTGTGCGTGTGTGCGGGCTGTGCGCCGCGGTCGACGCTGAACGCAGCGATGCAGGCGGTCTCGAGCCGCTATGTCCACGGGCGCGGCATGCAGATGAGCGCCGAGCAGTGGGCAGATCTCGAGATCCCCGTCGATCTGGCGTTCATCTTCTACAATGCCGCGCTCGATCGCTTTGTGGTCTCGTATCCCGGTCCTGCCGGCGCCGTCGAATCGTTGATTCCGCTCGAACGGTGGCAGAGCCTCAGCGAGGCCCACCCGTGGGCACGCACCCTTCACGCTGACGTCGAGGCGGTGTTGGCCCGGCGCGCCGGAGACGGCTATCAATGTTTCGTGGTGCCGATCGATCGTTGCTACGAGCTGGTGGGTCGCGTCCGCAGCGCGTGGTCCGGTTTCGACGGCGGTGACGCCGTCCGTCTCGAAGTCGATCGTTTCTTCGCCGACCTGGCGGCGCGCTGCGGAGCGGCCGCATGAGTGTGAGTGCGGCCGAAGCGGTGGCCAACGCCGTCCTTTATGAAGGCTACGTCCTGTACCCGTATCGCGCATCGGCGCCGAAGAACCGCATGCGCTGGCAGGTCGGACTCGTGGTGCCGCGATCGTTCGCGGAGGCGACCGCGGCGGACCCGTGGTTCGCGCAGACCGAATGCGTGGCGGAGGCGCAGTCTGATGCGACGATGACTATTCGCGTTCGCGGACTGCACGTGCAGCAGCGGTGCATCGATCGAGCGATCGACGATGGACGCGCTTGGGAGGCCGTTCCGTCGCTCGAGGTCGAGGGCCGTCAGCTGATCGAGTGGGACGAGGCGGTGGTTGTCGAATCGACCATCGGTCCGATCACCCTCGACATGCCGGCGACCCGATACCAGGCATGGCCGATCGACGGATTCGTCGGGGAAGAGCCGGTGATGGACCGCCTCGGCCGCGCCGCGGCGCGGGTCGTCCGCCGCCGCCAGCCAATCACGGCGGCAATACGGATCGAGACCACTCGGCACGGACCGTTCGTGAAAATCAGGATTCGCGTCGAAAACGACACGCCCACACGGGCGACGACGCTCGCGCACCGCGACGATGCTGTACGGGAAGCGCTGGCGGGCGTGCACGTGATTCTGGCAATTACGGAGGGCGGGTTCGTATCGCTGCTCGATCCGCCGCCATCGGCCGCCGCGCTTGTCGCCAGTTGCCGCAATGAGCACACCTTTCCGGTCCTGGCCGGCGCGCCCGGCTCGCGCGCAGTGCTGCTCTCGTCGCCGATCATCCTTTACGATTACCCCTCGGTCGCGCCCGAAAGCGCGGGCGACCTGTTCGACGCGACCGAGATCGACGAGTTGTTGACGTTACGCGTGCGGACGATGACCGACGAGGAGAAGCGCGAAGCGCGAGCCACGGATCCGCGCGCCGCCGAGGTGATCGACCGATGCGACAGCGCGACTGCCGACGCGCTGCGCGGACTGCACGGCGCGGTCAGGCAATTCGCGGACACCTCCGCACCCCAGTCGGGATGGGAGGCGTTTCTCAATCCGGCCGATCAGCCGCCCCCCGAAGAGACGGTGATCGAGGCCGGCGGATTTACCCTGGCGCGAGGCGTGCGCGTGGTGCTGCGGCCGGGTCGGCGGGCTGATTCGATGGACATTTGCTTACGCGGACGGCGCGCCACCGTGGCCGCCGTGTATCGAACGCTCGAGAACACGCCTTACGTGGCTGTCACACTTGACGACGACCCGTTTGGCGCAGCGGGGGAGAAGTATCGGCGTTCGCTGTTCTTCCACCCCGACGAACTGGAGCCGCTCGCGGACAACGGTGGGCCGCAATGACGGGGCGCACGCTGGTGGCCGGCATCGGCAACATCTTTCTAGGCGACGACGGCTTCGGTGTCGAAGTGGCGTCGCGGTTGGCGGCCCAATCACTGCCGGCGCGGGTCCGCGTCCTCGACATCGGCATCAGGGCGCGCGACCTCGCGTATGAACTCATCGACGGCGGCTATGACACGGCGATCCTGGTCGATGCGACGATGCGCGGTGGCACACCGGGGACGGTTTATCTGATCGAGCCGGAGATCGCGCGCGGCGCGGCTGCGCCCCCGCTGACTGCCGGCGACGGCCACAGTATGGAGCCCGCTGCGATGCTGGCGTTTATCGGATCGCTGACGACGATTTCTACCCAATTACTGATCGTCGGCTGCGAGCCCGAGGCCGTGGACGAGCACATTGGGCTCAGTCCAGTGGTGGAAGCGGCCGTGGACGAAGCGGTCACGCTGGTGAGGCAACTGGTATGTGCCTAGCGATTCCCGGCCAGGTCGTCGCTCTCGGTCCTGAGCCGCATCTCGCGGTCGTCGAGGTCTCGAAAGTACGGCGCGCAATCAACATCGACCTCCTCAAGGACGATCCGGTTGGCGTCGGCGACTGGGTATTGATTCATGTCGGGTTCGCGATGACCCGGATCAGCGCCGCGGACGCCGACGAGCAGCTGCGATTGTTGCGGATGCTCGGCGAAGACGAAGACGCCATGCGCGAATTGACAGCCTATCAGTTCGACGGCGACGGTTCGGATCGACAATGAAGTTCGTCGACGAATTCCGACATCCGGAGTTGATTCGCGCGGCGGCGGCCGACATTCGCCGCCTGGCGGACGGCGCCCGCCAGTACCGGATCATGGAAGTGTGCGGCGGGCACACCCACGCGTTTTATCGGTTCGCGCTGGCCGACCTGCTGCCGGCGAACGTCGAATTGATTCATGGCCCGGGCTGCCCGGTGTGCGTGCTGCCGATGGGGCGTGTCGATGCCGGGCTGTCGCTCTCCATCGATCACGGCGCGGTGCTTGCGGTGTTCGGCGACGTGATGCGCGTCCCCGGGCGCGGCGGCAGCCCGCTGCAGCACGTGGCGCGCGGCGTCGACATTCGCGTCGTCTACTCGCCACTGGACGCCCTCGAGATCGCCCGCCGGGAGCCGGGCCGGCACGTCGTGTTCTTCGCGATTGGCTTCGAGACCACGGCACCCTCGACGGCGCTGACGATCATGAGGGCCCGCGATCTCGGCGTTGCGAATTTTTCCGTACTCTCGAACCACGTCACGATCGTGCCGGCGATCAAGGCGGTGCTCGACTCGCCGGACATGCGCCTCGATGGATTCATCGGACCTGGACATGTCTCGACGGTGATCGGCTGCGAACCGTACGGATTCATCTGTCGGCACTATCGCAAGCCGATCGTCGTCTCCGGGTTCGAGCCGGTCGATCTGTTGCAGTCGATCGCGATGTTGTTGCGGCAGCTTCGCGAAGGGCGCGCCGAAGTCGAGAACCAGTACGCGCGCGCGGTGCCGCAGCATGGCAACCTCGCGGCGCTGCGCGCGTTGGCCGAGGTCTTCGAGGTCCGCAGTTTCTTCGAGTGGCGAGGCCTTGGGTTCATTTCGCAGTCGGCGCTGAAGATCCGCGCGCCGTTCCAGCAGTTCGATGCCGAGCACCGTTTCACGCTGCCCGCGATCGACGTTGCCGATCCGGTGGCGGCGCAGTGCGGGGAGGTGTTAAAGGGTGCGCTCAAGCCTCACGATTGCAAGCTGTTCGGCCGCGAGTGCACGCCAGAACGGCCGATCGGCGCCCTGATGGTGTCGTCCGAGGGCGCGTGCGCCGCCTACTACAACCACGCCGTGCAACCGGCGGTGGGCGGCTAAGAGGGCAAGCGACGATGAGCAACCCGGCACCGGTCGCACCATCCCCGGCGGTTGCGCGCTTCATGGATGCGCAGATTGAAATGGCGCACGGAGCGGGCGGCAAGGCCACACGGCGGCTGATCGACGGTTTAATCGCGCCCATCCTGATCGGTCCGACGGCCGAGCTTGGCGATGCGGCGCTGGTCGAGCTCGGCGGCGCGGCGCTCGCGCTCACCGCTGATAGTTTCGTGGTGCGGCCGCTGCAGTTTCCCGGCGGCTCGATCGGTGAGCTGGCGGTCAACGGTACGGTCAATGACCTCGCGGTGGCGGGGGCGCAGCCGCGCACGTTGCTCGTGACGCTGGTGCTCGAAGCCGGCCTGGCGACCGACGTCCTGGAGCGTGAGCTGCGAGCCATCGCAGCAGCGGCGCGCCGCGCCGGCGTGTCGATCGTCGGCGGCGATACCAAAGTCGTCGAGCATGGCCGCGCAGACGGCATCTACATTACGACGGCCGGCATTGGCATCAAGGACGCCCGGGCCAACCTCTCCGCCGCGTTGGTCAGGCCGGGCGATCAGGTCGTGTTGTCGGGTTACATTGGTGATCACGGATGTGCCGTGATGCTGGCGCGCGGCGGCATGGCTCTCGACGCCGCGCTGATGTCCGATACGCGAAGCGTGTGGCCGATGATCGATCGTCTGCTCGACGCCGTCGGGCCGTCGCTGCGGTGGATGCGCGATCCGACCCGCGGTGGTGTCGCGACGGCGCTGAACGAGCTCGCGCGCGATACCAATCTCGCCATCGCGATTCGCGAGGAACGTATCCCGGTCCGCGACGAGGTCCGCGGAGTCTGCGAACTGCTGGGCCTGGATCCTTTGCATATCGCCAATGAGGGACAATTTCTCGCGGTGGTGGCGCCGGAGGGGGCGCATGACGCGCTGGCGGCCATTCACGCCGCCGGCGGCCACGCCGCCGCGATCATCGGCGAGGTGCGCGAGGTACCTGTTCGAACGGTGATTGCAGAGTCGGCTTACGGCGGGGCGCGGGTGATCGACATGCTGGTCGGCGATCCGCTGCCGCGAATCTGTTAGGAGTGCGCGAGTGACCCCAGACGTCGTCGATGTGCTGTGGATTACGGCCGGCCTCGGGTGCGATGGCGACACCATTTCGATGACGGCGGCGACCCAGCCGTCCATCGAGGAATTGTGTCTCGGCACGTTCCCGGGCGTGCCGCGGCTGCGGCTGCATAATCCGGTGCTTGCGCGCGAAACCGGCGCCGAGTTCATGCGCCGCTTCGAAGAGGCGAGCGCCGGCCGCCTCGATCGCTTCATTCTCGTGATCGAAGGGTCGATCCCGAACGAAGCGAACAAGAGCGAGGGCTACTGGGCGGGCTTCGGGTTCGATCCGCAGACGCAACAGCCATTGACGACCTGTTCGTGGATCGATCGGCTGGCGCCGCGCGCGTGGGCCGTCGTCGCCGCGGGGACCTGCGCGACCTACGGCGGCATTCATGCCATGGAAGGAAATTCCACGGGATGCATGGGTCTGCCCAACTATCTCGGCTGGCAGTGGCGATCATCTGCCAACATTCCGATCGTCTGCGTGCCGGGGTGTCCGGTGCAGCCCGACAACATGACGCAAACGTTGCTGTACCTGTTGCGGCAGGCGGCCGGCACCGCGCCGATGATTCCGCTCGACGAGGTGTTGCGTCCGCGTTTCCTGTTTTCTCAAACGGTGCATGAAGGCTGCAATCGTGGCGGCTACTACGAGCAGGCTGATTTCGCCGCCGAACACGGCTCGCCGAAATGCATCGTCAAGCTCGGTTGTTGGGGGCCCGTCGTCATTTGCAACGTCCCGAGACGCGGCTGGATCAACGGCGTCGGCGGCTGTCCAAATGTCGGCGGCTTGTGCATCGGATGCACGATGCCGGGCTTCCCGGACAAGTTCATGTCCTTCATGGACGAACCGCCCGGATCGCGCATGTCGACGTCAGCGGTGCTGATGTACGGGCGGACCGTCCGCGCGCTTCGCGCGTTCACCAAGACGTCGTTGGAGAAGGAACCGCCGTGGCGAACACGGTCCATCGGCGCTCAGGAACAGTCCCATGTCGACGAACAGCGGCGCGAGTGATCCGGATGTCGCCGCGGATCGCATCTCCGATCCGCAGGAGCTGAGAAGCATTCTCGAGGCGATGGCGCCTGGCGAGGCGGAATGGACGCTCGCGCATCTGGCCTCGGCGCTGTTTCCCTCGGGTATCGGTACGTTCGATCAAGTGACCTGGCCGAGCGACAGGCCGAGGGCATCGGCGAAGCCGCAGCCGGACAGCGCCGAAGACAAATTACGCACGGCGGAACTGCGCTATCGCACGCTGATCGAGCAGATCCCGGCGGTGACCTTCATGGCGGTGCTGGGCGAAGGTGACAACGAGATCTACGTCAGTCCGCACATCGAGGCGCTGCTCGGCTTCACCCAGGATGAATGGCTCGAGAACCCGTTCCTCTGGTATACGCAGCTCCATCCCGACGACCGCGAGATCTGGCACGCGGAATTCGCGCGCGGGTGCCGCACCGGCGGGCCTTTTCGCGCCGAATGCCGTTTTTTGGCTCGTGACGGCCACACCGTGTGGGTCCGTGGCGAGGCGCGCCTGGTCAAGGACGACGTCGGGCGCCCGCTGTTTCTGCAAGGCGTCGCATTCGACATTTCTGAGTCGAAGAAAGCCGAAGCGGCGCTGTTGCAACAGGCCGTTGCAACGACCGAGGAGCGGTATCGCGATCTCGTCGAGCAGACCGGAGCAATCTTCTGGGAGGCCGATGTCGACAAGCCGGGCTTTACCTTCGTGAGTCGCGGTGCCGAGCAGATTCTCGGTTTTCCACGAGAGCAATGGCTGTCCGACCCGGAATTCTGGCTCAATCGCATCCACCCCGACGACCGCGCCACCGTCGAAGCCGCCGCGCGACGACAAGGACACGAAGCGTCCGAAATCGAATTCCGAGCGATTGCAGCGGACGGGCGCACCGTCTGGCTCCACCAGAAAATGTCGGTTGACCCGAGCGGGGTTCGCGGACCGCGGCGGCTCGGCGCCATTTTTGACATCACCGATCGCAAGCGGGCCGAGGAAATCCTGCGCGCCAACGAGGTTCGGCTGCGTACCGAAACCGACATCCGTCACACCCTCCATCGCATCGGCTCGGCATTGGCCAGTGAGCTCGACATCGAGAAGGTCGTGCAGTTGGCGACCGACGAAGCGACCACGCTGACCGGCGCCGAATTCGGCGCGTTCTTCTACAACGTCATCGACGAGCGTGGCGAGGCCTACACGCTCTTCACCTTGTCAGGCGCCAGCCGCGACGCGTTTGCCAACTTCCCGATGCCGAGGAAGACGAAGATTTTCGGCCCGACATTCGGAGGTGAGGGCACGGTCCGGCTGGCTGACGTAACCGCCGATCCGCGCTTCGGCCGGAACCCCCCGTATCACGGGATGCCCAAGGGCCATTTGCCGGTGCGCAGCTACCTCGCTGTGCCGGTCGTCTCGCGCGCTGGTTCCGTTCTTGGCGGGATGTTTTTCGGCCATTCGGCGATCGGCCGGTTCAGCGAAGATCACGAACGGCTGGCGGCCGGCATCGCGGGGTGGACGGCGGTCGCTCTGGATAATGCGCAGCTGTTCACCTCCGCTGAAAAGGCGCGTGAGGCGGCGGAAGCCGCGAACCGTGAAAAAGATCTGTTTCTGGCAACGATGTCGCACGAGCTACGCACCCCGCTCAATGCGGTGGTCGGATGGACGGCGATCCTGCGAAGCAACGCCGTCGACGAGGCGACGCGCGCGCGAGGGCTGGAGACGATCGAACGCAACGCGCGCGCGCAGGCCCGCATCATCGAAGACCTGCTTGACGTGTCTCGCATCGTGGCCGGGAAGCTGCCGCTGGACAGGGCGCCCGTCGATGTGCGAGCGGTCGTCGAATCGGCGCTGGATTCGATACGACTTGCGGCCGAAGCCAAACAAATGTCCGTCCGCCGGAACGTTGTCGAGTCGCCGGTGGTGGTGATCGGTGACGCTGCCCGCCTCCATCAAGCGGTCGGCAACCTGCTGACCAATGCGATCAAGTTCACGCCGCGGGGAGGCGTCATCGACGTGCACGTCGATAGCCGCGACGGCAACGCCATCATCATCGTGCGCGACAATGGCGAGGGCATCAGCCGCGAGCTGCTGCCGCACGTATTCGAGCGGTTTCGACAGGGCGATCAATCTGCGACCCGCAGTCATGGCGGCCTCGGGCTGGGTCTGTCGATCGTTCGTCACTTGATCGATCTGCATGGCGGGTCGGTGCGAGCGGAGAGTCCGGGCGTCGGACTCGGCGCCACGTTCACGATCGAACTGCCGCTCCTGCAAGGCGCCGCCCCCGCGGTCGACGGCCCAGCGGTGCCGCCGCCACGCAATCTCCACCGGCTCGACGGCCTTCGTGTGTTGGTCGCCGAAGACGACGTCGACGCCCGGGATCTGGTGGTGCATCTGCTCGAGCAGGCGGGCGCCTCGGTGTTTGCCGCGGCGACTGCTTCAGAAGCGTTGGACCTGCTTGACGCAGCCCATCCCGACGTGCTGGTCAGTGACATCGGGATGCCGGACCAGGATGGATACAGCCTGCTTCGCGAAATCCGTCGTCGCGGCGGTCCGGTCGGCCGCGTTCCGGCACTGGCCGTCACCGCATATGCCGGTGCGCAGGACCACGAACGCGCGCTGGCTGCCGGCTTTCAGGCGCATCTCGGCAAGCCAATTGTTCCGCACCAGTTGATTGACACCGTTCATAGGCTGGCGAAGCGTGCCTGATATGGGAGTGGCATTCACGGCCGATCGGCAGGTCTTCGCCGAGCAGTTGCACCGCCGAGATGAGATTGTCACGCCGTTCTTCGAACGAGAAGCGGCGTCAATCGCGCGCTTGAGCGCTCGGATGGCGCAGCGGTTCCAGGTGGGCGGCCGCCTGCTGGCGTTCGGTAATGCGCAGGCTGCGTCAGACGCGCAGCACATCGCCGTGGAGTTCGTGCACCCGGTCCTGGCGGGGAAGCGAGCGCTGCCGGCGCTCGATCTGTCAATCGCCGGCGCCGACGTGATCCTGGCTCTGGCACGCTCCGAAGACATCGTCATTGGCCTGAGCGGGCCCGATCCCGATCCGGTCGTGACACGGACGTTAGACCGGGCGCGCGCGTCTGGCGCGCTGTGCGTGGCGTTGCCGGGAGCGACACCGGACTTTGCCGTCAGCGCAGTATCCACCGACCCGTTCATTCATCAGGAAGTGATCGAAATGCTCTACCACATGCTGTGGGAGAGCGTTCACGTGGTCCTCGAACACCAACCGCTCGACCAGGACGCCGGCGCCGCGGCTTTCCTCTATCCGTTCCTTGGTCCGACTGCCGCCGATGAAGCCGCGCTGCTGCGCCAGGTGGCGTCGTCAGTCGTCGCAAAGGCGCGCGTCGACGAACGGTTACGTCACGAACTCGAAAATCACTATGACGCGATCGCGGCTGCCGCGGACGCGATCGCGTTGCGCATCAAGAATGGCGGCACCGTCCTGGCCTTCGGCAATGGCGGCTCTGCAACGGATGCTAATGACTTCGCGCTCGATCTGGCGGCTCCTCCGCACGGCTGCAGGCCGATTGCCGCGGTGTCGTGTGCGAGTGAGGCCGCCACCATGACCGCGATTGCGAACGACATTGGGTATGACGCAGTATTCTCGCGGCAGATTATCGCGCACGGCCGCGCCGCAGATATCGCATTTGCGATCTCCACCAGCGGTGGCTCGGCGAATGTGATCGCCGGCCTCATCGAGGCGCGGCAGCGCGGGTTGCTGACGATCGCCCTGCTCGGCTACGACGGCGGAGAAATTCTCAGGCGCGGCCTCGCCGATCATGTCATGGTGGTCAACAGCGACCAGATTCCGCGCATCCAGGAAGTGCAAGCGACGGCATACCATCTGTTGGCCCGACTGCTGGTCGCGCGGTTGCAGCAGTGATTACGGCGCGGCGGCTGTTGGTCTCCGGCATCGTTCAGAGTGTCGGCTTCCGCCCATTCGTCGCGCGTCTCGCCGCCCGACACCGGCTCGGCGGCTGCGTGCTGAACACCAGTCACGGAGTGGAAATCCGCGTCGAGGGTCGTAGCGATGCGCTCGATGCTTTCGCCGATGCGTTGTGCCGCAACGCTCCGAGTGCCGCGCGTATCGAAAGTATCGAGAGCGCCGACACTGCACCGACTGGCGTCCGCGCGTTTCAGATCCTCGACAGCGAGCGCCAGATCACGACCACGGCACGGGTGTCGCCCGACCTGCCCGTTTGCGATGCGTGTCTGACGGAGCTGCTCAATCCGGATTCGCGGCGTTTTGAGTATCCGTACATCAGCTGCGCGGACTGCGGTCCTCGCTACTCGATGCTGCATGAGCTGCCCTACGACCGAGTCCGAACGACGATGGCGGGCTGGCCGATGTGCGCCGCGTGCGCAGCCGAATACCACGATCCGGAGGATCGCCGCTGCCACGTCGAGGGGATTGCCTGTCCGGCTTGCGGACCCCGCTACGCACTGATTGACGGACCGGATCGCATCATCCCGGATGCATCCGGCGTGCGACTCGCGGCAGAGCAGCTGCGTTACGGGGCGGTACTCGCAGTGAAAGGCGTCGGCGGCTATCACCTGTCATGCGATGCGATGAATCCGACGGCGGTGGAGGAGTTGCGCCGCCGCAAGTTCCGCAAATGCCGGCCGTTTGCGCTGATGGTCCGGGACCTCGCCGTTGCCGAACGCGTGATCGAGCTGTCGCCCGCGCGGGTCGCACTTCTTCAACACTCGGCACGGCCCATCGTGCTCGCGCCCGCGGTCACTCGCTTGCCCGCCGTTGCTCCTGATACCGGTGAGCTCGGCGTGATGCTGCCATATGCACCGATCCACCATCTGCTGTTCGCCGCCGGCGCACCGGACGTGCTCGTCATGACCAGTGCCAATCGGTCGAACGAGCCGATCGCCTTCGAGGACGACGACGCGCGGCGACGGTTGTCGGGGATCGCTGACGGTTTCCTGGTCGGGTCGCGGCCGATCGCCCGCCGCCTGGATGACTCGATCGTTCGAGCCGATGCCGACGGCCCAATCGTGCTGCGCAGAGGGCGCGGGTTCGCGCCGGCGATCGTCGCGCGCCTGCCGGCGCGGCGCCCGATCCTTGCGGTGGGAGCGGACCTGAAGAACGCCGTCACCCTGGTCGTCGAAGGGGCCGCTCTAACCAGCCAGCACATCGGCGATCTCGAGCAGGCAGGCGCGTTGGACGCGTTCAAAACGACGATTGCCGACCTGACGCGGATGCACGATCTGCGCCTTGAAGATCTGGTGATCGCGCACGACGCTCATCCGGACTACGCCTCCACGGCCTACGCCTTCGAGTTGCCGGCAGGGCGGCGGGTGGCCGTGCAGCACCATCGCGCGCATCTGGCAAGCGTCCTCGCCGAGCGTGGGGCGCTGGATACGCGCATTGTGGGCGTCGCCTTTGATGGGACCGGCTACGGTGACGATGGAACGATCTGGGGCGGCGAGTTTTTCGTTGGCAGCGTCGTTGAGGGTTTCACGCGAGCCGCCTCGCTCCGGCCATTTCCATTGGCGGGTGGCGATGCCGCCGCTCGCTACCCGGTGTCCGCCGCCGCCGGAATCCTGTCGCAGATTGGCGAGCACCCGGATCCGATGGCGCCGCCGTTCTCCTTCCCAACGACGTATCAACATGCCCGACAGTTGGTGCACAGTGGCATCCGAACCTTCGTTTCGACGTCGGCGGGACGGCTGTTCGACGCGGCCGCCGCCATCCTGGGCTTCGTGGGCGCCAACGACTACGAAGGGCAGGCGGCGATCTGGCTCGAACAGCTCGCGCGGACGAGCTCGCGGACCGCGCGCCTGCCTTACAGGCTGGGCGAGCGTGAGCTGGATTTCGGGCCCACGCTGGCGGCAATGATGGAGGGCCGCCGGGACGGCCAGCATCCCGCGGACATGGCGCGTGGGTTTCACGAAGCCGTCGCGGCGGCGACGGCGGGGATGGCCAGGCAATTGTGCGAGAGGACGGCCGTCGACGTCGTGGTTATCTCAGGCGGCGTGTTTCAGAATCAATTATTGGTCGCGCAATTGCGGACGGCGCTGTCGTCGGATTTTCAGGTCTGGATCAACCATCAGGTCCCGCCCAACGACGGCGGAATCAGCCTCGGACAGGCGGCGATCGCATCTATGAGCTGATTGATGAGGGCCTCGAGCAAACCTGCGCGAGGATTACGGACGCGTCGACGCCAGAATGGGTTGCGCCGTAATCTCAGCCGGAGGACAATGGCGGCCCGTGAATCCCGTGCTGCGACGCGTCCGGTTCGAACTTCAGGATCTCGATCCCGTCCGCATGATGGTGCGCAGCGCCGTCGATACCCTGACGCCGGGCACACCGATCGACGTTGAAGTCGGCGCGCGGTGGGTCACGCGCGACGGGCATGAAGAGCGCGTCGCGGGCCACTGGGTCCGCTGCGAGGTCGTCACCGACTCGCCGCGCGAGCTGGTCGTCAAACTCCTGGCGTGATCGCGACGGCACCGGCCGCAGCCGTGATTCAATCAGTCTGTGAGAACGAAACGCCCACTACGAGCGCCGGTCAGCGACACCCCGGCCGTGCGCGTCAAGAACTACATCACGCCCGCCGGCCTGCAGCGGCTCAAGGACGAACACAAATTTCTCCTGAACAAGGAGCGCCCGGCAGTCACGCAAGTCGTCGCGTGGGCCGCGAGCAACGGCGACCGCAGCGAGAACGCCGATTACCAGTACGGCAAGCGCCGGCTGCGTGAGATCGATCGGCGGATCCGCTTCCTCAGCAAGCGCATTGATGCCGCGGAAGTCGTCGATCCCGAAACCCCACGCAGCGCCCAGACCGCGTCGCGAGTGTTCTTCGGCGCCACCGTCCGGTTCTCGACGTCGAGCGGGGCCGAACGCACCGTCAGCATCGTCGGCGTCGACGAAGTGGATCTGGACCGCAATTACATCAGCTGGGTGTCGCCGCTAGCCCGCGCGTTGATGAAAAAAGCCGAAGGGGAGCGCGCGATTTTGCAGGCGCCCGGTGGAACCGAACAGTTGCAGATTCTCGAAGTGACCTACGACCGCATTGCCGTGGATCCATTCCGCGAGCCGCCGGGCGCGCAGTCCGCTACACGCAGCTCGGAATAAGTCCGCCGCTGCGCTGAATAAAGTTTCCGCAGCATCAAACCTCGTGATCCGATCGGTTGAGGTGCCGACGATGTGTCGGCGCCGTCCGCATGTACGCGCACTCGCTGCAGTCGCACGTTTTCCCGCGAAACATCGCTTTTCGTCCGACGAATTCAGAAGTCCGTTGCGAGGCAGAAAACGGGCTGCCATTTGCTGGCGACTTCTTTGCAGTGAGCCGGGCCGTGAGGCGCGGTCCATTGGAATTCCGTCGAGCGCGATCAGCTGCGGCGGCCGGCCGCTGGAGTTGAGACATGTTGAAGCGATGCCCGAGCAGAGTCTTTGTGAGTGTTGCGCTGGCGCTGATGACGCTGAGCGCCGACGCGTTGTTCAGCCAGGAATCACAACCGGCGCGCCGAACCGTCGTGATCGACGGACGGGAAGCCGTCGAGGGCGAGGTGATCGTTCGCTATCGTTCGCAGGCCGGACGCATCCAGCGTGCGCGCGCCGAAATTCAGGCGGACAGCGATGTCGTTGAGCCAATCGGCCGACTCGGCGCGCGTCGGCTGCGCTCATATGACCTGAGTACGAGCGAGATGATCGCGCGACTCAGCGCGAACCCGGACGTGGAGTTCGTCGAGCCGAACTACATCATTCGCGCCACCGCCGTACCGAACGACCCGTCGTTCGGATCGCTGTGGGGACTATTCAACACCGGACAGACCGTCGACGGGCAGGCCGGCACGCCCGGCGCCGACATCGGCGCGACGGCCGCATGGGATCTGAACACGGGTTCGCGCGCCAACATCGTGGCGATCCTCGATACCGGCATCGACTTCTTCCACCCCGACCTGGCGGCCAACGTCTTCGCTGCGCCGAGACGGTTCTCCGTGACGTTGGGGAGCACCACCGTCACGTGCGAGACCGGCACGCACGGTTTCAACGCGCTGAACAACAGCTGTCTGCCGTTCGATGACGGCGGTCACGGCACGCACGTCGCAGGCATCATCGGTGCCGTCGGCAACAACAACATCGGCGTCACCGGAGTGAACTGGACCACGACGCTGATGGCCATCAAGGTGCTGGCGGCAGACGGCACCGGGACGACGACCGACGCCATCAAGGGCATCGACTTCGCCATCAAAGCCAAGGCGGCTCTCGGTGCGGACGCCAACATCCGCGTCATCAACGCAAGCTGGGGCGGCGGTGACTACTCGCAGGCACTCCGAAACGAAATCGAGGCTGCCAACGGCGCGGACATGCTGTTCGTCGCGGCCGCCGGCTCCGGGGGGAATAACACGGACGCCGTCCCGCACTACCCAGCGTCGCTGCCGGGCGACAACATACTCAGTGTTGCCGCGGTCAACAACCGCGGCACGCTGGCGTCATTCTCAAACTACGGTGCGGCATCGGTCGATCTCGCTGCGCCGGGCGGCCCGACGCTGTCGACGCTGCCAAGTAACAAGTACGGGAGCCTCAGCGGCACCTCGATGGCCGTCCCGCACGTCTCGGGCGCCGCCGCGTTGGTGCTCGCTCACTGCCCGTCGCCGACGGCGACGCTGAAATCGATCCTGATGTCGAGCGTCGATCCGGAGGCCTCTTTATCGGGCAAGACGGTATCGGGCGGGCGGCTGAACGTCGGCAGGGCTCTGCAGACATGCCAACCTGAGCTGCATGCCTCGATCAGCGGCACCACCGTGACCGCGACGCTTACCAATGGTTCGGGCAACCCGAAAGATTGGCTCGGGTTCTTCTGCCCGGCATCGTCGGCCGATGGCAGTTACATCGACTGGCGCTACCTGAACGGCACCCGCACGGCCCCAGCGAGCGGCATGTCGTCGGCGACCGTCACTTTCACAGCGCCGAGCGCCAACGGCACGACCTGCAACGTGCGCTTATTCTCCAACAATGAGCTGATCAAGGTCGCCACCAGCGAAACCGTCACCGTGGCTCCACAGCGCACGTTGGCGATCGACGACATCAGCGTCACCGAAGGCAACAGCGGGACATCGACCGCGACGTTCACCGTGACGCTGTCGCCAGCGAATCCGTCGCAGACCGTCGCCGTCAACTATGCGACGGCGAACGGCACGGCCTCGAGTGGCAGTGACTACGTGGCGAAGTCAGGATCGGTCACGTTCGAGCCAGGCTCGACAACGCGCACCATCGACGTCTCGATCATCGGTGATACGACGTACGAGCCGTCGGAAACGTTCACGGTGAACCTGTCGTCGGCAGTCAACGCCAGCATTGCTGACGCGCAGGGTCTCGGCACCATCGTCAACGACGATACGGCTCCGCAACCGACCATCACCGCGCCGTCAACGGCCACGTCCGGGAGCACGCTGTCGGTGTCGATTGCGAACGGCCCCGGCAACGCCACGGATTGGGTCGGGCTGTTCCCGAGCGGGGGCAGCGATACGAGCTACATCACGTGGATGTACCTGAACGGCTCGCGCACGCCGCCGTCTTCCGGCATGACCAGTGCGACGGTGTCGTTCCCGGCGCCCGCCGCCGGCACCTACAACGTGCGCCTGTTCGCGAACAACGGGTCGACGAAGATCGCTACCAGCAACACCATAA
>DASPNQ010000047.1:0-22936 GCA_035626435.1 Vicinamibacterales bacterium
TGGATAGAGCACCGGCCTTCTAAGCCGGGGGTCGAAGGTTCGAGCCCTTCCGGGCGCGCCATCACGCGCACAGTCACTTTTGTGCGCTGGCGTCGCGCATCATCCAACCCGGAATCGCCGCCGCTTGCTTTATCCACTTGACCAGCTGCGATTCGTCGACCTCATCATCCTCGTAGATGTCGATCCACCTCGTGTCGCCACTGCGGGCGGTGCCGCCGGGTGGCAGCGGGCGTAGTGCCGTGCCCTTGAAGAACGTGACCTTGACGTAGCGCGTGCACACGTGAAACGCGAGGAACCAGCCTTGCCCCTCGATGCCGTAAAACGGCGAGTTCCACTTCACCGCTTTGCGAACTCGCGGCACCGTGCGAACGATCAGCGCGTCGAGGCGCTTGCCGAGATCTTTTTTCCACCCCGGCATCGCGGCGAGGTACGCCCGCACCGGCGCGTCGCCGGCGGCCCTGGCAATCTGCGGATTACCGCCGGCGAGCAGTTTTGGTTTCTTGGGTTTGGCGGTTTTTCGTGCTGCCACTGCGTTTCGCGGGTTTTGCTGCATCGCGGTTCGCGGCGATCGCGGCCTTGATCAGCGCTTTGAATGCTCGCGGATTCACAGACACGCCTTCGGGGATGTCGATGGCGCGCCGGGTGTTGCCGGTGAGGCTCGAATTGAAGAGCCGTGACGGATCCGGAAGGGCGGCCCCTTTCGCGAACGTCAGCTTGACGACCTTCTTGTACGCCTCGCCGGTGCAGATGATCCCATCACGTGACCAGACCGGGTTATCCCACTTCCACTCTTCGACGATGTGCGGATCGGCGTCGAGGATCAAGGCGCGCATGCGGGCCAGCGTCTCTCCACGCCAGTCGCCGAGATCGCGCATGATGCGCTGATCGATCAATGCCGACGCGTTGGGTGAAGTCGATGGCATGACGGCGACTATCGCTTAACAGGAATATTCCGGTCAAGACGCGCAGAGTCTGCAACAATCGGGCGATGGAATTCTGGCTTGGTGGTCCCGTTGAGGGCGTGACGCCGATGCTGATGCCCGCGGCGCACACGTTCCTGCAAGTCCGGCTCGATGTGCCCGAGATCGTCTCTTCGCTGTCTGTCGACCGGCTCTGGCAGCGTCCGGGCCGGTCAGCGTCGATCGGCTTTCACGCGGTGCACATCGCCGGCGCAACGGATCGCCTCATGACGTATGCGAGAGGGCAGCAGATGACGGAGGCACAGCTCGCCGACATGCGGCTGGAAGCCACGCTGACCGGTCTTGAACCCGAAGAAATCGCGGCGCGCGTGCGTCGGGCGATCGACGAGGCGATGGCCCAAGTCCGATCGACTACAGACGGCGAGCTGCTGGTCGTGCGGGGCGTCGGCCGCAAGCAGCTGCCGTCCACCACGCTGGGCCTGATCACCCACGCGGCCGAGCACGCGTTGCGGCATGCCGGCCAGATCGCAACGCTTGCCAGGGTGCTGAGCTAACCCCGATCAATTCGTGCCTTCCCCCTGTCCCACAACAGCGGGGTGCAATCGACTATTTCGAAAAGGCGGCGGTGAACTGCTGCCACCACTTGTGATGGCAACTGCCGCACCGGAAGTCGAGGCGCAAGGCGCTCGGATCGTTGGCGACCGTCATCACCGCAACCGGCACGCCGGCGCGCGCGTCGCAATGCGGACACGAAACGGGGTATTGGCCGGGGACGGCCGGCGTCGTTGCTAGCATGTGAGTGCGAGGATTGGATCGTAACAGGGCGCGGCGGGATCCGGACATCGAATCGAGAAGACTCTTTCGCACAAGAGGGAGCAAAGGCGGCAACGGTAGCTGGGAACAGCAGCTAGGGCAGCGCTTCCGCGACCAAATCACCGCGAGATAGGGCACACTATCGCGCTATGTCGAACCAATCAGCGGATGGCGTCACCCGTCGCGAATTGATGATCGGCGCCGGCGCCGGCGCCGCGGCGCTACTGCTACGCGACGACACCCTGCGAGCCCAGCCGGCCGGTGGCCGTGCCACGGTCTTCCGCAACACCACCGTCGTCAACGCCGACGCCGTGCAGCACGACGTCGCGCTGGCGGTTGTTGCCGACCGCATCGCCGCGATCGGCGCCACCGAGCAGGTGCTCAAGAGTTATCCAAACGCGGATGTCATCGACGGGCGAAACAAAGCGCTGTTCCCCGGGCTGATCAATTGCCACGCGCACCTCACCGCCACGCTCGAGCGCGGGTTCAACGAAGACTTTGGTTTTCCGAACTCGGCGCAACTGAAAGTGCGGCCGGCCAGCCTGCTGCAAGGGGAAGAGCAGCAGTTGATGGTGACGGTCGGCGCCCTCGAAGCGATTCGCACGGGCACGACGACCTTCGTGGAAAACGCGGGCAACATCGGCCGCTACGCCGGCACGCTCGCCAAGATCGGTCTGCGCTGGGTGTTCGCGGAATCGGTCCGCGACAGCGAGAACGTGCCTGGACCGCTGTCGCCCGAGGGCTTCGCGAAAGCGGAGGCGCCGCGCTTTTCCGCCAAGCTGCGTGATGAAGGCATGCAGCGAATTCACGACCTGTTTGCAGCGTGGCACGGCAAGAACAACGGCCGGATCAGCGTGTTTCCCGCTGCGGCGCTCACCGAAACATCCTCCCCCGAACTGCTCCGGGCGGTGCGCGCATTCGCGGATAAGCATGGGCTCGGCTACACCATCCACCTGAATCAAAGCGTCGCCGAGTACCAGTTCATGGAGAAGTTCCACAAACTGCGGCCGGCGGCGTTTCTCGATCGCCACGGCTTCCTCGGGCCGCGGCTGTTCGCCGCCCACGCCCGCTATGTGGACGAGGCTGAGATCGCGCTGCTCGGCAAGAGCCGGACGATCATCTCGCATCAGGCGAACATGGCGGCGAACCGCGGTGTCAACCCGCCGATCCCCCAGCTCCGAGAGGCAGGGTGCCCGATCGCGTTGGGCACCGACAACAACACCAACGATGTGTTCGAAGTGATGCGCATCGCGCTGCTCACCGAGCGCATTCGACGTACCGATCCGTTTCCTGGCGTCCTGCCGCAACCCGAGGACATCCTCGCCGATGCCACGGACGGGGGCGCGCAAGCGGTCAATCAGCAGAAGACGGTTGGTTCGCTGGAAGTCGGCAAGAAGGCGGATCTCTTCGTCTTGAACACGCTGAAGCCGTACTTAGTGCCGCATGGCCGGCTCGTGTCGGCCGTGATTCATGGCGGCCATCCGTCGGACATCGAGTCGGTGATGATCGACGGTGCATTCGTCATGCGCGACAACAAGGTGCTGGCGCTCGATGAGCCGGCGGTACTCAGGGAAGCCGATCTGGTCGGCAGGCGGATCTGGAATCAGATCGGACCGGTGAAAGTACCAAGGTTGCCGCGGCCGAAGTAACGCTGCCGCGGAACGGCTTACCCTTTCACGACAAATCCCTTTTTTTCGAGGAACGGCCGCACGCGATCGCGCAGCTCGCCTTGCAATTCCACACCCTCGTCCGTGGTCGCGCCGCCGCAGCCGCAGGCGCGCTTGAGCTCACCGCACAGGCTCTTCAGGAATTCGGAGTTGTTCGGCAGGCCGTAAATCACGGTGACGGTCTTGCCGCCGCGGCCCTTCTTTTCCATCCGCAGCTTCGCCACCGGCCGATCTGGAACAGCCTCTTTACCGGCGCTGAGGGTCTTGCTGCACTGGCAGTTGTCGACCGGCCAGCCGCACGTGGGGCAGGTGCGACCTTTATCGGTGGAGTAGACCAGGCGCGAGTTCGACATCGGGCACCAAGTTCACGAAATAGTGACACGAAATCACCAAAGCAAGCGAAGCACACGAAAACCATTAGTGGTCTTCGTAACTTCGTTAGTTTCGTTGTTTGTGAAATGATTTCGTGGGCGTCGCGCGATCAGTTCGGGATGAACGTGAAACGCGCGAGGCCGCTCGCGGTGCCGCCGAACGGCCACAGCGGCGCGCTGCTGCGCGGACGCGCGTCGGCGCGCACCAGCAGGTAGTAGTCGCGATTCGGTTCCAGGTTCCTGGTATCGAACAACGCCAGCCGTTCGAAATTGGTGACCATCTGCGCCACTTCGGCCGGATCCTCGACGACGAAGGATTGCTCGACGCGTCCGTTGCGAGCCTGCGAGATGGTGTGCTTGCGGGTCAGGTTGTCGTAATCGACGCTGGTCGACACCACTGCGGTGGCCACGGTGCGGTCGACCCACGCCGGCACCTTGAGCTTGAGTTCAACGGTGTAGGTGAACACGGTGCGGAGACCGCTTTGGACGACCGCTTTCATTTCGTCGCTCATCCCGCCGTCGAGCGAGAAGCTGACCAGCACTTTGCCGTCGCGGAAGAACGGCCGGACCTTCAGGGTGCTCGCCTGCTGCGCTTCAGCGATGGCGGCGCCGGCCACCATCAAGCTCAGCGTCAGAACGACGAACCTGGAGTACAGACGAAGTGCAGGCATCCTCACAAAATTCAACCCGCAGACTTTAACACACGAATTGGCAAAAGCGACCGATATATTATGGGGTGACCCCCGTAAACCCATGAAATTCCAGTTCTTGTCCTTTCTCCTGGCCGTGGCGGTTCTAATGGCTCCCGGCCGCGGGGGGGCGGCACAGGACCAGTTTCCGTTCCAGATCTTCGATCGCTACCTGGGACCGCTGATCCAGCAGATCGGCATGCCCGGTCTGTCCGCCGTCATTCTGCAGAAGGGCCAGACCGTCTGGGAGAAGTATTACGGATACGCGGACGTCGAGAACCAGATTCCGACGAGCTCGCGCACGTTATATCCGGTCGGCGGCATCACGCAGGCGATGACCGGGGTGCTGGTCGGCGTCTGCGCGGACCGGTACTTCTTCCCGGTCGATCAGGACATTCGCGCATTCGACCCGGCGTTCCCGGTCGCCGATACCAGCGTGCGGCAGGTCCTGGCGCACGCCACCGGCGGGCGCTTCCGTTACGACCCGGTGCTGTTCCAGTCTTTGACGCCGGTCGTCGAGCATTGCACCAAGCAGGCGTTCCGTCAGGCGCTCGCCACGGAGGTACTCGATCGGCTCGCGCTGCAGAATTCTGTGCCCGGCCTCGATCTGGATCGCGCGGAGGGCGCGGCGGCGCGGGAGTTGTTCACGCCGGCCGCCGTCGAGCGGTATCAGCGGCTGCTCGCAAACGTCGCGGTGCCGTACCGCATCGACGCCAAGGGCCGCAGTTTCCGATCGGAGTATCCGCAGTTCAGCCTCGATGCGGCGAGCGGGTTGGTCGCCACGGCCTCCGACCTCGCGAAGTTCGAAGGCGAGCTCGACAAACGCAACGGCGTCCCGCTCAGTTTCAGCACGCTGAACCAGATGTGGAGCAACGCCCGCTTCAACGTCAACAACGTCCAGATCGAGATGCCGACCGGCCTCGGCTGGTTCGTGACGATGGAATCGAATCAGCGGCTGGTCTGGACGTTCGGCCACCTTCGCGACGCTTCGTCCGCGCTGATCGTGAAGATGCCGTCGCGGCAGCTGACGCTGATTTTGGTCGCCAACAGCGGCGGCCTCGCGCAGGGCTACGATCTCGAAAATGCCAACGTGACCTCGTCTCCGTTCGTGAAGATCTTCCTGCGGCTGTTCATCTGATGTCGAGGCCTTCGGCTCGCCGGGCCGCGCTGGTCATCGGGTTGTTGCTGGCGGCGGCGGCTCCCGCATCGGCACAAACAGATTTCTTCGTGGTGCCGTTTATCGGGATCAAGTTCGGCGGATCGACGTCGATCGTCGATCTGGAGCTTGCGGCGGCGAAGAAAAAGCTGGTGTTGGGCGTCGCCGCGCGCGTGATCAACAATGGCATCCTCGGCTACGAAGTGGAGCTCGGCAACATCGCCGGCTTTTTCCAGAACGAAGAAGAAGCTCGCCTGCAGCCGCTGGTGAAGCCGGGGAGCTACGTCACCGACCTTACCGGCAGCATCGTCCTGTCGTTGCCACCGGGATTCACCGGCGGCGGTCTGCGCCCTTACGTCACCGGCGGCGGCGGGATGATTCACGCGGAAGCGGAAGACTTCCTCGAAGTATTCCAGGTGCGCCGGACCGTGCCGGCGATCGTCCTCGGCGGCGGCGCCACCGGGTTGGTGACCAACAACGTCGGCGTGCGTTTCGATGTGCGTCATCTCCGCAGTCTGTCGAAGGACGCATCGTTCGGGTTGGTCGGACGGCGCATCGCGTATTCACGATTCACCATCGGATTATTGTTACGCCTCTAAGCTGTATGCCGACATTGATTGAAGCGATCGAGATCAAGCGCAAGTCGTATTTCGAATACGAGAACGCCCCCTATCACTGTCTCGACGTCGAGGTGTCCAAGCCGACGGCACGCGGCGGGCAGACGCTGGTGCGCCTGAAGATGCGCAACCTGATCACCCGCGCGGTGTTCGACAAGACATTCAAGGCCGGCGACAAATTTGCCGAGCCCGACCTGGTGATGTCGACGGCGACGTTTACCTACAGCGATGCCGACGGCTATCACTTCATGGATCAGGAGACGTTCGATACACTGACGCTTGGCGCCGATGTCCTCGGCGACGATCGCGGCCTGCTGGTCGACAACGTCGAAGTGCAAATCCATCGCTACAACGGTCAACCCATCGGCATCGTCTTTCCGCCGCACGTCGAGCTGACGGTGACCCGCACCGAGATGGGCGTGCGCGGCAACACGGCGAGCGGCAGCGTCACCAAATCGGCGACGCTCGAGACCGGTCTGGAAATCCAGGTGCCGTTGTTCATTAAGGAAGGCGAGCGTGTGAAGGTCCACAGCGAAACGCGCGAATTCGCCGGACGCGCGTAGCGGGCTGGCCTGCCGCCCGCCGGCCTGTTAGCCTGTATCCATGCCGCGCATCACCATCCGCTACTGCGTCGTCTGAAACTACGAGCCCCGCGCGGCCCGGGCGGCCGCGACGATCAAGGAGGCGACGAACCATGACGTCGCCATCGAGCCTGGCGGTCGAGGTGAGTTCTCGCTGTGGGTGGACGGGCGCAAGCTGCTCGAAAAGTCGCGGACGGGTTTCCCGTCGGACCAGGCGCTGCTGGAGGCAGTAACCCGCGTACTGGAATAGGCGTTGCTTGCCAGTGCGGCATGGCCGCACCCAACTCGACCTCCGTCTGGCTTGCCACGGCTAAGCTTCCGAGTTTTTCACCGCTGATCGAGGACGTCCAGGCCGACGTGTGCATCGTCGGCGCGGGCATTGCCGGTCTTACAACCGCTTATCTGCTTACCCAACTTGGGAAGTCGGTGGTCGTGCTCGACGACGGCGCGATTGGCAGCGGGATGACGCGGATGACGACCGCCCACCTCGTCAATGCGCTCGACGACCGATTTTTCGAGCTCGAGCGTCTGCACGGCGAACGCGGCTCGCGTCTGGCTGCGCAGAGCCACACCGCCGCTGTCGATCAGATCGAGATGATCGTCACCAACGAACAGATCGCGTGCGACTTCGTGCGCCTCGACGGCTACTTGTTCTGCGCGCCCGAACACGACGAGTCGTATCTCGATGACGAGTTGGCGGCGGTGCATCGCGCCGGCCTCGGCGAGGTTGTCAAAGTCGACAAGGCCCCCGCGCCGTTCGAGACGGGGCCCTGCCTCAAGTTCCCGCGGCAGGCGCAGTTTCATCCGCTGAAATATCTCGCCGGCGTGGCCGAGGCGATCGAACGCGGCGGCGGCCGCATTTTCACAGGGACCCACGCCCGCAACATCCAGGGCGGCGCTCAGGCGTGTGTTGAAGCCGAGCGTGGCGTGGTCCGCGCCCGCGACATCGTCGTCGCGACCAACACACCGGTCAACGACCGCGTGGTGGTGCACACCAAGCAGGCGCCGTACATGACGTATGTGATCGGCGCGCGCGTGCCGCGCGGGTCGGTGCCGGGGATTCTGCTGTGGGACACCGGCGACCCGTACCACTACATCCGGCTGCAACCGGGCGTCGATGCGGACCACGACCTGCTGATCGTCGGCGGCGAGGATCACAAGAGCGGGCAGGCGGACGACATCGAGGAGCGTCATCCGCGCCTCGAAGCGTGGACGCGCGAGCGGTATCCGTCGGTTACCGACATCGCCTACCGGTGGGCGGGGCAGGTGATGGAGCCGGTCGACGGTCTTGCATTCATCGGGCACAATCCGCTCGACAGCGACAATGTCTACATGGTGTCGGGCGACTCGGGCAATGGCATGACCCACGGCACGCTTGCCGGCATCCTGCTGACCGACCTGATCCTCGGGCGGCCGAATCCGTGGAAGACGCTGTACGATCCGGGCCGCATCACGCTGCGCGCGTCAGGGGAGTTTGCGAAAGAAGCGGCAAACATGGCCGCCCAGTACGCGGATTGGGTGACGGGCGGCGATGTCGAGTCGGCCGATCAGATTGCCAAAGACAGCGGCGCGGTACTGCGCAAGGGCGCCCTCAAGGTCGCGTGTTACAGAGACCAGACCGGCGCGCTCCACGAGCGCTCGGCCGTGTGTCCGCATCTTGGCTGTATCGTGCAGTGGAACCCCGCCGAGAAGACCTGGGACTGCCCGTGTCACGGTTCGCGATTCGATAAATTCGGCGAGGTGATTAACGGTCCTGCAAACGACGGACTGGCGCCGGTTTAGGCCGGGCGGTTTCTTCTTCGAGCTGCTTTTCCTCCGCCTTGATTTCAACGCGCTCGCGTTTGATGTCGAGGCGGAGCCGCCCGAACAAGCTCATATACACGTTGGCGACCCACACGAGGGCAAACCACGCGACGAACGCCCCACGCCAGTCCGGCATCAGCAGGCGATAGCCCGTGAGCAAGACTGCTCCGGCGGCGACGTAGTGGCTGAAACAGTACTCGCAGGTGAACAGATAGAAGAACTTGCGTTGATAGAGATGCCGCGCGGTCTCGCTCTTTCGAACACACCATTCGCGCGGCTCCTTGAAGACTTCCTCGTGCGTGACCGTCCACGCGATGCACGCAATCGGCACCGCCAGGATAAACAGCCAATAGAGTTGCAGTGGTTCAGCCATAGAAGAAAAACGCCGGACCCACGGATGCTGCGAGGCGGGTCCGGCGCGTCTGCATGTTAACCGACGGCGTCAGATGCCGCTGTCGTCCTCCATGTCGTCGTACTGATTCGAACGGCTGCGTGAACCGGAATTCTGACCGTCCTGTTCCCGGCCCTGCCCCTGGCGGTTCGCATCGTTGCGGTTCGAATCGTTGCCATTCTGGTTGCCACGGGACTGACGGCTCTGCTGGTTGTCCTGACCGCCCTGCCCCTGGGAACTGCGTCCAGACTGTTGGTTGTTCTGGTTCTGATTTCTGTTGTTCTGGGCCATGTTCTAACCCTCCACCTGAATATGGAGCAATTCAGGTGCCCTGCCCATCTAGGCAGCACTTGGAATTTTCAGAACCTGGCCTGGCTTGATCTTGTCGGGGTCGTTGAGCTGATCCTTGTTGGCTTCGAAAATCTTCATGTACGCGTTGGCATCACCGAGATGCTCGCGCGCGATCTTGCTGAGCGTGTCGCCGGACTGCACCGTGTAGGTGGTCTGCTTCGGCGCGTTGGGGTCGACCGTGACTTCGGCGACGACATCGTTGCGCCAGTCGGGAACGGTCTTGATGGCGTCCCAGATCTTGTTGACCTCGTCCTGGTTTTTCACCACTCCCTTGAGGTAGAGCTTCCCGTCGCGTTCTTCGGCTTTGCCTTCCATCCGGAATCCCTTGGCCGTCTGAATCGCGTGGTTGTACTTATCTCGCAAGTTCATCTGCGTAGCCTCCAACGGGGAGGCCGATGCAAGGCGCTTGCCTTGCGGGATCTCATTCGCGCCGGCGTTGTCCACCGCCGAGGTCGCCACTGCGGTCACGCTCGGCGCGCCACGGGCGTGCATCTTGCAAAAAGCGGTGGCGAGGTGTGTATGCGTTCGCGTGCGATTGCTGTGTTGGCGCTGCTGCTCCTCGTCTGCACCGCCGTTCCCTCGGCTGCGCAATATTTCGGGCGCAACAAGGTTCAGTACGAGAACTTCGATTTCAAGGTCCTGACGACCGAGCACTTCGACATTTATTACTACCCGGAAGAAGAAGCCGCGGTGCGCCTGGCGGCGCGGATGGCCGAGCGCTGGTATGCGCGCTTGTCCAAACTGCTGAACCACGAGCTGCGCGGACGCCAGCCGCTGATCCTCTATGCGGCGCATCCGCACTTCCAGCAGACCAACATCATCGGCGACATTGGCGAAGGCACCGGCGGTGTGACGGAAGGCAACCGCCGGCGCGTGATTCTGCCGTTCGCCGGCGGTCTCGCGGAAACCGATCACGTGCTCGGCCACGAGCTGGTGCACGCCTTCCAGTACGACATGGCGTCGCAGACCGACGTCAGAGGGCGTCCGGTCGGCCCCGGGCTGCAGGCCCTGCCACTGTGGTTCATCGAGGGCATGGCCGAGTACCTGTCGCTTGGACCGATCGATTCCAACACCGCGATGTGGGTGCGTGAAGCGGCGTCGCGCGACGCGATGCCGACCATCGACAAGCTCGACGATCCGGACTACTTCCCGTACCGGTACGGCCACGCCTTCTGGGCGTATGTCGCCGGACGCTGGGGCGACCGCGTCGTTGGCGACCTGCTGCGCGGCACCGGCCCGGATGGCAACATCGAAGCGGCGATCGGGGCGATCCTCGGCATGGAGGACGAGCAGTTGTCGGCGGAGTGGCACGAGGCCACCAAGCGTTCGTTTGCCGCCGTCTACGAGACGGCACGGCCGGCCAGCTCGTTCGGCCGGATGGTGATTTCGCGCGAGCAGGGCGGTGGCGACATCAACGTCACGCCGGCGATCAGCCCCGACGGCACGCGAATGGTGTTCCTGTCGGAGAAGTCGATGTTTTCGATCGACATGTATGTCGCGGACGTCGCCAGCGGACGAATCATCCGTAAGCTGGTGGAAACGACCAGCGATCCGCATTTCGACAGTCTGCAGTTCCTGTCGTCCGCCGGCGACTGGGCGCCCGACAACCGGCGCTTCGTGTTCGCCGCGTTGCGCGCCGGCCAGCCGGTGTTGACCATCGTCGACACACGCAATGGCCGTCGTGAGGGGGAGTTCGAGTTCAAGGACCTCGGTGAGATTTACAACCCGGCGTGGTCGCCGGACGGTCGACAAGTCGCGTTCTCGGCGCTGAGCGGCGGCGTCCTCGATCTGTTCGTCTACTCGCTCGAGAGCAAGCAGCTGCAGCAGATCACCAACGATCCGTTTGCGGATCTCGATCCGGAATGGTCGCCGGACGGCCGCGACTTGATCTTCGTCACCGATCGCTTCTCGTCGAACCTGGAGTCGCTGGCATTTGGCAACTATCGGATCGGCGCGATCGCGCCGAGCGGCGGCCGCGTCCGAGAGTATGCCGGGTTTGCGACCGGCCGCAACTCGAACCCGGAGTTCGGCGCGGACGGCGCGCTCTACTTCGTGGCGACGCCGGACGGTATTCCGAACGTGTATCGCCTGCAGAATCCCTCGCGAGGCGGCACCGCGACACGAGTGACCAATATCGTCTCGGGCGTCGCCGGCATCACGCCGCTGACGCCGGCGCTGTCCGCGGCCTCCGCCGCCAACACGCTTGTGTTCACCGTGTTCGAAAACGATCACTACAACATCTACGCGACGGAAGCGTCGCGCGCCGCGACCGTTGGCGCGCTCGCCGCGGACATGCGCAACTACTCGATCCTGCCGCCGGACAATCGCCGCCCGGATGAAGTCGTGCAGCTGCTGCAGAGCAGCAGCGCCGGGCTGCCGCAGCCGACGCCCTACGAAAGCACCGATTACAAGGCCACGTTGTCGTTGGAGGGGATCAGCCAGCCGACGGTCGGCATCGGCGCCGATCGGTTCGGCACCTATGCCGCCGGCGGCATCTCGATGCTGTTCACCGACATTCTCAGCGACCACATGATCGGCGCGACCGTGCAATCGACCAGCCGCATCGAAGAAACTGGCGCCCAGGCGGTGTATCTGAATCGCAAGTCACGCTGGAACTGGGGCGTCGTCCTCGAGCACCTGCCGTATGTGACCGGCAGTTACGCGCAGGGCCTTGGCGAGGTCGACGGGCAGTCGGCGATCGTGCAGCAGCAGGTGCGCGTCACGCAGTTGAACTCCGGCGCGAGCGCGCTCGCGCAGTATCCGTTCAGCCGCGTGCAGCGTTTCGAAGTGAGCGCCGGAGTGCGCCGCATCGGTTTCGATGCCGTCGTGCAAACCGATTTCTTCTCGCCGGTCACGGGGCAGTTGTTCGATCAGCGGGAGCAGGATTTGCCGCGGCCCGACGCCATCAACATGGGCGAGGCGACGGCCGCGCTGGTCTACGATTCGTCGATCTTCGGCGCGACCAGCCCGCTGGTCGGACGCCGGTATCGGTTCGAATACTCGCAGCTGGCCGGCTCGCTGACCTACGGCGGCCTGCTCGCCGACTACCGGCGCTACTTCATGCCCGCGCGGCCGTTCACCTTCGCGCTGCGTGGCATGCACTACGGCCGTTACGGCAGCGGCGCCGAAGACACACGCTTGACGCCGCTGTTCCTGGGCTATCAGGGACTGGTCCGGGGATACGACTTCGGATCGTTCGACGCGAACGAGTGCGAGTCCGTCGACTTGATGGCCTGCCCGGCATTCGATCGATTGAACGGCAGCCGCGTGGCGATCGCCAACGCCGAATTGCGGTTCCCGCTGCTTGGGTTGTTCAGCCGGCGCAACTTCTACGGGCCGTTCCCGATCGAGATGGCGCTGTTTGCCGACGCGGGCATGGCGTGGACGTCGAGTGACAAACCGCGCTTTGCCGGCGGTGAACGCGATTGGGTGCGCAGCGCCGGCGTCGCCCTTCGTGTCAACGTCCTCGGCTTCGCGATCGCCGAGTTCGACTACGTCAGGCCGCTTGACCGCTCGCGCCGCGGCTGGTTGTGGCAGTTCGGTTTGACCCCAGGGTTTTAACCTCGGCGCCATCCCTGGCCACGAAGGACACGAAGGACACGAAGCAACACTTAGGCACGCTCGCGTAGCGGCAACGTAAAAAGAGTCTTCGTGTTCTTCGTGTCCTTCGTGGCATGCCTGCGCGTCGGGTTAGACTCGTGCGATGACCCGCACCGAACACGACGCCCTCGGACCGGTCGAGGTACCGGCCGATCGCTTGTGGGGCGCACAGACCGAGCGGTCCCGGCAGTTCTTCGCCATCGGCGTGCCGCGCTTCGTGTTCACGCGGCCCGTGATCCGTGCGCTCGGCATCTTGAAGAAGGGTGCGGCGCTCGCCAACGGGGAGCTGGGCACGATTGCCGCGGAGCGCGCCAGGCTAATCGCGCAAGCGGCGGATGAAGTCATCGACGGCGCCCTCGATCAGGAGTTCCCGCTCGTTGTTTTTCAGACGGGGTCCGGCACGCAAAGCAACATGAACGCGAACGAGGTGATCGCCAACCGCGCGAATCAGCTCGCCGGCAAGCCACTCGGTTCGCACGAGCCCATTCACCCGAACGATCACGTCAACAAGGGACAGTCATCCAACGACGGCTTCCCGGTCGTCATGCACATCGTCGTCGTCGAGGGCATCGCGCATCGGCTGCTGCCCGCGGTGACGTCGCTTCGCAACACGCTGGCGGCAAAGGCGCGGGAACACGCGAACGTCGTGATCATCGGGCGGACGCACCTGCAGGACGCCGTGCCCATCACCCTCGGGCAGGTGATTGGCGGGTGGGTGGCGCAGATCGACGCGGCGATCGCCGGCATTGGCCTGACAATGGACGGGTTGTACGAGTTGGCGCTCGGGGCGACGGCCGTCGGCACCGGCCTTAACGCGCATCCGCGCTTCGGCGCGACCGCTGCACGATACATCGCCGAAGAAACGGGCCAGCCGTTCCGCGAAACGTCGAATCACGTGGCGGCGTTGTCGAGTCACGATGCGATTGCTGCGACCAGCGGCGCCATCAGGACGCTGGCCGCCGCGCTGATGAAGATGGCGAATGATGTGCGGCTCTATTCATCGGGGCCGCGCGCGGGTATCGGTGAGCTGCGCATTCCCGAAAACGAGCCCGGCTCGTCGATCATGCCAGGCAAGATCAACCCGACACAGTCGGAGGCGCTGACCATGGTCGCGGTGCAGGTTTATGGCAACGACTTGACGGTCGCCATGGCGAATACCCAGGGCCACTTTCAGCTCAACGTCTACAAGCCCGTGATGCTGCACAACGTGCTCGAATCGATCGAGCTGCTCGCCGATGCGTGCCGCTCGTTCGATCTGCATTGCGCGCGCGGTCTCGAGCCCAACCTCGATCGCATCCGGCAGCATGTCGAGGAATCGCTGATGCTGGTGACGGCGCTCAATCCGCACATCGGTTACGAGAAGGCGGCGGCGATCGCGTTGAAAGCGCACCACGAGCGCTTGTCGCTCCGCGAAGCGGCGCTGGCGCTCGGGCACGTGACGCCGGAGCAATTCGAGGCGTGGGTGAAGCCGGAAAAGATGGCGCGTCCGCACGGCGGCGCGTAAGCTATAGCCCTGCTCCGCAATCCACGATTCATCGGCGTCGTGCTGATCGCTGTGCTCGCGGCGATCTACTTCTACGACCTCGGCAACACGCCCGTCTATTTCGGCGGCGATGAAGCCCACTTCGGCGTCGCGGCCCATTCGATTGCCAACACCGGCCGCAACCTGCGCGGCGATTTCCTGCCGTTGTTCGTCAATCTCTCGGACCCGCTCGGCCGCAAGCCGCACGAGTGGGGCGACACCTACTACCAGCCCGTGCTGTTCTACCTGACGGCACTCGTCGTCAAAGTACTGCCGCTGTCGATCACCAGCGTGCGGCTGACGGCGGCGTTCATCGGGGGCATTCTCACGCCGCTGCTGATGTACCTGGTGGCCCTTCGAGTCATCGGGCGGCGCGGCCCGGCGTTGGCAGCGGCGTTGCTCCTCGCGCTGGCGCCGACGCAGGTCGTTTTGAGCCGGCAGGCGCTTGATTACATTTGCCCATTGCCGTTCGTCTGCGGCTGGTTGTGGTGCCTCCACGAGCACGTTCGGACGGGACAGCGGAAGTTCGCGATCGCAGCCGGGGCCATCCTCGGTGTGGGCTGCTATTCGTACATCGCGTCATGGGCCATGATGCCGGGCTACCTGTTGCTGTCCTGGATCGTGATGTGGCGCCAGGGCCGCTGCGTTCGCCCGATCGCGGAGTCCGGACTCGCTTTCGCCGTTCCGGTCAGCCTCGCGCTGCTGTGGATTGCCCTGCATCCGGACATGCTCGCGCAGACGATGGCGCGCTACGACCGGCAGGAAGGGCAGACGTTCGGGCTGCTGCCAACGTATCTCAGTTTCTTTGACCCGACGCTGCTGTTCATTCGCGGCGGCCCAAGCATGACGACGTCGACGGCGCGGTCAGGATTCGTGTTGCTGTCGGCGGCCCCGCTGCTCGCAGCCGGAGCGCTCGCGCTGTGGCGCCGGCGGGACTGGGTCGCATTCGTGATCGTTGCGGGCATCGTGTCGGCGCCAATCCCTGCGGCGCTCAAAGGCGAGCCAAGCCTGATTCAGCGGGCGATGTACCTGTTGCCGTTCCTCGCGTTGACGGGGGGCCTTGGCTTCGCGCTGCTATGGCAATCGCGCTCCTGGGCGGTGCGGCTCGTGACGGTGGCGGCGCTCGCGTTGGCGCCGGTGCAGTTCGCGTATTTCTATTTCGACTACTTCACGCACTACAAGCTGCGCTCGGCGTTCTACTACGACAACGTCGCGTTTGTCGACGTCGCCGCGTATTTGATCGCCGACCGTAGGGCGCCCGCGTTTTATTTTGCCGACGACGTCGATGACGCCAGCGTGAAATGGCGGTTCTACTCGACGGTCAACGGCAAGGCGGAGTTGCTCGCCCGCACGCAATACATCGCGCCCGATGCGGTGCCTGCCGGCCCCGCCGACAGCCTGCTCGTCACCTACGAACAGTCGCCGCGCCTGGAGCGGTTGACGGCGGGCGGGTGGCGCATCGAAAAGATCGTCCACGACGTCGACAACCGTCCGGCCGCTGCCATTCTCCGCAAGCAGCGATGACCCTGACGGTGTGGCGCGTTCTCGCGATCGTGGCGGTGATCGCCCCGAGCCGTCTGTCGGGACCATTGGACGGCGCGCCGCTCGAGCAGCTCGGCGAGGCACTGCTGCTTGGCCTGATCGCGCCGACGCTCGCGTGGCTGCATCCGCAATTTCTTCGGCGCGCGGCCGCGCGCGGTCTGGTCGCCGCGATTCTGATACTCAAGCTTGCCGGCGTGGTCTTCCTGCAGCAGGAAGGATGGTGCGTCTCGTTCGTGCCGCCCCGTCCGATGGTACGCGATAGCACCGGCAAGCCGCACTCGTGGGACATTCGCGCCGACTGGCTGGCGGACGACCCTCGCTGCTCCGCGATGATGACGCGCAGTTACCGCGATTCATTCGAGGTGCCGGCGTGGTTTTTCAATTTGCCGCCGCCGGACGATGCGGTGGTGCGGACGGGGTTTGAGCCGGGCATCATGCCGGTCGAGATCAACGGCAGCGGCTATCTCACCGTTCGCGATACGGGCACGTTCGAGTTGTTCAGCACCGAGCCGATGACCATGCGGTTGCGCGTCAACGGGGTCCAGGTCGAGCCGATCGCGCCGGCGCACCACCAACTCCGCCTCGAGCGCGGCAGTCATCTCGTGCAATTCAGCGGTGTGCTGCTGAGCAAGACCTGGCGAGTCGTGCCGCAATGGGAAGGGCGGCCACTGGGATCAATCGATTTCCCGATTGCCACCGCGCTCCCGCCGTCGTCCCTTGATCGTGTGGCGCGTCCGCTTCTGAACGTGATGCTGTCGCTGCTGATTGCCGTACTCGCCGCCCTATGGGCCGCGAGCGCGATGCGATCTCTGCGCTCACGCCATTTGCTGGCGTGGAGTGCAGCTGCCGGTCTGGGCGTCGCCGCCGTAGCCACGTCCGCGCCGTCGCAGGCCGCGTGGTACACGGCCGCGATCGCCACTGTCACTCTGCTGATCGCGGTCCCGCGTCATGCGATGAACGCGTACGGCGTCTTTGTTCTCGTCGGTGTGCCGTGGCTGATTTACATTGCCGCGATCACCGCGCACACCGCGGGGCGCTGGACGCTGTACGGGATCGGCAACGACAACTTCCAGTTTCAGCGTTTCTCCTACCGCGTGTTCATGCAGCATTACTGGCTCGAAGGCGGCCAGCCGACGTTCTGGAACCAGCCGCTGTACCGCTGGATTGCCGGTGCGCTGCACATGATCTTCGGCGACTCGAGCGTCGGCCAGGCGTATCTCGACGCCGCATTCGTCGTCGTAATCATGCTGTTCGCGTATCGCGTCGTCGCGCAACGTGCCGGGTTTGCATCGGGCCTGTTCGCGGCGTTGCTGCCGATGTGGATGTTTCTGCTGGGACCCGCCCAGGAGTTCGTCGGTTTCGGCCTGTCGGAAATTTCATCCGCCGGGTTCATCTACCTGGCGGCGCTCCTGGCGCTGTCGGCACGCCGCTTCGCGACTCTCGCAGCGATCGCGACGCTGGTGATGCTGGGATTTTACACTCGGCTGAACAACCTGCCGCTCGCGGTCGCGGTCGCGGCCTTCGCGCTGCCGCTTACGATCACGGCTGCGGATCTCTGGCGGCCGCGTCTGTGGATCGCGGGCGCTCGCTGGCGGGTGGCGGGTGCGGTTGCGATCGGCTTGAGTCTAGCGGCTGTGCTGTTCGCGTGGCGCACGTGGTATTACACCGACGTCTTCAGCGTGTTTCACGGGACGCAACGCGACTATCTCGCGGTGTGGAAGCCCGGCATGACGTGGCCCCAGGCGCTGGCAGCGATGGGTAGCAGCCTGATGATGGTGCTCACCGGACAGGATCCGCCGCGGTTTAGCTGGCACGCGGTGCCGCTGCTCGCGGCCAGTATCATCGCGGTGGCCGGCGTCATCGGCATACGACTATTCCGCAACATTCCGGCCGCGCTGATCATTTTCTTCGCGGCAGGCGCATCGGGCGCGCTCGTGACGCGCGGCTGGGGCTACGAAGGACGCTTCTCGATTCACCTGTATGGCGCGGCGTCGGCGCTCTGCGTGTGTGCGGCAGCCGCCGCTGTTCGCGCGGCAAGGGACCGCATACAATCGCTCCGGAAACAGGAAAGGGAGATGATCCGTGGACGACAATCGACGTGAATTCCTGGCGGCCTTGACCGGTCTTGCCTCGGTGATGGTGAGCGAGCGCATCCTCGCGGCGAGTTCGGATTCTCCGGACGCGGCCGCCGCGTTGGCACCGACCTCGAAGCCGCTTGCGCAGCGGGCGACGCCGCCGATCAATCTCGACGGCTGGCAGATGACCGCCAGCGAGGTCACGTATCCGCCCGGCGAGTCCAGCGGCAAGCATCGCCATCCGGGCTTCGTGATCGGCTATGTGCTTGAAGGCGAATACCGGTTTGCGGTGAACGAGCAGGCGCCGACGGTGTTGAAGGCGGGGCAGATGTTCTTCGAGTCGTTCGATTCGCCGAACGAGGTGCACGCGGTGTCGGGCAATGCCAGCACCACGCAGCCGGCAAAGATCCTCGCGATTGTCTTTACGAAAAAGGGTGATCCGGTAACGATTCCGGGTTGATTGAATCGCCGTCTCGTATCCGGGACGGCCGCGCGCCACGCCAAACGTTTCGGTTTCTTGTTGCCGGAGTATCCGACAATAGGACGATGAACAGTCCGCAAGTGACGACGGCAAGGCGTGGCGCGTTTGTCGGCCTCGGCTTCATCACCGGTTTTGTCGCCGCGCTTGGGCTTGCGCTGATCGCCGGCGGCGTGTGGTGGTGGCGCGCCGGCACGACCTTCGACGTCAGCCAGCCGACGGTCGTTCATCAAATCCAACAATTGCAGCGCCTGGAGACCGTCGTCTACACGCTGGAAAAGATCGTCACCGGCGATCAGTCGAGCCGCTTCCTGCCGCGTCTGCTCGGCGGTGATCGGCTGTTGCTGATCGTGCACGGGGAAGTGACAGCCGGTGTCGATTTGGCCGCCCTCGACGGCTCGAAGGTGTCGATCAGCGGCACTTCTGTGAACGTGACGCTGCCGCCCGCGACGCTGTTCTCGACGCGCCTCGACAACGCACGGACGCGCGTCTATGCAAGAGAAACGGGGTTGTTTACGGCGCCGGATCCGCAGTTGGAATCGGACGTGCGCCGCGAGGCCGAGCGACAGTTGACGCAAGCCGCGCTCGACGGCGGCATTCTGAACACCGCGGCCGCGAACGCGCGCAGCACGCTGACCAGCCTGCTGCATGGCTTCGGTTTCGACGCGGTCACATTCCGCTGACGCCTGTTGCCGACGCGCGCAGCCGTCGCTTCCGGCGCGCCGCTTCGCGACTCAGCGCTTGTAAATCCCGAGCAGCGTCCCGCGCGCGCGAATCTTGCCGGCCATTGCCGCTTCGACCGCGGCGCGGGTCTGCGCGGGTGATTGACCGACGGCAGGCACGTCGACGTTGGCGTCGAGCGCGTATATTTCGAAGACGATGTGGTGCGCCGGGCCGTTCGGTGGTGCCGCGACGCCTCGATAGTTCGGACCCGTCGCGCTGATCTGCCTGGCGCCGTTCGGCAGGATGGCCCCTTGCGGCAAGCCCTCGTCGAGCGATCGCGACGTACCAGGAATGTTCCAGACCATCCAGTGCAGCAGGTCGTCGGTGCCCTGACCGACGGCTTGATCCTGATCATGCGCGATCACGACGAAGCTGGTGACGCCTTCGGGGACGTTGCTCCACGCCAGCGGCGGCGAAACCTGTCCGCCAATCTGCGAATACTTTGCCGGTATCGCGCCACCATCGGTCCATGCCGGAGTGGTCAGCGTCATGGTTTGGATTGGCGCGCGGCGATTCTGAAAGTTGGCGCCGCCCGGCGGATTGGCGGCGGGCAACGGGTTGGGCAGTCCATAGTTGGTCGGCGCCTGCGACTTCTTCCAGGCGTCATAGCGCATCCGCAGCGTTCGCACCGGATTCAGATTCTCGCCAGCCTTGATCTGATGCGGTCCCTTATCGGCACCCGGCTGCGAGACGGTGAGGAACATCGCGTACCTGCCATTGTTGTGAGAGTCGCCGCTCGTATCCTTCGGATCGGCCGCAAGGATGTAGGCGACGGTCGACGTCCGCTCATCGCAGGGGATCGGAGGCTTGGTTCCGTCGGTCGGCCAGGGCGGGCAGCTGCAGCGTCCGTCGCCGCCGGATCCGTCGGCCGCCTCCATCGCCGCCATCACGCGATCGGTGATGGTGCCCGCCGACTTGATGAACGCCTGCACCGCGTTCGGGACGACATTGCCGGGCCGCAGGATGTTGCCCTGGATGGAATAGAAAATCTCTGTGCCGGGCACCTGGCCCTGCATGTCCTGTGACACGTAGCCATTCGTCAGGCCCGAATGCCCGGCGCTGCGGCCCTGGAGATCGAGAATGCCGAACTGCCGGCTCTGGAACGCGGGGTCCTCGCTCAACATTTCGATGATGCGTTTCGGGTCGGTGCCTTTCTGGAGCTCGTTGTAGACGAGCATCTGGTTCTTGTGCGTGCCGTCGACCGCGGCCTGGCAGGCCGCGACACCCTTGCCGGGAACGATCACGGCCTGAACGCCCATCAAAAACAGGTCGTCCCGATCGACGCACGTCGCCGATGCGATGACGACGCGCCCGGTCGCACGATCGACGGCGATGACGGACCACGTGGCGAAGGCCGAGGAGGGAAGCAGGAGGACGGCGAACAGGGCGATCAACGCTCGTGGCATGGCCCGACAGTGTAAATCAATCGCCGGTGACAGCCATGGCTGGTGTGGCCTAAGATGCCCCATGCTCCGACTACGCGCGCTCGCCGCTTCGTCGAGACACGGTTTCGTCTGCGTGCTGCTGCTGGCCGTGCCCGCTGTCGCACGCGCGCAAACGCCGACCTTCTCCAAGCATGTGGCGCCGATTCTTTACTCCAAATGCGTCGAGTGTCACCGGCCGTCGATGTTTGCGCCGATGTCCCTCGTCAGCTTCGAGGACGCGCGTCCGTGGGCGCGGTCGATCCGCAATCGCGTAGTGGCACGCACCATGCCGCCCTGGGGAGCGGATCCCGCACACGGCGTCTTCAAGAACGATCCGCGCCTGACCGACAAGGAGATCGCGACGATTCTGGCGTGGGTCGACGGCGGCGCGCCGAAAGGGGACGACAAGGATCTGCCCGCGCTCCCCGAATTCACGGAAGGGTGGACGATCGGCAAACCCGACGCGATTTTCGAAATGCAGCAGGCCTTCGAGATCCCGGCGACGGGCACCATCGAGTATCAGTACATCCGCATCCCGACCGGCATTACCGAGGACAAGTGGCTGGCCGCTATTGAAATCAAGCCGCAGGCGCGCGCGCACGTGCACCACGTGATCGCGTTTACGCAGCCGGCGGGCACGCCGCTCAACGAATCCGGCGCGCTCGGGCCCGGCAACATCGGCGGCGTGACCCCGAACAAGCCCGGCGTAGTGTTCGAACCCGGCGTCGGCCGCCTGCTGAACGCCAACTCCGACATCGTCCTGCAGATGCATTACACGACCAACGGCCAGGCCGCGGTCGACAAGACCGTGGTCGGCGTGCGGTTTCTGAAGGAACCACCGGCGATGGTGCAGCGAGGCGGCAGCGTGCTGCAGCCGCGTTTCGTGATTCCGGCCGGTGCGCCGAACCACGAAGTGCGCGGCTCGCGCGTGTTGCAGCAGGACACGCTGATCACTTCGTTTACGCCGCACATGCACATGCGCGGCAAGTCGATGACCTACATCGCGAAGTACCCGGACGGCCGCACGGAGACGCTGTTGTCGGTGCCGAGGTACGATTTCAACTGGCAGATCACCTATCAGTTGAAGGAAGCGAAGCGCATGCCGAAGGGCACCGAGATTGAAGTGATCGCTCACTACGACAACTCGCCGCAGAACAAGTTCAACCCCGATCCGACGAAGGACGTCACCTGGGGCGATCAGACATGGGAAGAAATGATGATCGGCTTCTGGGGAACCGTCGCCGAGCGTCCCAAACAATAGCGAATCGCGACGGTACTGGTCCGCCGCTACAGGGTGATACGCCTTTGCTGACACGCCGATCGTTTTTGTCCATGGCCGGCCTCTCGGCCATCTCCAGTCTGCCTCGCCGTCGCGCCGAAGCCGCAGGCTTCACACAGGCGCGCCCGGCCATCGACGCGGCCCGCCTGCGCAACCGGCTCGAGCGACTGAGTTATCACGGCCGGCCGCCGGGCGGCACGTTTGCCGACGGCGTGTCGCGCGTCGCCTACTCTGTCGCCGACCTGACGGCCCGGGCCTGGATCATCGACGAGATCAAGGGCGCCGATATCGTGCCGCGTATCGATGCCGCGGGGAACATCTTCGCGCGGTACGGCGGGCAGCCGAACCAGCCGGCGATCCTCTTTGGGTCACATATCGATTCCGTACCAAACGGCGGGAATTTCGACGGCGACCTCGGCACGTTTGCGGCGCTCGAAGTGATCCAGGCCGTGCAAGCGGCCAAGCTGCAGACCCGGCGGCCAATCGAAATGGTGTTGTGGGCCCACGAGGAAAGCACCGCGTTTGGCGTCGGCACGGCGGCAAGCCGCATCGTCGCCGGCGACCTGCAGGCCGGCGACATGGATCGTGCCTGGAATGGCATGAAGCGGAGCGACGCGATTCGGCGCATCGCGGGTGATCCGGACAGAATCGACACCGCCGTGCGGGGCAAGGGCACGTGGCATTCGTACGTCGAGCTGCACATCGAGCAGGGCGGCACACTCGATAAGGCCAAAGTCCCAATCGGCATCGTCGAAGGCATCGTCGGCATTCATCGGTATGACGTGGTCATCGAGGGCTTCGCGAATCACGCCGGGACGACGCCGATGGCGGAACGACAGGACGCAATGGTGGCGGCGTCGCAGCTGACGCTCGCCGTGCGTGATATTGCAACGCGGCGACAGGGGCGGCAGGTCGGCACGGTAGGACGTATCGA
>DASPNQ010000048.1:0-7744 GCA_035626435.1 Vicinamibacterales bacterium
CGCCAAGGCCCTCGGCATGGTTCCAGTGCCGGGAGTCATTCCGGCGGCGTTCGACACGCAGTTGATTGGCACCAACCCCGCGGAGTTTGTCTACCGTAACCTCGAGAACACCTCGATTGAGATCGTGGCCGGACCCTCCGATGCCGTCCAAAACGCTTCCACACAGATGGCAATGCTGCAGAAGATCGCGCCGGGAAAACGGGTTCGCGGGAACATCGAGAAGTGGGCGTCGACATCGATTAGCCTGCGCGGCGGTCGTCTCGAGGATTCCGCCGGTCATCCGGATGCGGGCAAGGAATGGTCGTTCGGGAGCGCCTACAAACAACGGCTAACCGATGCGGTGAACTTCAACAGCGCTGAGGGCATGTCGATCAGGCTCACCAGCGGAACGGAGGTTCGGTCGTTCGCAGCGCCCAGTAATCAGAATGCTGACATCTGGGTAATCTCCGCCGCGGCGCCCGACGCGCGCTACGGTGACCCGACAGACTTGGCCCATACGGAAGTTCTGTTCGAGTATCTCGTCGATGCGACGCCCATCCACGCCAAGTGTGCCGACGCGACCGGGCGAGAGGTCCCTCCAACGGAAATCCCATTCGTGAGGCCAACGAGTGCGGGTGCTGGCAGCGTCGCGGGCGGCGCAGGAATGCCACCGATGATGGAGATTTGCTTCATCGCCACGATCTTGATCGGCACGAGCGCCGGCAACTAGCTGTTCCCTCTCGAAGGCCGGCGCCCACGGGTCCCGGCCTTCGCTTTTTTCCGCCTGAAAAATGCAATACTTCCCCTCTATGCAATTGCCGCTCGGACGTTCGATTCGCACGATGGCCGCGCTCGCCATCATCACCGGGGCGACGCTGCCGGGAGCGGCGCAATCGCGCGCCGGCGTCACGGTAGACGATTACATGCGCGCCGAGCGCTTTATGGGTTACAACACCACCCCGCTCGTCGCCAACGGGCCGGTGCGCGCGACCTGGCTGCCGGGTGATCGCTTCTGGTACCGCAACCAGGGCCTCGACGGCAGCGAGTTCTTCCTGGTGGACGCGGCGAAGGCGACCAAGACGCCGGCATTCAATCATGCGGCGGTCGCTGCGGCGTTGACCGCCGCCATGGGCAAGCCGGTGACGGCGACGCGACTGCCCTTTACACAACTGACCTTCGCCGCGGACGCGCAGTCCTTCTGGTTCGACAGCGACGGCAGACGCTGGACGTGCGACGTCGCCGGGCGGCAGTGCGCGTCAGTCGATCGCCCCGCGACGGTCCCGAACAGCGAGCTATCGCCGGACGGCCGCTACGCCGCCTACATCAAGGACTGGAATCTCTGGGTGCGCGACACCACCACGGGGCAGGACATTCAGCTGACGACCGACGGCGTCGAGAACTACGGCTACGCCACCGACAACGCCGGCTGGATCAGCAGTGATCGTCCGGTACTGAAGTGGTCGCCCGACTCCAGAAAAATCGCGACGTTCCAGCAGGATCAGCGCAAGACCGGCGACATGTACCTCGTCACGACCAACGTCGGGCACCCGCAACTGCGCGCGTGGAAGTATCCGCTGCCCGGAGACGAGCACGTCACGATGATCGAACGCGTGATCATCGACGTCGGCACCGCCACGGTGACGCGCTTGAAGATGGGGCCGGACCAGCACCGCTCCACGCTGTGCGACGACGTCAAGTGCGGCGGAGAATGGGTCGACGTCCAATGGAGTCCGGACGGCACTCAGGTGGCGTTCGTGTCGACGTCACGCAACCATCAGCAGCACAACCTTCGCATCGCCGACGCGGCCACCGGCGCGATTCGCGATGTGCTCGAGGAAAAAGGCGAAACCTTCCTCGAGTCCGGCAACGGCCGCGTCAACTGGCGCGTCCTGCCAGGCTCGAATGAAGCGATCTGGTTCTCGCAGAAGGACAACTGGGGCCAGCTGTATCTGCACGATCTGCAGAGCGGGAAGCAAAAAGCGCAATTGACGACCGGCGAAGGCAACGTCACGCAGTTGCTTCGCGTCGACGAGCCGGCGCGCATGCTGTATTACCTCGGTGTCGGCAAAGAGCCCGGACGCGATCCGTACTTCAGGCACTTCTATCGCCAGACCATGGACGGCAGACCGGCGCAGTTGCTGACCCCCGAAGACGCCGATCACGACATCTCGCTGGCGCCATCCGGCAATTTCTTCGTCGACAACTTCTCGACGCCGGATACGCCGTCGACGTCGGTGCTGCGGGATCGCACCGGCAAAGTCGTGCTGCCGCTCGAGAAAATGGACATCAGCCGGCTGCTCGCGACCGGCTGGAAACCGCCGATGCGCATCACGGTGAAGGATCGCGGCGGCGTCAGCGACCTCTACGGCCTGCTGTACCGGCCGACGAATTTCGATCCGTCGAGAAAATACCCGATCGTCAACAACATCTACCCGGGCCCGCAGACCGGCAGCGTCGGCAGCCGTCAATTCTCGGCGGCGCGCGGCGACACGCAAGCGCTCGCCGAGCTCGGCTTCATCGTCGTCCAGATCGACGGCATGGGGACGCCGTGGCGTTCAAAGCGGTTCCACGCCGCCTATTACGGCAACATGGGCGACAACACGCTGCCGGATCAGGTTTCGGGCATGAAGCAGCTCGCGTCGCGCTTTCCGTGGATCGACATCGAGCGCGCCGGCATCTACGGCCACTCCGGCGGCGGGTTCGCGACGGCGGCCGCGATGTTTCGCTACCCCGATTTCTTCAAGGTCGGCGTCTCACAGGCCGGCAATCACGACAATCGCGTCTACGAGGACGATTGGGCCGAGAAGTGGCAGGGGCTGTTGCAGAAAAATCCCGATGGCACCACCAACTACGACAACCAGGCCAATCAACTGGTCGCGCATCAGTTGAAGGGCAAACTGCTGCTCGCGCACGGCACGATGGACAACAACGTGCCCTACTACAGCACGCTGCTGGTGGTCGACGCTCTGATCAAGGCGAACAAGGATTTCGATTTGATCATCTTCCCGAACCGAACCCATGGGTTTGGCAACGAGCCGTACATGGTGCGGCGGCGCTGGGACTACTTTGTCAGGCACCTGCTTGGGGTGGAACCGCCCGCGTATGAGATGCGGGGCGCGCAGGCACCGCCGCCGGTCACGTCATCGCCGCACTGATTGCCAGCGGCCATCGCGATACAGCCACGCGTGACCGCCGACCGCCTCGTACTCGACGCCGATCGCATCACGCCCGTAGTCCTGACGGATCAGGTGCAGGAATTGCCGGGCGTCGTAGGGCAGCGGTTCTTCGAGGGCGTGCCTGGTAAACCCCGACGGGCCGCTGAGAAACGCCAACAATTGCACCGTGCCTCCGCACTCGATCAGCACGGCCACATCCGTTTCGCGATCGGCGTTGAAGTCGCCGGGGAGCAGGTTTGGCGGCCACGTCGGTGTCCGGACGGCGATCTCCGCGGCGATTTCCGGAATCACCGGCGCGAGGCGCCACGCGGCGCAGGTCGCGTCGAGCTGCGGACGCACCGCCTCGGGGACGCCGATCAGGCCTTGACTGACGACGATTGCGGCCCAAATCATCACTTGACGTCCGTCACGAAACCTCTAGGATGCGACATCGTATAGGAGATCAGGAGCCTATGGTGTTCGGACCTCTCCGTCGCGTGAAGTTCCTCGTCACCGCCCCGTTCATCGTCCTGATGCTGTTCGTCATCAACGTGATGACGTCGCCCGGCCAGTGGTGGGTGCAATGGGCGGCGTTCGGCATCGGTATCGCGTGGGTGATCAACCTGTTCCAGTTGATTCGCGACATCGTGGTGCTGGGCGGACTCGCCGCGTTTGGCGCGTACCTGTTCAATAAGAACCGCCAGTCTTGAGACTCCGCAGCATCGTCAGCAGGAGATCGACGGCCACGGTGTTGTGGCCGCCAAGCGGAATGATGACGTCCGCGTAGCGTTTGCTCGGTTCTACGAATTCCAGGTGCATCGGCTTGACCGTCTGTTGATATTGATCGATCACCGACTCCATCGTCCGCCCGCGCTCCGCCACGTCGCGGCGTAATCGGCGAATGAACCTGGTGTCGGAGTCGGTGTCGACGAACACCTTGATGTCCATCAGATCGCGCAGCGCCGCGTCCGTCAACACCAGAATCCCTTCGACGATCAAGGCGCGGCGCGGGTGGAACGTCTCGCGCGCGGATAGCCGCGCGTGACGCGTGAAATCGTATTGAGGGACATCGACCGCCTGGCCCGCCTTCAATGCACGAACGTGCTGCACCAATAAGTCGGTTTCGAGCGCGTCGGGGTGGTCGTAATTGAGCGACGCGCGCTCCTCGAGTCGCAGATCGTTGCGATCGCGATAGTAGCGATCGTGATCGAGCAGCGTCACGTGCTCGGGCCCGAGGCTATCCACGATTCTTCTCACAACGGTCGTTTTGCCGGAACCCGAGCCGCCGGCGACGCCGATCACGAACAAAGACATCAGGAAAATCATAACTCGGCCGTACTTGCCCGGTTGGAACGGCCCTTGCAATCCGCAGTGGTTGTGACTGGACTGCCACCGAGACTGAGTCGTTACGCATCAGTCGCATCGCTGATGTTGAAGTACGGCAACGCGTCGTCGCTCGACGACGAGTGCGCGCCGGAGCAGCTTGCGCGCGATCTCGAGGCGCTGGGACCGACGTTCGTCAAACTCGGTCAATTGCTGTCGACACGCGTCGACCTCTTGCCGCCGGTTTACATAGAGGCCCTGGCGCGTCTTCAGGACAGCGTCGAACCGTTTCCCTTTGCGGACGCGCAGCGCATCATCGAAGAGGAGCTCGGCGCGCGACTCTCGAAGGCGTTCTCAGCCTTCGAGGAAAAGCCGATCGCCGCGGCGTCTCTCGGTCAGGTGCACCGCGCGGCCCTGCGCGACGGCCGCGTCGTCGCCGTCAAGGTGCAGCGGCCCGGCGTCGCCGAGACGATCGCCGGCGACCTGCAGACCCTCGACGAAATCGCGCAGTTTCTGGGTTCGCACACCGACACCGGCCGGCGGTATGACGTCAGCGGCATGGTCGATGAATTCCGGGCGGCGCTGACACTGGAGCTCGATTACGTCAGCGAGGCGGAGCACCTGCGCTTGATTGGCAGGAACCTCGAGGAATTCGAAGCGATCGTCGTCCCGCAACCTGTCGACGGCTACACCACCAGGCGTGTGTTGACGATGGACTACATCACCGGAACGAAGGTGACCGCGATCAGTCCGGTCGTCAAGATCGACCTGCAGCGCGACGTGTTGGCCGACACGCTGGTCCGCGCCTACCTGAAACAGATCGTCGTCGACGGTGTTTTCCATGCCGATCCGCATCCAGGCAACGTACTGGTCACGGACGACGGGCGGCTGGCGCTGATCGATCTCGGCATGGTCGGCCGGCTGAGCCCGCACATGCAGGAACGGCTGCTGAAATTGCTGCTCGCCGTCAGTGAGGGTCGCGGCGAAGAGGCCGCGGACGTGGCGATCGCACTGGGCGAGAAGCTGCCCGAATTCAACGATGCGGGGTTCCGCCGCGATATCACCACGCTGGTCAACCGGATCGGCCATCAGTCGGTTGCGGAGTTCCAAATCGGGCGCGTGTTTCTCGAGCTCTCGCAACTGATCAACAACAACGCGATGCGGGCGCCGGCCGAGCTCACGCTGCTGGGCAAGACGCTGCTCAATCTCGACGAAGTCGCGCGCGCGCTCGATCCGCAGCTCGATGTCAACGCGGCGATTCGCCGCAACGGCACCGATCTGATGTCACGCCGCGTGCGCAAGACCGTCAGCTCGGGCGGCGTGCTGGCGACGATGCTCGAAGCGAAGGAATTCGCGGAAAAACTGCCGGGCCGCGTCAATCGCGTCCTCGATTCGCTGGCGGCCAGTGAACTGAAGATGAAGGTCGAGGTAATCGATGACGGTGCGATCATCGAGGGCCTTCAGAAAGTCGCCAACCGCATCACCCACGGCCTGATTCTGGCCGCCATGATCATCAGCGCCGCCATGATCATGAGCATCGATACGCGCTTCCGCATCCTTGGGTATCCAGGGCTGGCGATGATTCTGTTCTTCCTCGCCGGCATCGGCACGACGTATCTGGCGATCCAGATCGTACGTCACGATCGTTCGGCGAGGCGGCGGTGACGAGGCGGCCGCCGCACGCGCGCAGTCACCCCGGACTGCTGCGGCAGCGCCCACCCTTTCGCCGGACCAGTTATCGCCCGGCGCCCGATCCACGCTATACGAGGCCAAAAGGCCTGGCCACGGCGTGGACGCGTGTGCGCCGGCTGCTCTGGTCGTGGTGGCCGTGGGCGTTGCTGGCCCTCTACTTCATCGATCAACGGGAATGGTGGTGGGCGATTGGCATCGGCGCCTGGGCCGGCGTCTGTGCTTTGGCGACGCCGGCGGAATTTCCTCCCCAGTACGGCCTCGATCACCACCTCGAAGTCGGCAGCGCCGAGTTCCTGGACACGATGGCGGGCGCCGCCGGCATCCCGTTTCTCGAGGGCAATTCGCTGACGTTGTTGAACAATGGCGATCGCTTCTACCCGGCGATGCTCGACGCCATCGACCGCGCCGAGCGTTCGATTACCGTTGAAGCCTATATTTACTGGAATGGCGAGATCGGGCTGCAGTTTGGCCGCGCCCTGGCCGCGGCGGCGCAGCGCGGCGTGCGCGTCAAGATCCTGCTCGACGCGGTCGGCTCGTCGACAATCGGCCGCGAGATCCTGCGCCTCCTTCAGGACGGCGGCTGTCACCTCGCGTGGTACAACCCGATTCGGCTGCGGCGCCTGCGCCGGATCAACAATCGGACGCATCGCAAATCGCTGGTGATCGACGGCTCCATCGGCTTCACCGGGGGCGCCGGCATCGCCGATCACTGGACCGGCGACGCCCAAGACGAGACGCACTGGCGAGATCTCCAGATTCGCATTGAGGGACCGGCGGTGCGCCCGCTGCAGACCGGCTTTGCGCAGAATTGGCTCGAATGCACCGGCGAGCTGCTGACCGGCGCCGATTTCTATCCGCGGCTACAGCGCCGCGGCGCACTGTCCGTCCAGACGATCATGAGCTCGCCGGAGACCGGGGCCTCCACGGTCCGCGTCCTCTACTGTCTCGGCATCTCCGCGGCGCGCCGCACCATCGACATCGCCAACCCGTATTTCGTGCCCGACCACGTCGCGATCGATCTGTTTCGGGACGCCGTGAAACGCGGCGTGCGCGTCCGGATCATGGTCGCGGGGGTCCGCAACGATACGTTGGTGACGCGGTTGAACAGCGTCCGGTTGTACGGTGCGCTCCTGGATGCGGGCGTCGAATTGCTCGAGTACAACCGCACGATGATGCACCACAAGATCATGGTCGTCGACGGCTGCTGGTCGACGGTCGGGACGGCGAATTTCGACAATCGCTCGTTTTCGCACAACGAGGAAAGCAACGTCTGCGTGTGCGACGAGGCGTTCGCACGCGACCTGACTGAGACGTTCGAACGCGACGCGCGGATCTGTCAACGTGTCACCAAAGATCAGTGGCGGCGCCGCAGCGTCGTCCACAAAACGATGGAAGGACTCGCCTCCTTCGTCCAGGATCAGGTGTGACCGGGAAGACGTTACGATCTGTATGACTACGTTGCGTCAGTCGCTTTGGGACATCGGCCCGGCTCAACATTGTCGGGTGCCAAAACGCTTCGAGGCATCCGCTAAAGCGCTGGGAAAACGCATCAGGCAGTTACGGCAGCAAAAAGGCTGGTCGCAGGAGCATCTGGC
>DASPNQ010000049.1:0-52988 GCA_035626435.1 Vicinamibacterales bacterium
GCCGTAAGCCGCCAACGTCGCCGACCGAAATCCCACGAACCAACCGAGCAACACGAGAAGCACGGCGATGTACATGGGATTGCGGGAGTAGCGGTATAACCCAGTGACAACAAGCTGCCTTGGCGGCGCCCAGGGAGCGAGCGTCCCGCGCCCAGCGCGGTAGAACTCCGTCACGCACCACAGTAATAAGGCGACGCCGGCGCCAAGCGGGATGAATGCACGCAGATCGGCGAACGAGCCCTCCGCTGGCGCCAGCAGGATGACCGGGATTAAAAACGCCACCGTTCCAGGTAGGGCAACGAAGGCGAGCAACGCCTTCATCAGCAGGCCGTTCATAGTCGTTGACGGTCCGTCATTTGCGTCTGCCTGACCACGGTCCGACGCCAAACACAAACAGGGCGGTTTTGTCGGCGCGAAGGACCTCGATTACGACGACAGTCCTCCTGCGCGATCCGTCCGCAATCAGAAGATCGTCGAAATCGACGCTTGCGCGAAGTCGATCAGTCGCGTCGGCAGCACGCCAAGGTACAGCACGCCGAGCATCGAGACGATCAGCGCGGCCATCGCGATTGCAGGCACCGGGGGCGGCACCGGACGCGCGTCGCGGTCGGTCATGTACATCATCACGACGATCCGCAAGTAGAAGAAGACCGAGACCACGCTCGAAAGGACGCCGATGATCGCGAGACCGTAGTAGCCGGCGCCGATCGCCGCCGAAAAGACATACCACTTCGCGATGAAGCCGGCCGTCGGTGGAAAGCCGCCCAGCGACAACAGAAAAAACGTCATCAGCGTCGCCAGGCCGGGATGTGAATGCCACAACCCGGCGTAGTCGCGCAAATCGTCGTTGGCGCGGTCGCGGGTGCCGAGCAGGGCGATCACGCCAAACGCGCCGAGGTTGGTCAATGCGTAGGCCGCCAGGTAGAACAGAATCGAGGCCTTGCCGACGTCGTTGCCCGCGACCAGGCCGGCCAGGATGTAGCCGCCATGGGCGATGCTCGAATAGGCAAGCATCCGCTTCAGGCTGGTCTGGGCAAGACCGACGACCGTGCCGACGATCATCGTCGCCGCCGCAATCCACCACAACACCGGCGCCCAGTCGGCGATCATCGGGTCGAGCCCTTTCAGGAACACACGCACGAAGGCCGCGACCGCGGCGGCCTTCACGCCGGTCGACATGAATGCGGTCACGACGGTCGGCGCGCCTTCATAGGCGTCGGGCGACCACATGTGGAACGGCACCGCCGCGATCTTGAAGGAGAAACCCACGATCAGCAGCCCGATGCCGAGCAGGATCATCGGATTGCCGCTCATCGACTGCGCCGCTATCGCCGTGGACATGCGCTCGATATTCGTCGTCCCGGTTACGCCATACAGGAACGCGATGCCGTAGAGGAAGAAGGAGCTCGCAAATGCGCCAAGCAGGAAATACTTGAACGCCGCTTCCGTGCTGCGTTGCTGATCGCGTTTCATCCCGGTCAGCACATACACGGAGATCGACATCGTCTCGAGCGCGAGGAAGATCACCAGCAGGTCGGTCGCCTGCCCCATCAGCATCATGCCGACGATGGCGAACAGGATCAACGCGTAGTACTCGCCGGCTGGCAGGCCGTCGCGCTCGATGGTTTGCGACGAAAACACCACCGTAAGAATGCCGACGGCGACGAGGATCAGATTGACGAACAGCGCGAATCGATCCGCGGTGACGGCGTTGAAGCTTTCCGCGCCGTTGTCCCACAGCAGCACCGACGCGATGCCGGCGCCGACCAGGCCGATCAGCGCCAAGCCGCCGAGCGGCATCTTCTCGCCGCGGCCGCGAAACGCCTCGGCGAGCAGCACCACGAGACCCGCGAGGGTCACGCAGAGCATGGGAATGATGGCGTCGAACTGGCCGGAAATCATGGCCTGACCTCGGCGACGCGCACGACCGCGGACGTGGCGCCAGGCGTCTTGGGAACTGGAGCTGTCGGTTTCGGCCGCATCGACGGCGGCAACACCGCTTCGACCTGCAGCGGCTGGCGCGCCTGAATGCGATCGACGATGCGTTGCACCGCCGGCTCCATCGGTTTCAGCACGATGTTGGGGTAGACGCCGGTGGCGATCGCCACGGCTGCGAGCGGTCCGACGATCGCCCATTCGCGGAACGACAGATCCGGCAGCCCGCGGTTGCGATCGTTGGTGATCTTGCCGTAGAAGACGCGCTGGAACATCCACAGCATGTAGACGGCCGACAGGATGACGCCGAGCGCCGCGATCACCACGAACCGCGGATCCCACTTGAAGGCGCCGAGCATGATCAGGAATTCGCCGATGAACCCGTTCATGCCGGGCAGACCGATCGACGACAACGTGATGATCAGCATCACCGCGGTCAGCCGCGGCATCAGCGTCTTCAAGCCGCCGAACTCGCTGATCAACCGCGTGTGCCGGCGATCCGACAGCATGCCGACAATGCAGAACAACGCGCCGGTGCTGACGCCGTGGGCGATCATCTGATACGACGCGCCCTGAATGCCCTGGACGTTGATCGCCGCGATGCCGAGGATCACGAAGCCCATGTGGCTGACCGACGAATACGCCACCAGCTTTTTCATGTCAGGCTGCACCATCGCCACCAGCGCGCCATAGACGATGGCGATCACCGACAGGGTGGCCAGCAGCGGTGCGAAGTACAGCGCCGCCTCCGGGAACAGCGGGAACGCCAGCCGGATCAACCCGTAGCCGCCCATCTTCAGCATGACGCCGGCAAGGATCACCGAACCGGGAGTCGGTGCCTGCACGTGCGCGTCCGGCAGCCAGGTATGGAACGGGAACAGCGGCACCTTGATGATGAACGCCAGCGTGAACGCGAGGAAGAACCAGTACTGCGTCGATTCCGGAATCTGCAATTCGTACAACTTCAACAGATCGAAGCTGTACTCGCCGGTCATGGTCTGGTGCAGCCACGACAGCCCGATGATCGCGACCAGCATCAGGACGCTGCCCGCCATCGTGTAGAGGATGAACTTGATCGCGGCGTAGATGCGCTGGTCGTAGCCCCAGATGCCGATCATGAAGTACATCGGGATCAGCACGAAGTCCCAGAACACGTAGAACAGGAAGATGTCGAGGGCGCAGAACACGCCAATCATCGACGCCTCGAGCAGCAGCATGAAGATCGAGAATTCCTTGACCTTCTTGTCGACGCTCTGCCAGCCCGAGAGCAGCGCAATCGGCGTCAGGAATCCGGTCAACACGATCAGCATCAGGCTGAGACCGTCGATGCCGACGTAATAGTCGATCCCGAACGCCGGAATCCACGGCACGCGCTCGACGAACTGGAACGGCGCTGCCGCCGCCGAGGCGTCGAAGCCCGCCCACAGCGCCAGCGTCACGGCAAACGTCGCGAGCGAGAAGGCCAGCGCCGCGTAACGCACCAGGGCGTCCTTCGCGCCATCCTTGTTGGCGACGAACATCAGCAGCAGTGCGCCGACGATGGGCAACGTGATGGCGAGGGTCAGCACAACGGGGCCTCGAAACGCGCAGACGACATAGCAGTCTTCATCTCCATGTCATCTCCACATGTAATAGGCCAGGACCGCGACCACGCCGACGAACATCGACGCGGCATAGGTCTTCACGGACCCGTTCTGCAGCAGCCTCAGCACGATGCTGATGCCGCTCACGAAATAGCCGGCGCCGTTCACCGCGCCGTCGACCAGCTTGACGTCGAACCCGCGCCACAATCCCTCGGTGGAGACGACCTTCACCGGCTGCACGATCGCAGCGTCGTAGAGCTCGTCGACGTAGTACTTGTTCAGCAACAGGTTGTAGACGCCGGGATATTGCGCGGCCAGCTTCGCCGGGATCTGCCGGTTCTTCAGCCATAGGAACGTCGCCAGCCCGATGCCCGCGAAAGCCAGCAGCGACGACACCGCCATCAAGGTCAGTTCGAGCGCGGTGTGATCGCCGGTTTCGGCAGCTTCGCCGGGCGCACAGTTTTCCAGGGCCAGGCCGGCCAGCTCGCCGGTCGTCACCGGCGCCCCGCAGTTGGTGGCATTGAAAGCCGGCTCGAGCCACGCGTTGAGCGCGGTATGTCCGCCGAGGGCATGCGGGATGTTGATGTAGCCGGCGACGATCGAGCCGATCGCGAGCACGATCAGCGCGGTGGCCATCGGCCAGGGCGCATCGTGCGGTGCACCATGACCGCGTCCGGTGCCATGACCGTGGCCGTGATCGGGTTGATCGTGACCGTGCGTCGCGTGATGCGCCGCCGCGGCAGCGGATTCCTCGCCGGTTGGATGCTCGCCGTGCGTGCCGTGGTCTCCGTGCGCACCGTGAGCGTGAGCGGCAAACCGCTCTTCGCCGTGGAAGGTCAGGTGGACCAGCCGGAACATGTAGGTCGCGGTGAGGAACGACGTCAGCGCGCCGACGGCCCACAACACCTGGTGGCCGTGCAGGAACGTCTCGAACAGGATTTCGTCCTTCGAGAAAAATCCGGCAAGCAGCGGCACGCCGGCAATCGCGACCGACGCGATCACAAACGTCCAGTAAGTAATCGGGATGTGCTTCTTCAGTCCGCCCATGTTGCGGATGTCCTGCTCGCCGTGCAGCGCGTGGATGACGGCGCCGGAGCCCAGAAACAGGCAGGCCTTGAAGAATGCGTGCGTATAGAGGTGGAAGATGCCGGCGCCGAACGCGCCGACGCCCATCGCCAGGAACATGTAACCGAGCTGCGACACCGTCGAATACGCCAGCACGCGCTTGATGTCGTTCTGCACGAGGCCGATCGTCCCCGCGAACAGCGCGGTCGCCGCGCCAACCGCCGCGATGATGCCGAGCGTGATCGGCGCGTGCTCGAACAGCAGCGCGTTTCGGCCGATCATGTAGACGCCCGCGGTCACCATGGTCGCGGCGTGGATCAGCGCCGAGACCGGCGTCGGACCTTCCATGGCGTCCGGCAACCAGACATACAGGGGCAGCTGCGCCGATTTGCCGGTAGCGCCGATGAACAGCAGCAGCGTAATCAGCGACAGCGTGCCGAAGGTCGCCTCCGGCGGCATTTGCTTCACGGCCAGCGCGATCGTCGTGAAATCCAGCGAGTTGAACGTCACGACCAGCAGCAGCGCGCCCAGGATGAACGCGAAGTCGCCGACGCGATTGACGATGAACGCCTTCTTTGCGGCGTCAGACGCCGACTTCTTCTCGTAGTAGTAGCCGATCAATAGATACGAGCAGAGGCCGACGCCTTCCCAGCCGACGAACATCACCAGGACGTTCGAGCCGAGCACCAGCACCAGCATGAAGAAACAGAACAGGTTGAGGTACGAGAAATAGCGCGCGTACTCCGGATCGGTTTCCTCGTGCATGTACGAGGTCGAGTACAGGTGAATCAGCGTGCCGATACCGGTGACGACGAGGATCATCACCGCCGACAGCGCATCGAGGCGGAACGCCAGGTCCAGGCTGAAATCGCCGACGCTGATCCAGTTGAACAGCGTCTGCGTGATCTGGCGGTTCTCCGGCGCCATGCCCGCCAGGGCGATCACCTGCATCACCGCGATCGCGAACGAGATCGCCATGACCGCGGTCGCCAGACCGCCGCTGACCGGCTTCGGCAGACGCTTGCCGAGAAACGCGTTGACGAGGAAGCCGCCGAACGGGAGAAGTGGAATGAGCGCTAACACGGTCGCCTTCCGCCTTCTGCCTTCAGCCTTCGGCCATCAAACATCTGCTTCACCATTTCAGCGACGTAAAGGCTTCGGGGTTGAGCGACTCGCGGTGGCGGAACAGCCCAATCACGAGCGCGAGGCCGACCGCCGCCTCCGCGGCGGCCACCGTCATCACGAAGAAGGTAATGATCTGTCCGTCGACGGTGCCGAACTGGCGGCCGAAGGCCACGAACGCCAGATTGACCGCGTTCAACATCAATTCAACCGACAGCAGCAGCGTGATCAGGTTGCGGCGGAGAAAGACCCCGGCCGTGCCGATCGCGAACAGCAGGCCGGAGAGCACCAGATAGTGGCCCAGCGGCATGCTACTCCTCCCTCTTCCGCGCCAGGACGACGGCGCCGACCATCGACGCGATGATCAGGATCGACGTGACTTCAAAGGCAAACATGTAATCGGTGAACAAAATTCGCCCGAGCTCCCGGACCGACGACGCCGCCGGCCGTTCGTCCGCCACGCCGACGGCCAGGCCGGAGGTGCGCGACAGCGCCCACCCCAGTTCCAGCGCCAGCAGCACCGCCAGCACGGCGCCGACGCGAACCGCCATCGGCCGGTACAGCGGGTGCGCGCGATCCCACTCCGCGGCATCCTCGCGCGTGGCGTTCAGCAGCATCACGGTGAACAGGAACAGCACCATGATCGCGCCGGCGTAAATGATGATCTGCGCGACCGCCACGAACGGCGCTTCGAGCAGCACGTAGAGCCCCGCCAGGCCGAAGAACGACGCGATGATCGACAGCACGCTGTAGACCGGGTTCTTCTGAGTGACGACCATCAGCGCGCCGATCACGGTGACCGCCGCGAAGGTGTAGAACAGCAGCGCGTCAGAGGCCAAAGTAGAGCACCCCCGCGGCCGTGACGAGCAGGTTGATGGTGGCGACTGGCAGCAGCACCTTCCAGCCGAACGACATCAGCTGGTCGTAGCGGAAGCGCGGCAACGTCCAGCGCAGCCACAGATAGACGAACAACAGGAACGCCAGCTTGATCACGAACCAGATCCAGCCGTACTCGGGCGGAATGAACGGGCCGTGCCAGCCGCCGAGGAACAGGTTCACGGCGACCGCCGACACCGTCACCATGTTGATGTACTCCGCCATGAAGAACATCGCGAAACGCATCGAGCTGTATTCGGTGTGATAACCCGCGACGAGCTCCTGCTCCGCTTCCGGAAAATCGAACGGCGCGCGGTTGGTCTCGGCCACACCGGCGCACGCGAACACGAAGAACGCGACGAACTGCGGAAAGACGTACCACTTCGGCAGCACCGGCACGCCGCCAATCATCCAGTAGCCGGCCTGCGTATCGACGATCTCGCGCAACGACATCGACCCGGCGAACATCACCACCGTCGCGAGCGACATCCCGTAGGCCAGCTCGTAGCTGATCATCTGCGCCGAGCTGCGCAACCCGCCGAGCAGCGAGTACTTCGAGTTGCTCGCCCAGCCGGCGAGCACGATGCCGTAGACGCCCATCGAGGCGACCGCGAAGATCACCAGCACCGCGACGTTGACGTCCGACACCTGCAACGCAATCGGCTCGTCGAGCAGGCCGAAAAACGTGGTCGGCGCGCCAAACGGCACCGGCGCGAATGCCAGGTAGGCGGCCGCAACGGAGATGATCGGCGCCAGCGAGAACAGGAACGCGTCAGCCGCCTTCGGCCGCAGCTCCTCCTTGAAAAACAATTTGACGATGTCGGCGATCGGCTGGAGCAGCCCTCTGGGCCCGACCAGGTAGGGGCCGTAACGCTGCTGCATGAACGCTGCAACCTTGCGCTCGGCATAGACCATGACCGCGGCCATGATCTGCAGGCCCATGAAGACAATGCCGACGACGACGCTGTAGGCGATCGTCTGTGGCGCCGTCAGGAACTCGATCAAACCGGACACTAATGGGTCTCCACGGTGCGCTTGTGCGACGCGCGATAGCCCGCCGGCGCGGGCGGCGTGCCGGCGGCGTACGCGTCGTATTCAGACTTGAACCACTTGAGCGTCGTCAGGACCGGCGTCGCGGCGGCATCGCCGAACGCACAGAGCGTCTTGCCGTTGATCTGGTTGGCGACGCTCTGCAGCAGCGCGATGTCCTTGGCGCTGCCCTGCCCCTGCATCATGCGGTTCAGGATGCGGTAGAGCCAGTCGGTGCCCTCGCGGCACGGCGTGCACTTGCCGCACGATTCGTGTCGGTAGAAGTGCAGCAGGTTTTCGGCGAGCCACACCATATCGGTGGTGTCGTCGAGCACCATGATCGCGGCAGATCCCAACAGCGAGCCGGCGCGTTGCACGTCGTCGAAGCTCGCCGGAATGTCGAGTTGATCGGGCATCAGGATCGGCACCGATGACCCGCCCGGAATCACCGCCTTAATCGTGCGTCCGTCGAGCGGACCGCCGGCGTAGTCGTAGATCAACTCCTTGAGCGTGACTTTCATCGGCGCTTCGAACACGCCGGGATTCTTCACCTGCCCGCTCACGCAAAACAGCTTGGGGCCGCCGTTCTTCTCGGGGCCGAGCGCGGCAAACCAGTCCGAGCCCCGCGTCATCACGAGCGGCACATTGCACAGCGTCTCGACGTTGTTGACGGCGGTCGGGCATTTCCACGCGCCCTCCACCGCCGGGAACGGCGGCTTGAAACGCGGCTGGGCGCGCTTGCCCTCCAGCGATTCGAGCAGCGCCGTCTCTTCACCCGCTTCATACGCGCCGGCGCCGCGATGCAAGTAGACCTCGCAGTCGAACCCGGAGCCCATGATGTTCTTGCCGAGGTACCCCGCCTTGCGCGCATCGTCGATCGCCTGTTGCATGGTCGGGAACAGGTGATAGAACTCGCCGCGGATGTAGATGTAGGCGGCGTTCGAGCCGATCGCGTAGCAGCCGATCAGACAACCCTCGACGAGCAGGTGCGGGTTGCGCTCCATCAACAGGTGATCCTTGAACGTGCCCGGCTCGGACTCGTCGGCGTTGCAGACGATGTATTTCGGCTTTGGTGACTTCTTGTCGACGAACTGCCACTTCAGCCCGGTCGGAAAACCGGCGCCGCCGCGGCCGCGGAGCCCTGACTTCTTCACTTCTTCGATGACCGCGTCAGGCGTCATCGACAGAGCCTTCTTCAAACCCTGGTAGCCGGCCTGGTTCTTCTCGTAGTGGTCGAGGCCGGCGCCGCCCGGCGTGAAGGCGAACCGCGTCAGCACCGGCTCGTAATCGGGCAGCGCCTTCGCTTTCGCCGGCGTCGTGGTCTTGACGCCCTCGGTGATCCGCCGCTCGCACAGGTGGCAGTCGTTCAGGGCGCGCAGACCATCGGTCTTCATGCGATCGATCAGGCCGCCGACCTGCTCCGGCTGCAGATGCTCGTGCCAGTGATCGTTGTTCACCATCATCACCGGCGCTCGGTCGCAGGCGCCGAGACATTCCATCTGCTGAATGGTGAACATGCCCGTCGGATCGGTCTCGCCGACCTTGATTCCGAGTTTGCTCTGCAGTTCCTCGACGACCCGCTCGGCTCCGGCCAGCGCGCACGACAAGGTGGTGCACACCTGCAATACGAACTTGCCGACCGGCGCGCGGTGAAACATCACGTAGTAGGAAACGACGTCTTCGACGTCCGCGGTGGTCATGCCGACGACCTCGGCGACGTGACGCACGGCGTTGTTGGTGATGTAACCCTGCTGCTCCTGCACGAGATACAAGGCATGCAGCACGGCCGACGCGCGGTTTTCGGGCGCGTAGTGCGACGCGAACTCCTCGAACCGGGCGCGGTTTTCGGCGGTGTAGGCGAAATCGGCGCCCTCCGGCAGCGTCGCGCGCAGCGAGCGATGCCACTGCTCGGTGCCGTACGGCATGGTGGGATGAAAGCTCATCGATCCACGTCTCCCATCACCACGTCGAGCGAGCCGATCACCGCGATGACGTCCGCGATCATGCCCCCGACGATGAACTTGTGCAGGGCCTGGCAGGCCATCAGTCCCGGCGATCGCATGTGCACGCGCCAGGGACGATTGGTGCCGTCAGAGACGACGTAGCAGCCATGCTCGCCGCGCGGGCCCTCGACCGGCACGTAAGCATCGCCGGCAGGCACCTTGAAGCCCTGCGAGTAGATCAGGAAGTGCTGAATCAGCGCCTCCATCTCCGTATACACCTGGTCCTTCGGCGGCGGCACGACACGCTTGTCGTCGACGGCCCACGGGCCCACCGCCGGAATCCGCTCGAGCGCCTGCTGGCAAATCTTGACGCTTTCGCGCATCTCGGCGACTCGACACAGGTACCGGTCATAGACGTCGCCGTTGGACGCGCCAATCACGTCGAAGTCGTAAGTGTCGTAGCCGATGTACGGAAAGGCACGACGCACGTCGTAGTCGCCGCCGGCGGCGCGGGCGATCGGGCCGAACAGCCCCCACTTGCAGCAATCCTCGTACGAGATCACGCCGACGCCGCGCGTGCGGTCCAACCAGATCGGGTTCTTGGTGATCAGCGTCTCGTACTCGTCGAGCTTCTTCGGAAATCGGCCGATGAAATCCCTGACCGCGTCCGTAAAGCCGCGCGGCAGGTCCTCGCGCAGGCCGCCGACGCGAATGAAGCTGGGAAAGAACCTGAAGCCGGCCATCAGCTCGTTCAGGTTCATGATCTGCTCGCGCTCGCGGAACGCGTAGAGCATGCCGGTGATCGCGCCGATCTCCATGGCGTGCGTGCCGAACCACACCAGGTGGCTGCTGAGGCGCTGCAGCTCGGCGATCAGCACGCGGATCGCGTTGACGCGCTCCGGCATCTTTTCGTCGAGGCCGAGGATTTTTTCGACGGACAGGCAGAACGCCAGGCTGTTGGACTGCGCACCGAGATAATCCATGCGCTCGACGAGCGGGATCACCTGCTGCCACTTCTTCTGCTCGGCGGTCTTCTCGATGCCTGTATGCAGGAACCCGATCGTCGGCGACACGGACACGACGGTCTCGCCATCGAGCTCCAGCACCAGCCGCAGCACGCCGTGCGTGCTCGGGTGCTGGGGTCCCATGTTGACCGTCATCGTTTCCGTTCGAACGTCTGCCATAGATTGACTACCGCCGCCCCGACACCAGCTCAGGCCGTGCCACGCCTGTGCGGCCTCGTATTTTCGTCGCTACTCCTGCAGGTCCTCTTCTACCAACTCGCAAATCGCATGCAGCACGGTCGCATGCACTTCCTGCACCCGAGCCGTGCGCGCTTCCTCGACCGCGATGTGATGCGTCGCGATCGAGCCGGCCGCGCCGCCGCGTCCGGTCAGCGCCACGGTAATCAACCCGCGCTGGTTGCCGGCCTCGATCGCCCGCAACACATTCGGCGAGTTGCCGCTGGTCGTGATGCCGATCGCCACGTCGCCCGCCTTGCCAAGCGCCTCGAGCTGCCGCGCGAACACCCGATCGAACCCGTAGTCGTTGCCAATCGCCGTCAGCGCGCTGGTATCCGTGGTCAGCGCCACCGCCGGGTACGCCTTGCGTTCCTTCTCGAACCGCCCGAGCAGCTCCGCGGCGAAGTGCTGGGCGTCGGCGGCGCTGCCGCCGTTGCCGAACACCAGGATTGCGCCGCCGCGCTTGAGCGACTTCGTGATCGCCTCGGCGACCGCCACCACCGGCGCGACGTTGGCGGTCATCCGCTCATGCGCGGCCGCGGCGTCCTTCAGTACGCGAACCACGTGCGCCGAGCGCAAGTCGGCGCTCACTACGGCTTCCGCGCTCCTCGCTGATACCGATCGCGCTCCATGTTCGCCTTGAACTCTTCTTCGGTGACCTGCAACGGCATATAGGTCTGCGCGTCCTTCCGCAGCTGCACCGGGTAGTCCTTGCGGAGCGGGTGGCCTTCCCAGTCCTCCGGCATCATCAGCCGGCGCAGGTCGGCGTGCCCGTCGAACACGATGCCGAACAGATCGTAGACTTCGCGTTCCGGCCAGCCGGCGCCCGGAAACACGCTGGTCAACGAGTCGATCGATTCATCGGCGTTGATGCCCACCTTCAGCCGGATCCGCGCGCGACGGTGCGGCGACACCAGGTGATAGACGAGATCGAAGCGCGGATTGCGGTTGGGATGAAAATCGACCGCGGTCATGTTCGAGTACGCGACGAACTCGAGCCCCGGGCCTTGCAGCGCCCGGCAGGTGGCAACAATGAAATCCCTGGGCACGCGAATCGACGGCGTCACCGCGGCGTCGGCCGAGACGAGCGCCTCGTACGTCGCGCCGGGCACGACCGGCGCGATCGCGGCAATGATCTCCGCAGCGCTCATGCGATGCGCGCCTTCGGCGTCTGATCCAGCTTGGAGGCGGCGATCTTCTTCTGCAGCTGCACGATGCCGTAGATCACGGACTCGGGCCGCGGCGGGCAGCCGGGAATGAACACGTCCACCGGGACCACCTGATCGGAGCCCTGCACGATCGCGTAGTTGTCGAACACGCCGCCGCACGATGCGCACGCGCCCATGGAGATTACCCACTTGGGTTCCGGCATCTGGTCGTAGATGCGGCGCAACGCCGGCGCCATCTTGCGCGACAGCCGGCCGGCAATGATCATCAGGTCGGACTGCCGCGGCGAGCCGCGGAACACTTCGGCGCCGAACCGTGACACGTCGTAGCGGCTCGATGCCATCGCCATCATCTCGATCGCGCAGCACGCCAGACCGAACGTCACCGGCCAGATCGCCGAGCGCCGCGCCCACTGAATCACGAATTCAGCGGAGGTCGTGACGACGGGAATTTCGTAATCAGTTTCGAGTCCCATAGCGGTATCTCTTCACCACGGCCGGCCCCGGCGGCGGCGCGTGCTTGTAATCGGGATCGTGTTCGGGACCCCAGTCCAGCACACCCTTGCGCCAGATGTAGATGTAGCCGACGACGAGAATCAGGAAGAAGACGACGATCTGGATCAGGCCGGTCCATCCGAGATCGCGCATCGCCATCGCCCACGGATACAGGAACGCCACTTCGATGTCGAACAGCAGAAAAATCATCGCAATCAGGTAGAACTTCACCGATTGCCGTTCACGCGCATCGCCGACCGGCGGCATGCCGCACTCATAGGCCGCAAGTTTTTCGGGTGTCGGATTGCGAGGACCCAGAAAACGGGAAATCACCACGGAAACGACGCCAAACCCGACGCCGATCACCGCTAAAAGGAGGATTCCGCCCCAGCCTGGTGCCATGTCCCGCTACTGAAAGTATGTCACTTGTCCCGCCTCGCGGCGTGCCGCAAAGGCGGGCGTCCACTCGATGAGGGGAGCTTGTGAAGGATATCACACGCACTACAATCCCCCCTGAATGCGCCCCGACATCGAGCGCTTGCTCATCGGCATCGTCATGGCGTTGTCGTTGCTGACGCTGGGGTTGCAGGCAGTGGTGTTGCGCCCGCATTTGTGGCCGGCCGGAGCCGGCGTTGCACTGTCCGGCGATACGGTGATGGCGGCGCTCGCGGCGCCGCGGCCGATTGCGGTCATTCGCCCTCCCAACGTCGCCGAAGCGGCCGGAGAGACGGTGGCGGTCGTGCGCGTGCACCCCGGCGGCAGCGCCGATCGCGCCGGGCTTCGCCCCGGTGACGCAATCCGGCAACTGCCGGGTGATGCGGGCGGCGTGTTGCGCGTGTGGCGCGACGCACAACGCGTGGTGCCCGGCGAGCCAATCTCGCTGCGCGTGACCCTCGACCAGCCGGCGATCTGGGCGCTCGACAACCCGCCGTGGGGCGCGTGGCTGCGCCTGCATCTTGGACCGCTGGCGCAAATGACGGCGTTTTTGCTCGGCGCGTCCGTGCTGATCGCGCTCGGCATTCAGGGGACAACGGCGTCGTTGATGACGCTGGCGCTGATCGCCACCGCCGTCGCTAACAGCGGCCCGCTGCTCGGCGCGCATGCGGCGCTGCCCGTCCTCGGTCCGGTGCTGCTGGTTTTCAACTGGATCATCACGGCGCTGTCGTTTCCAATCATCGGCCTCGCGGTCCTCTATTTCCCGCATCGCGCCGAGATCCTCGATCGCCACCGTTGGATCGTGCCCGCGGTGATCGCCGCGTCGGTGCCGATGTTGATCATCGGCTCGTTGAGCGCGGCGTTCCTGCTCGGCAACGATATCGTGCTGCCACCGCTCGCATGGATCGCCTCGCATGGCTGGACGTTCGAGGCGTCCTTCGCGCTGTGCCTGGCCGTCAACGTGCTGATCGTCGTCGAAGGCCTGCAGCGCTATCAGACGAACCTCGATGCGAACGAGCGACGACGCATTCAACTCGTCGTCTACACCGGCGTGCCCGCGGTGTTCGCGTATGCGCTGAAAACCGGCATCCCGCTGCTGTTCGGCTTGGCCGGAGATCCGATCGAGCTGCCCTGGCCGGTCGAGGCGCTGCTGCAGGCGATCATCCTCTTGCCGGCCTTTGGCTTGCCCTACGCGGTTGCGGTCAAGCACGTGTTCAGTCCGAGGACGGTGCTGCGGCGCAGCCTGCAATACGCGCTGGCCCGTCGCACGCTGACAGCCCTGGTCGCGGTACCGGTGGTTGCGCTGGTCGCATCGCTGCTGCAGCAACGCGATCAGTCGCTCGCGACGATCGTCACCGGCCGTCCGCTGTTCTACCTGTTCTTCCTCGCGATGCTCGGCCTCGTCCTGAATTACCGCGATCGCGCGCAGCGATGGCTCGATCGGCGGTTTTTCCGCGACGAGTACGACGCGCGCGAAATTCTGGTGTCGCTCGCCGGCCGCGTGCCCTATCAAACGGACCCGCGCGACCTCGTCGCGATGGTCGTCACCCAGATCGACTCGGCGCTGCACCCCGAATGCATCGCGGTGCTCGCGTCGGATGCGCCCAACGCGACCAATCCCACCGGACGATTCGAGCCGGTAAGTGCGCTCCGCATCGACGCGACCGCCCTGCCGGCCGAGAGCGGCGTGATCACGCTGCTGCGCTGGTCCGACAAGCCGCTCGAAGTGTTCCTCGACGACGAGCAGTCGCCGGTGGCGAGGGTGCCGCAGGCGGATCGGCTGTGGCTGGCGTCGATGAACGCGGCGCTGCTCGTGCCGATCTTCGCGGGCGGCAGCGACCCGCGGCCGTTCGTCGGCCTGATCGCGCTCGGACGGAAGCGCTCGGAAGAGCCCTACACGTCGGAGGATCGCGAACTGCTCCGCGGCATCGCGCTGCAGATGGGTGTGGCGCTCGACTTGTCGCGGTTACGCAAGCAGGTCGGATCGACATACGGCGCGGCGTCATCGGATGCGCAGCGTACGCAGGCGTTCACGCCGACAATGGTCGTTGGCGGCAGCGCCCCGTCGACGATCACCGTCGGTGCCGTCGTCGATGGCAAGTACCGGGTCGACAGCGTCATTGGTCAGGGTGGGATGGGCGCCGTGTTCAAGGCGTGGGACGTCCGCCTGGAGCGGCCGGTGGCGATCAAGGTGATTCGCGCCGAGCTGATTGCCGACCCCGATTCACGGATGCGGTTTCGCCGCGAATCACAGATTGTCGCGCGCATGCAGCATCCGTCGATCGTCACGGTGTTCGACTACGGCACGCTGGCCGACGGCGCGGCGTTCCTCGTAATGGAATTCGTGCCCGGTGAGGACCTGCGGCAGCTGCTGCGCCGCGAAGGCCGCCTCGATCCTGCTCGCATGACCGCCTTGATGACCGGAATTGCCGGCGGTGTCGAGATCGCGCACAAGTCCGGCGTCTTCCATCGCGATCTGAAACCGGAAAACATCCTGCTGCCCGAGGGCGGCGTCGGTCCGAAGGTGGTCGACTTTGGCGTGGCGAAGCTGGCGACATCGGCGGCCGGCGCCGGCACGCTCTCGGTGGCCGGCACGATCGTCGGGACGCCCGCTTACATGGCACCGGAACAACTTCGCGGTGAGACCGTCGACGCGCGAGCTGATGTCTTCAGCCTGGGCGTGATGGCCTACGAGATGTTGACGGCACGACTCCCCTATGCGGGCGCGTCGCTGTTCGACATCGGCATGAAGCAGGTGGAAGGCAAGATCGATCTCGACGGCATCCCGTCGAAGCTCGCCGCGGCAATCTCGCGGGCGATTGCGTTCGAAAAAACACAGCGGCCGGAAACGGCCTCGGCATTCGCCGAGTCGCTCGAGGCCGCGCGCTAGGTCGGGCCGGCGGAGCGCGGAGCCCCCGTTGCCGGGGATCCGGTATTACTTCTTCTTCGTCGTCATCTCGGCCATGCGGCGATCGATTTCCGTGATCGCGTGGCCGATCTGATTCTTGCGCGCGTCGTGCGTGGTCGCTTCCAACTGGCGCTGCAATTCGATTTTCGCGAGACGCAGCGACTCGACTTGCCGCGCGTGTTCGGGATCGACCTTCGGCCCGCGATCTTTCGCGACCCGGCGGCTCTCCTCGAGTTCGTCCATGCGCTCTTGCAAGCGCGCTTCAGCGTCGATCAGTCCTTCTCCAGCGTCACCCATGAATCCACGATTATACACGCGGCTGCACATCGCGCCCAGCGGGTTCGGGCGAGGCGGCTTGCGCGGCGCGCCTTGTGCACCACGCGCAGTTGTGCAGAGATAACGAGGTGACTGGTTTCCATCCGGCGGTGACGGAATGGTTCGACGCGGTCTTCAGCGAACCAACCGCGCCGCAAAAACGTGGATGGCCGGCGATCGCCCGCGGCGAATCGACGTTGATCCTGGCGCCGACCGGCAGCGGCAAAACGCTGACCGCCTTCCTCTGGTCGCTGAACCGGTTGATGTTCGAGCCGGTGCCGGACACCACGGCGCGCTGCCGCGTGCTGTACATTTCGCCGCTCAAAGCGCTGGCAGTGGACGTCGAGCGCAACCTGCGGTCGCCGCTTGCCGGCATCTCCAATATTGCCGCGGCGCAGAACATTCCGTTCCACGCGCCCGCCATCGCCGTGCGGACCGGGGATACGCCCGCATCCGAACGCGCGAAGTTTCAACGCGCTCCCGCGGACATTCTGATCACCACCCCGGAGTCGCTGTTTCTGCTGCTGACGTCGAACGCGCACGAGAGCCTGCGCGCCGTCGAAACGGTGATCATCGACGAGATTCACGCGTTGGTGTCGACGAAACGCGGCGCCCACCTGGCGCTGTCGCTCGAGCGCCTCGAACGCATCGCGCATCGGCCGCTGCAGCGGATCGGTTTGTCCGCAACGCAGCGCCCGCTCGACGAGGTGGCACGCTACCTGGGCGGCGCAACGGTGTCCTCGACGGCGAAGCAAAGCAGCGGCTCGCGGGGCAGGACCGGTAGTGCGGCCGCGAAGACTGCGATGGCCGCGGCGGTGTCCTCGGAGTTCGAAGACGATCACACCGTCAAGTACCGTCCGGTCACGATCGTCGACGCGAGTGCGCCGAAGCAGTTGAAGATCAGCGTGCAGACGCCGGTCGAAGACATGGCGCAGATGGGCAAGCCGGTCGAGCAGCCGAGCGGTCCAGCGTCGCAGGGCCCGGTCGCGCAGTCCATCTGGAGCTCGATTCATCCACGCCTCGTCGAGCTGATTCGCGAACATCGATCGACGCTGCTGTTCGTCAACAGCCGTCGTCTCGCGGAACGGCTGGCGGGCGCGCTCAACGAAATCGCCGGGGAGCCGCTGGTGCGCGCGCATCACGGATCGCTGGCCCGCGCGCAGCGCACCGAGATCGAGGATCTCCTCAAGTCCGGCCACCTGCGTGCGCTGGTCGCGACGTCGTCGCTCGAACTGGGCATCGATATGGGCGCCATCGATCTGGTGATTCAGATCGAAGCCCCGCCGTCCGTGGCGAGTGGGCTGCAACGGATCGGCCGGGCCGGGCACAGCATCGGCCAGGTCAGCGAGGGCGTCATCTTCCCGAAGTTCCGCGGTGATCTCGTCGCGTGTGCCGCCGTGACGGCAGCGATGCGCAGCGGCAAGGTCGAATCGTCGCGTTACCCACGCAACCCGCTCGACGTCCTGGCGCAGCAACTGGTCGCGATGGCGTCGATGGAACGCTGGTCCGTCGACGAGATGTACGCGACGGTGCGATCGGCGGCGCCGTACGCGGAGCTGTCGCGGCCGATCTTCGACGGCGTGCTCGACATGTTGTCGGGCCGTTATCCATCGGATGAATTCGCCGAACTGCGGCCGCGCGTGACGTGGGATCGCGTCCACGGCATGGTGCTGGCGAGACAGGGCGCCAAACGCGTGGCGATCGCCAACGCCGGCACCATTCCCGATCGCGGCCTCTACGGTGTGTTTCTGTCCGGGGCTGACAAAGACAAGGCGCGTGTCGGCGAGCTCGACGAGGAGATGGTGTTCGAGGCGAGAGCCGGCGAAACCTTCCTGTTGGGTGCGTCGACATGGCGGATCGATCAGATCACGCACGATCGCGTGCTGGTGTCGCCGGCGCCTGGCGAACCCGGCAAGATGCCGTTCTGGAAAGGCGAAGGTCCTGGCCGGCCGGTCGAGCTCGGTCTCGCGATCGGCAAATTGATTCGCGAGTTGCGGAAGGCAGAGCGCGGCAGCGCGCTCGAACAATTGCAGCGGGACCATGGTCTTGATCAGCGCGCCGCACACAACCTGCTCGCTTACCTAGACGAACAACAGGCGGCGGTCGGCGCCGTGCCCGACGATCGCACGATTGTCATCGAGCGCTCCCGTGATGATCTCGGCGACTGGCGGGTCGCCGTTCTGTCGCCGCTGGGTAGCCGGGTTCACGCGCCGTGGGCGATGGCGGCGTCGGCACGACTGCGCGATGAAGCGGGCGTCGACGTCGAGGTGATGTGGTCGGATGACGGCTTCGTGATCCGTTATCCGGATGGCGAGCGACTGCCGGATACGTCGCTGCTCTTGCCGGATCCTGACGAAGTCGAGCGGCTCGTGGTACGGCAACTTGGGTCGACGGCGATGTTTTCGGCGCGGTTCCGCGAAGCGGCAGGCCGCGCGTTGCTGCTCCCGCGCCGGCGTCCCGGCGCGCGCGCGCCGCTCTGGCAGTTACGCAAGCGCGCCTCGGATCTGCTGGCGGTGGCGGCGCGGTTTGGCTCGTTTCCGATCATTCTCGAAACGTATCGCGAATGCCTGCGCGACATCTTCGACCTGCCGGCGCTCACGGACATCATGCGCCGGGTCCGCAGCCGATCGATCCGCGTCGTCAATGTCGAATCGCAGAAGCCATCACCGTTTTCGTCGTCGTTGCTGTTCGGCTACGTCGCCAATTACATTTACGACGGCGATGCGCCGCTCGCCGAGCGGCGCGCCCAGGCGTTGTCGGTTGATCAATCGCAGCTGCGCGATCTGATTGGCGACACCGAACTGCGCGATCTGCTCGATGAAGGCGTGCTCGAAACGCTGGAAGCCGAACTGCAGCACCTGCCGCCGCGGTTTCACGCGCGGTCGACCGACGCCGTGCATGATTTGTTGCTGCGTCTCGGTGATTTGGCGCGCGTCGAAATCGAGGCGCGCAGCGATCCAGGCATCACGGAACCGGCAATCGACGAATTGGTTCGTGCCCGCCGCGCGTTTGCCGTTCGCATTGCTGGCGAGCAGCGGTTTATTGCGGTCGAAGACGCCGCGAGATATCGCGACGCGATCGGCGTGCCGCTGCCGCCGGGATTACCGGCAACGCTGCTCGAGCCGGTCGCCGATCCGGTAGGCGATCTGGTGCGCCGCTTTGCGCGTACGCATGGCCCGTTCACGAGCAAGGATGTCAGCGCGCGTCTCGGCTTTGGCGTCGCCGTCGTCGATGCCGCACTGGCACGGCTGATGGCGACGGGCCGCGTTGTTGACGGCGAATTCCGGCCGGGCGGCGCCGGGCGGGAGTGGTGCGACGCCGAAGTGTTGCGCACTGTGCGACAACGATCGCTGGCGCGGCTGCGTCAGGACGTCGAACCCGTTGACGCAGGCGCGCTTGGGAGATTCCTGGTCGGCTGGCATGGATTGGCGCGGCCGAAACAGGGCCTCGACGGCCTGCTCGACGTGATCGAGCAGCTGCAAGGCGTGCCGATCGCCGCGTCCGTGCTCGAATCGGAAGTGCTGGCGGCGCGCGTCCGCGATTATTCGCCGGCGATGCTCGACACCCTGCTCGGTGCCGGCGAGGTGACGTGGGTTGGTGTCGAGGCCCTCGGCGATCGCGACGGACGGATTTCACTGTATCTGACCGACCACCTCGCGAAGTTGCTGCCACCCGAATCGCTTGGCGCGACGCGGATCGCGGGTCTCACCGGCCGCGAAGCCGAAATCGTCGTCTACCTCCATCGCCATGGCGCGTCGTTTTTCGGCGCCATTCACGATGCCGTCGGCGGCGGCTTCCCGCAGGAGACGGTCGATGCCATATGGGATCTGGTGTGGAAGGGGTTGTTGACCAACGACACGATTCACGCATTGCGCGCGTACGCATCGGCGCCTGAAAAGGTACGGCGATCGGGCCGGCACGCGTCGTTTCGATCGCGCCGCTTGATTCCGCCCTCGGCCGAGGGGCGATGGACGGTCGTGGCATCGCCGTCGGCATCCCCGACGGCGTGGGCGACGGCGATGGCGCATCAACTGCTCGCCCGGCATGGCATCGTCACTCGCGATGTCGCCGCCATCGAGCAGCTGCCGGGCGGTTTCTCCGCGTTATATCCCGTGCTGCGGCGGCTCGAAGAGACCGGTCGCATCCGGCGCGGATATTTCGTGGCGGGTCTCGGTGCTGCGCAGTTCGCGCAACCGGGTGCCGTCGATCTGTTGCGCGATGCGCGCGATCAGCGCGACGAAGAAGTCGTGGTCGTGACCATGGCCGCGACGGATCCCGCGAATCCGTACGGTGTGTTGATTCCATGGCCGATGACCACCGAGGAAGGCCGCGGCGCGACTCGCAGTGCGGGGGCGCGGGTGATCATCGTCAACGGTCGTGCCACCGCCTGGATCGGGCGTGGCGATCGCCAGTTGATTGTGTGCCTGCCCGACGATGAACCGGAACGCTCGCGCGTTGGCCGCGCCATGGCGCGGGAGCTGGTGGCGATCGCGAGGCGGGCTCCCGAAGGCCGCCGCGGCTGGCTTATCGAAGAAATCAACGGACGCCCGGCTGCGCAGGATCCGGCGAGTCAGTTCCTGCTCGCGTCGGGCTTCGTCGCGAGCGCGATGGGCCTTCAACTGCGCGTGCCCCGCCGCGCTGCCGACGTCACAGAACCGCTCGATGACGAACGCGAACCCGAAGTCGATAATTGAAAGCGAATCGCCGATAGACTGAGAGCTGAGAGCTGAGAGCTGAAAGCTGAGAGCCGAAAGCTGATAGCTGAAAGCTGATCGCTGATATGCCCGAAGGCGACACCATATTCCGCGCAGCCCGATCGCTCCATCGCGTGCTCGCCGGCCATGTCGTCACCAATTTCGAGACCGCCTACGCGCATCTCGATCGCGTCAACGTCGACACGCCGCTGATCGGCCGCACCATCGACAAGTGCGAATCCGCGGGGAAGCATGTGCTGATGCATTTCAGCGGCGACTTGATCTTGCGTACGCACATGCGGATGAATGGTTCATGGCACTTGTATCGGCATGGTGAGCGATGGTGGCGCGGGCGCCAGGCGATGCGCGTACGGATCGATACCTCGGAGTGGGTTGCGGTCGCGTTCAACGTGCCCGTAGCAGAGTTCGTGTCGGCGAGGCAGCTCGAGACACGCGACCCGGTTGCGCAGCTCGGACCGGATCTGCTCGGGCCGCAGTTTGATCGCGACGAAGCCGTCCGGCGCATCGTCACCAGCGGCGCGCGGCCGATCGCGATGACGCTGCTCGATCAAAGAATCGTCGCGGGCATCGGCAATGTCTATAAGTCGGAAGTGCTGTTCATGACCGGTATCCACCCCGAAACCCCGTCGAGCGCCGTGCCGCAACAGGCGCTGGAACGCCTGATGGACCTCGCCCGCACCCTGCTGCAGGATAATGTCGTCGACGGCGCTTCACCGCGGATTCAAACCTACCGCAACCTCCGGCAACTGAATCCCGCCACGGAACATGACGAGAGCGTCTGGGTATACGGGCGCCGCGGCAAACCCTGCCGGAAGTGCGGCACGCCGATCCAAATGCGCAAGATGGGCCTCGAAGCGCGCTCCACCTACTGGTGCCCCACCTGCCAACCGCCGCCCGCCACGCCTGGTGCCTGACACCAACCATTGCCTCGGCACGCCTGGTGCCTGACACCAACCATCGCTCGGCACGATTGGTGCCTGACACCAACCGTCGCTCCGGCACGATTGGTGCCTGACACCAACCGTCGCCCCGGCACGATTGGTGCCTGACACGAATCGGGCGGGTCTCGACGGGGGCGATGCAAGAAAATGCGACGGGCTACGATGGTTTCGATCGCAGTTTCCGCGTGGTCGACGGCGCCCTCATGCGAGCAGTCGTGATTTTCGGCGCGAAATCGACGACCGGATGATGGCCTCAAAGTTGATTAGTGGTGGGCATGGGCCGACCACGACGAGTGAACATTGCGGGTGGGACGTATCACGTCATGAATCGCGGCAACCGGAAGCTTGCGATTTTTGAAGACCAACGCGATCGATGCCGATTCCTCAGGATCTGGGCCGAACAACAAAAAGTATTTGGCGTCGACATGCTTGCCGGATGTCTGATGGAGAACCACTTCCACGGCGTCATCCATACGGCAAACGACAACCTTTCCGAATTCATGCAGCAAGTCCAGGGTCAGTTTGCTCGATTTTCGAATTGGCGCCATCGGCGCGTCGGGCACCTCTTTCAAGGGCGCTTCAGAAATGTGCTTATTTCAGACGATGCGCATTTGGTGACCGCATTGGCGTACGTTTTCATGAATCCGATCGCCGCGGGTTTATCCGCCACCCTGGATGGGTATCAGTGGAGTACGTACCGCGCGACAGCCGGCTATTGTTCGACCCCGCCGCATTTGTCACTGAATTGGCTGTCGACACTGTTTCCGGCTTCGTCTTTCGTTGAAAGCCAACACAGGCTCCGACGAATCATGTGCGAACCCAAGCCGGTTGCCGCGCTGCTCAAAGACGACGAGCTAAACATCGAGCCGGAGGTAATCCGGCAGGTAATCCGCTCATACACCGGTCAGCAAATCTGCTACGCGACGTTACCGCGCCTGTACCGGACCACCCTCAGGCCCACGCTCCGCGAACTCATGGCTACCCGTCAGCCGGCCAACGACGGCCAGTTCATTTGTGATGCACGAGTGATCTACGGGTACAAGAATGTGGAAATTGCCAAAGCCCTCAAACTAAATCCAGCGACGATTAGCAAGAAGCTTCGCGCACACCAACGGCAAGTCGCAGCGTAAGCAGCTGGCACGGCCGGCGTCGGTTGGTGTCAGGCACCAATCGTGCCTCGGGCAATGGTTGGTGTCAGGCACCAATCGTGCCGGCAATGGTTGGTGTCAGTCACCAATCCTGCCGGGGTGGGAGTAGATGTTGAAGGTGGGGCCGCGGAGGAAACCGCACAGGGTGATGCCGGCCTGTTGCGCGAGATCGATGGCGAGGCTCGACGGCGCCGATACGGCCACGATGAGGGGTATGCCGGCGAGCAGGGCTTTCTGCACGAGCTCGAAAGAGGTCCGGCCCGACACCAGCAGGATCGCCGAGTCGAGCGGGTGACGGCCGGCCAGCAGCGTGCGCCCGACAATCTTGTCGACAGCGTTATGGCGACCGACGTCTTCGGCCGACAGTTGCAACACGCCGGCACGATCGAACAAACCAGCCGCATGCAGGCCGCCGGTCGAATCGAACACCGACTGCGAGGCCCGCAGGCGATCCGGCAGGGCGGCGATCACGTCGGCGCCGACCGTCCACTCACCCTTGACCTCAGCAACGCGTGATTGGAGCGATTCGATGGTCCGTCGACCGCAGAGGCCGCACGATGCGGTCATCATGACCTGCCGGCGCTCGCCGAGCCGCGATGCCAGCCTCTCGACGGCGTCACCGGTAACCGTCACGTTGATCGTGTTGTCGCGACCTTCGTCGGTCACGTCCTGACAGTATTCGATGACGCCGATCTCATCGGCGTTGCGAATGACGTCCTCGGCCAGCAGAAACCCCACCGCGAGATCGCGATCGGCGCCCGGCGTCCGCATGATCACCGCGAAGCTCGCGCCGTTGACGCGCACCTCCATCGGCTCCTCGACGGCAACCCGATCACGCACCGATGCCGCCTGGCCCCGCCGAGTGATGTCGACCTCGCGAATCCCCGGCAGCCCGCGCGCGTTCGCCACAGCGCGATTCTACGCCCGACGCCGCTGACGCCTGTCGAAGATCAGCGACGCGGCAATCGCACCGCCAACGAAGGTGCCGATGATGGCCAACGACCAAACAATCGGGAATTGGCCACCGAATGCCTGGTTCAACCACACCATCTTCAGGCCAATGAACACCAGCACGCCGGCCAGCCCGTACTTGAGCAGCGAGAAATTCGCAACCGCAGCGCTCAAGACGAAATACAGCGAGCGAAGACCGAGGATCGCGAACACGTTCGAGGTAAACACGATCAGCGGCTCCTTGGTCAGCGCGAAGATCGCCGGCACCGAATCGATCGCGAAAACGATGTCGCTCATCTCGATGGCGACCAGCGTGAGGAACAGCGGCGTTGCGTGCAGGCGATCGGCGATCCGTATGAAGAACCGCGGTCCGTGGAACTCCTCCGTCACCGGCATGATGCGATGAACGAGCCGCACCAGAATGTTCTTGCTGGGGTCCGCCTCGCCCGAGTCGCCGGTCACCATGCGGATGCCGGTGACGATCAGCAGCACGCCGAAGATCACGACCACCAGGTGATACGACAGCAGCACCGCGCCAAGCGCGATGAACAGGCCGCGGAAGATCAACGCGCCGAGAATGCCGTAGAACAGCACGCGGTGCTGCAGCTGCCTCGGCACCGCGAAAAACGAAAAGATCACGACGAACACGAACATGTTGTCGACGGACAACGTGTATTCGACGATGTAGCCGGCGAGGAACTCGAGGGCGAGCCGGCGGCCGACCTCCTCGGTCAAGGTGCGCGACACGTAGAAATACAGCAGCACGTTGAAGATCAGTGACAGCGAGATCCACACCCCGCTCCACCGCGCCGCCTCCTTGACCGACACCTCGTGCGCCTTGCGATGGAACACGCCCAGATCGATGGCGAGCATCAGCAGCACAAAGCCGGTGAAGCCGACGTAGAGCCACCAGTACTCGGAAAAGGGAAACAGCGGGGCGGTCACGATACCAAGGTACGTCCGATGGGCCGCTGCAATTCATAGATTTTTCCGCGACGATCCCTCGGCTGCGCCGATGTACCATGGGCCGATGCCCGCCACGTATTCCTTCGACGTGACCTCGACCATCGAGATGCCGGAGGTCGACAACGCCGTCAACCAGGCCCGCAAGGAGATCGCGCAGCGTTTCGATTTCAAGGGCTCGCTCGCGGCGATCGATCTCGATCAAAAAGCCAACACCCTGACGCTGACTGCCGAGGACAACTTCCGCCTCGAGGCGGTGTGGGACGTGCTGCAGACGCGCCTGATCAAGCGCAACGTGCCGGTCAAGAACCTCAAGCGCGGCGACATCGAGCCGGCGGCGGGCAGTACGGTCAAACAAGTCATCACGCTCCAGCAGGGCATTCCCTCTGACGCCGCGCGCGACATCGTCAAGCACCTCAAGGACCTGAAACTGAAAAAGGTGCAGGCGGCGATCCAGGGCGATCAGCTGCGCATCACGTCACCGTCGAAGGACGATCTGCAGGGCGCCATGCAGGCACTGCGGGCGAAGGACTTCGGGATCGCCCTCCAGTTTGGCAACTACCGCTAGCTCGATTCCTGGGACGGTTAGCCTCGAACGCGCGCTGTCGAAACTCGGACTGGCCAGCCGATCGCAGGCGCGTCAGCTGATTCTTGCCGGCCGGGTGCGTATCGACGGCAAGACCGCGACCAACCCGCTGATCCGAGTCGTCCCGGAACGCGCGCAGATCGTCATCGACGGTGAAACGGCGCGCGCGGCGGTGCCGCTGACGATCGCGCTCCACAAACCTCGCGGTTATGTGACGACACGATCCGATCCCCAAGGCCGACCCACGGTGTACGACTTGCTGGCCGATCTGCCGGCGCGAGTCGTGCCGGTCGGGCGACTCGATCTCGCAACCAGCGGATTACTGCTGTTGACGAACGACACGCAGCTGGCCGATTGGCTGACCGATCCGCAGTCCGGCGTGCCGCGCGTGTACCTGGTGACCGTCAAGGGCCGCGTCGACGACCGCATCGTCGACCGATTGCGACGCGGCGTAACCGAGGGCGGCGAGCGGCTGTCGGCCGCCAGCGCGATGGTCCGGAAACAATCGAATCGCGAGAGTCACCTGACCCTGACCCTGACCGAAGGCAAGAATCGCGAGATACGACGGCTGCTGAAGGCGGTCGGCCACCCGGTGACGCAATTGCGTCGCGTGCAGTTCGGCGGAATCGCGCTCGGAACCCTGGCGCCGGGCACGTGGCGCCGCATCCCGCCAGCGGAGCTCCGCGAGGCTTTCCCCGCCTACCCGAGCAGGCGCGCGCCCAAGCCGAAGTAGAACAGCAGCGTCACGACGTCGGCAGACGCCAGCACCACCGGACCGGCCGCGATTTGCGGATCGGCCTGGGCCGCACGCAGGCCCGCCGGGACCGCAACGCCGAGCAGACACGCAACAATCATCGAGAACACAATCGAGAGAAAAATTGACAGCGCGGTGTCGTACTGTCCCCGCCACACCACGACGACGATGCCGACGACAGTGGCGCAGCCAAGGGCCAGCCACGTTGCCGTCCGGAATTCCTTCCACAACGCGCCCATCAACCGCTTCCACACAATCGGGCCATCCTGCAGGCCCTGAATCGTCAACGTCAGCGCCTGCATGCTCACACTCTCGCCAAGGGCCAGGACAATCGGGATGAACAGCGACAAGACCACGAATCGCTGCAGCAGATCTTCGAAGCGGCTGGCGATGAAAGCCGCCAGCAAGCCGCCCGCAATATTGCAAAGCAGCCACGGAAACCGATCGCGGAAAGCAAACCACGTCGACTGCTGCGCGGTGCCGTGGACGCCGATCAGCTGGAAAATATCGTCGTAGGTCTGCCGCGCCAGATCAATCACGTCGTCCGTAAACAGCGTCACGTCGACGACGCCGCAGAGCTCGCCCGAGCCCGTAATCACCGGGAACGCGTGCAGCCGTCGCGTTGCGAAGTACTCGCTGGCGATGAGCACGGTCGCCCAATCGGGAATCGCCACGACATCGTGGATCATGACGTCGCGGACGGATTGATCAGGCTGCGCCGTCAGCAGGCGCCGCGCCGGAACCACGCCAACGAGTTTGTTGCCTTCATCGACGACGTAGAAATAGCGCGTCGATGCGGCGTCGCCGTTGCCGCGAATCCGCTCCAGCACGGTGGTGACGCTTTGATCAGGATGCAAAACGACGAGCGGCGGGCGCGCGAGCGGCAGAATGGGCTCGTGCAGCTGCGCGGCCGACAGCGGAGCGGCGGACGACATGCGGGTAACGATAGTCGAACGGTTGAGTTAAAGAAAGAAGTCGGGCATCAAGTCACTCTCGTCGATGCCCTGCGGACGATACCGGGAGAAATCGGTGACGCCCGCGATGCGCAGGACCTCATCGTCGAGGAAGAATCGACCGCTTACCTTGCGGCTCGGCTGCGTCAGGATCCAGTAGGCAGCATCAGCCATGATGCGCGGACTGCGCGTGCGGCGCCGGCCCGCCTCGCCGGCGATCAGGCGAATCGCTTCGGTGTCGATGCCGGTGCGAGGCCACAGGGCGTTCACGGCGACGCCCCACTGACGAAATTCCTCGGCCATGCCGAGCACGCACAACGACATGCCGTATTTCGCCATCGTGTAGGCGGCATGAGGCGCAAACCATCGGGACGTCAGCGTCGAAAACAGCGGCGGCGAGATGTTCAGCACGTGCGGGTTGGATGCGCGACGCAGATGCGGCATCGCCTTTTGCGTACACATGAACGTGCCGCGAGTATTGATCTGATGCATCAGATCAAAACGCTTCATCGGCGTGTCCAGCGTTCCCGTCAGACTGATCGCCGATGCGTTGTTGACGAGAATATCGATCCCGCCGAAACGCTCGACCGCGGCGGCAATCGCCGCATCGACCTGGCCCTCGTCGCGAATGTCGGTTGCGACCGCGAGAGCCGTGCCGCCCGCACGCTCGATGTCGGCGGCCGCCGTGAAGATCGTGCCCGGCAACTTCGGGTGCGGCTCGGTGGTCTTGGCGGCGATGACGACGTTGGCGCCATCTTCCGCCGCGCGCATTCCGATCGCGAGACCGATACCTCGGCTGCCGCCGGTGATGAACAGCGTTTTGCTCTTCAGCATCTAGTCATCCACAGATTACACAGACTTCCGCAGATTGGTTTCGCAGCGAGACACAGACTGCGAGGGCGTCGGCACAGCCAACCATAGGGTGTGACATCTGTGGACGAAATATACTGCGCGCATGAGTGCTCAGGATGTCGTGACCAACCTTCGAGAACTTGCCGCGCTGACCTCGACCGCGGAGGGCGCACAGCGGTTGGCCTGGGGACCGGTGTGGCGGCAAGCCCGCCAGTGGTTCAACGGCAAGCTGGCCGCGATCGGCATCACGCCGGAACTCGATGCTGCGGGCAACAGTTGGGCGACGCTGCCGGGGGCCTCCGATCAAACCGTGATCATCGGCAGCCACCTCGATTCGGTTCCGAACGGCGGGTGGCTCGACGGCGCCCTCGGTGTGATGGCCGGACTGGAAGCCCTGCACATGTTCCAGGGCCGGACGCCCCCGGTGACGCTGAAAGTCGTCGACTGGGCCGACGAAGAAGGCGCGCGATTCGGCCGCAGCCTGCTGGGCTCCTCAGCCGCTGCAGGCAGCCTGCAGATCTCCGACATCGAGCATCTCGTCGACAAGACCGGAGTCCGGCTGGCCGACGCGCTCCGCGAGAACGGCGTCGAGCTGTCGCGGATGCACGAGGCACAGCGCACGCTGCAAGCAATCAAAGGCAAGGCGTATCTCGAGCTGCACATCGAACAAGGCCCGGTGCTCGAGTCGATGAACAAACCGACAGCGGTCGTGCAGGGCACGTTCGGTGTCGAGCGGCACATGCTCCGCTTCGTCGGGCAGGCGGCGCACTCCGGATCGACGCCGATTCCGATGCGCAAGGACGCGTTCCTCGCGGCCGCCGAGAGCGCACTCGCCTTCCGCGACATCGCCAGAAAGCACACCACTCCCGCCGCACGGGTCGTCTGTACCGTCGGCACGGTGAAGGTCGAGCCGGGAATCGTCACCGCGGTGCCTGGAGCTGCAGAGATATCGCTCGATCAGCGCGCGCTGGACGCGGACGTACTCGCCGCAATGCTGGCCGAAGCACGCGCCGCGTCGTGGGCTATTGCGTCGAACAACAATGTCAGCGTCGAATGGAAACGCCTCTGGCAGATCGAGCCGCGGCCGTTTTCACCCCAGTTGATCAAGCTGTGTGATGAAGCGGTTCGCGAAGTGACCGGCGATGCGCCGCACCTGCCGTCAGGGCCGCTGCACGACGCTGCCGAGATGGTGCCGTACATGCCGACGGTGATGATGTTCGCGTATTCGTCGAACGGCTTGTCGCACTGCAAGGAAGAAGACACACCGGAGCCGCACTTGCTGAAATCGATCGAGGCGTTCCTGCGTCTCGTTCAGAAAGTGGTTGCCGCCTAAAGCAAAAGGCCCGGGCACTGCCCGGGCCTTTCGACGTTCAATCGGCTCAAACCGCGGCTATTCGACGTAGCTGTATCCGCAGTTCTCACACACCCACATCCGCCCCTGCTTGTACATGTTGTAGGCGCACTGCGGGCAGACGCGGTATTCGCGGCCTTCGGCGTCGATGAGCTTCTTCTCATCCTTCTTGTCGCCGTCGCCGAACGGGTCTTTCGGTTCTTCCTTCTTTTTCTCGTCCTCATCCGGCTTCGGCTTTTCCTGGGGCTGCTGCGCGAAGGCGGGCACCACGGCTACGCCAATCGCGGCGGCAAACAGCGCCGATCCGCGAAGGAAGCTACGACGATCGAGGCTCGAACCCTGCAACTTATCAAACATCGGATGCGATCTCCTGACTCACTCGTCTCACTTCGATTATAGCGGGCGGTACGAAAAAGCCGGGTGGGGACATAGCGGCTCACGACGACGCCCCACCCGGTGCTTCCCCTCTGTCGTTGTATGAAAAGGATACCGAAGCACTTCAGCGAGTGTTGTAATTCTTTGTCATTACACGACTTAAACGATTATTCAACCGTCAGCCGCACCTCATCCGGTGACCATCCGCAGCAGACGCGTGACCGGGTCGTAGAAGCGATCGACGACGCGCTCCTTCAACGGAATGATGCCGTTGTCGGTGATGCGGATGTGCTCCGGGCACACCTTGGTGCAGCACTTGGTGATGTTGCAGTAACCGATGTTGTTCTTGTCCTTGAGGTCCGGGATTCGATCGTCGGTATCGAGCGGATGCATCTCGAGCTGGGCGGTGTAGATCAGGAAGCGCGGCCCGATGAATTCGTCATGCTTGCCGTGGTCGCGCAGCACATGGCAGACGTCCTGGCACAGGAAGCATTCGATGCACTTGCGAAACTCCTGAATCCGGTCAATGTCGCGCTGCGCCATCCGCCACGTGCCATCCGGCGCATCGGGCGTGCGCGGCTTGAACTTCTTCAAGCCCTTCTTGACGCGGAAGTTCCACGACACATCCGTGACCAGATCCTTGATCAGCGGGAACGTCCGCATCGGCTCGACCTTGACCGGTTGGGACAGGTCGATCGAGTTCAGCCGGCTCATGCACATCAACCGCGGCTTGCCGTTGATCTCCGCGGAGCATGATCCGCACTTGCCCGCCTTGCAATTCCACCGGCACGCGAGGTCGGGAGCGTGCTCGGCCTGGATCTTGTGAACGGCGTCGAGCACCACCATGCCGTCGGAGATCTCGATGGTGTAGTCCTTGAACGCGCCGGCGCCGCCGCCAGGCTCGCTCCTCCATATGCTGAACGTCGCCTGGCTCACTGCTTCTGCTCCTCGATGACCTGCTTCAAATAGTCCGGCATGTCCGGCAGCGGCACGCGCGATGTCTGCATCGTGCCATCAGCGCCGCGCCTGGTCGCGAAGTTGAACGTCGCGAACTCGCTCTTCTTGTCCGGGTAGTCTTCGCGGAAATGGCCGCCGCGGCTTTCCTTGCGCTCGATCGCCGACCGCGCGATCGCCTCGGAGACATCGAGGAGATTGCGCAGGTCGATGCAGGTGTGCCAGCCGGCGTTGTATTCACGGTGGCCGTCGATGCCGACGCGGCCGGCCCGATCGCGGAAGCTGGCAATCTTCTGGACGGCTTCCTGCATTTCGCTCTCGGTGCGGACGATGCCGACCAGTGCCTGCATGGTGTCCTGCAGGTCGTACTGCACCTTGTAGGGATTCTCGCCACCTGCCCCGCGATCGAATGGTTCGAGCGATGCTTTCATCGCCCTCTCTACCGCGCCGTCGTCCACCTTCGACTGGCCGTTCTTCTTCGAGAACTCCGCCGCGTATTCGCCGGCGCGCTTGCCGAACACGATCAAATCCGACAGCGAGTTGCCGCCGAGGCGGTTGGCGCCGTTGATGCCGGCCGCGCATTCGCCAGCGGCGAACAACCCGGGAATCGTCGATTCCTGAGAGTCGGCGTCGACGCGAATGCCGCCCATGATGTAGTGGGTCGTCGGGCCCACTTCCATCGGCTCCTTGGTGATATCGAGGTCAGCCAGTTCCTTGAACTGGTGGTACATGCTCGGCAGCTTGCGTTTGATGTGCGCCTCGCTGTCGCTGATCTTTTCCTTGATCCACGCGATATCGAGGAACACGCCGCCATGCGGTGAGCCACGTCCCGCCTTGACTTCACGGTTGATACAACGCGCCACATGGTCGCGCGTCAGCAGTTCCGGCGGGCGCCGCGCGCTCTTGTCACCCTGGGTGTAGCGCCAGCCCTCCTCCGGATCCGACGCCGTCTGCGGCTTGTAGTTGTCCGGAATGTCGTCGAACATGAACCGGCGTCCCTCGCTGTTGCGGAGGACACCGCCTTCACCACGCACACCCTCGGTGACGAGGATGCCGCGGACGCTTGGCGGCCAGACCATGCCGGTCGGATGGAACTGCACGAACTCCATGTCGATCAGCTCGGCGCCGGCGCGATAGGCCAGCGCGTGGCCGTCGCCCGTACCCTCCCAGCTGTTGCTGGTGATCTTGTAGGCCCGGCCGACGCCGCCGGTGGCGAGCACGATCGCCTTCGCGGCGAACACGTGAAACCGGCCGCGCTCGCGATCGTAGGCGAGAACGCCCGCGGCGCGTCCGCCATCGAGGATCAGCTCGATGACGGTGTGCTCCATGTGCACCGTCACGCCCAGATAGATCGTGTGATCCTGCAGCGTTCGGATCAGCTCGAGGCCGGTCCGATCGCCGACATGGGCGAGCCGCGGATAGCGATGGCCGCCGAAGTTGCGCTGGTTGATGCGACCATCCGGCGTGCGATCGAACACCGCGCCCCACGCCTCGAGCTCGCGAACGCGATCGGGTGCTTCCTTCGCATGAATCTCGGCCATCCGCCAGTTGTTGACGTACTGGCCGCCGCGCATGGTGTCCGCGAAGTGGACCTTCCAGTTGTCGCGGTCGTCGTTGTGCGACAACGCCGCGGCCATGCCGCCTTCGGCCATGACCGTGTGCGCTTTACCGAGCAGCGATTTGCAGATCAGGCCGACCGAGACGCCGGCGTTCGCCGCCTCGATCGCCGCGCGCAGACCGGCGCCGCCCGCTCCGATGATCAGAACGTCGTAGGAATACGTTGCGTGTGCAGGCATCTAGAGAATCCTGGGGTCGCTCAGGATCCCCATCGAACACAGCCGAATGTAAATGTCCGTGATCATCACCGAGAACAGGCTTGCCCACGCAAACAGCTGATGTTTGTTGTTGAGGCTGCTCGTGCACGAATAGCACGCATCGGCTGCAGGCGACTTCGAGATTTCGTTCTTGCGTCCACCCACGAGATGCCGCAGCGAATGGCAGCCAAGCGTGTAGGCGGCGATCAGAACGACGTTGATCAGCATGATCAGCGTGCCGAGACCAATGCCGAACTCTTTCGCTCCGGTGGCGGGATTGTCCCACCAGAACGCCAGCCACACGTCGTAGGACAACAGAAAGATGAAGATCAGCGCGGCGTAGAGGAAGTAGCGATGGATGTTCTGGATGATCAGCGGGAGTGAGTTCTCGCCCCAGTAGCTCTTGCGGGGCTCGCCCACGGCGCACGACAGCGGATCGGCCCAGAACGCTTTGTAATAGGCGCCGCGATAGTAATAGCAAGTGAAGCGGAAACCCGCGGGAAACGGCAGGATCAACAGCGCCGGCGAGAAAGGAATGAACGAAGGCCAGAACGGCGGATAGTCACCAAACCAGGCATGCGGCGAGCTGCCCCAGAGCTCCGGCGCGTAAAACGGAGAGAGATAAGGGCCGTAGGTGTAATGCTCGCCCTGGAACATGGCCCAATGGACGTAGACGATAAACGCTAATAGACCGAGGAATACCGCAAGAGGCGCCACCCACCAGCTGTCGCGACGGGATGTTTTCCCGAAGCCGCGGTGGACGGCTGTTACCGGAATCACCTGCATGAAGGCCGCCTCCGAAATAGAACGTATAAGGACGGATTAAGCGTAGTGCAAGCAGTGCGACCGCGCAACGGGACGAGCCGACGGCACGTCGCCATCACCCGCCGCCGGCCGGCCGCTACTGAGGCGGCCTGATGGCGTAGGAGATCGTCGAAAGGGGCGCGGCCGTTGGCGCGACGGATGAATGCAGCGTGCAGAGGTCGGGCCCCCGGCCAATCGACACATAGTCGTTGTCGACTTCGCCCGTCAGCTCGCAGTATTCATTGGCCAGATCGCCCGATGCCCGGCACCGGCGGATGTGCGACACGCCGGCCGGGCGTTCCAGCCATTCCACCTTGTTGCCGTGTGTAGCGGCTTTCATGAAGCCCGACCACGCCGGTACCGCGACCACGCTGGCGAAACCGCGACGCATGATCTGCTGCGGCTGGTCGTAACCGACCCACACGCCCGCCGCAAGCCGCGACGTGAAGCCGACGAACCACGCGTCGGCGTGGTCATCTGTGCTGCCGGTCTTGCCGGCGGCAGGCAGTCGGAACCCGTCCCGTCGAGCGCCGTAGGCGGTGCCGTGATCAACCACATCTGCAAGCATCGTCGCCATCAGATACGCGGTCGACTCGCTGAGTACACGGCGACCGACCGACTCGCCGCGGTAGATGACGCGGCCATCGGGATCCTCCACTCGAAGGATGAAAACCGGCGGCTGCAGCACGCCATTATTCGCGAACGCGGTGTAGGCAGAGGTCAGGTTCAGCAGGCTGACTTCGCCGGTCCCAAGCGCCAGTGACGGCACGGCCGGCTGCGATTCAAGGCCAACCCGGTTGGCGAGGTCAATCGTGGCGCCTAGGCCGACGCGCTGCAGCAAATGCACGGCGGCGCGGTTGCTCGACTGCACCAGCGCGCGCCGCAGCGTCGTCGACTCGACTTCATGCTCGCCGCCAGGCAGATACGCTCCCTGCGACGACGCGATGTAGGCGTCGAGCCCGTCGATGGTGCTGCCGGGCGACATGCCGGCCTCGAGAGCGGCGGCAAACACGAACGGCTTGAAGGCCGAACCTGGTTGCCGCATGGCGTCGGTCGCGCGATTGAACGGGCTCTCGGCGAAGTCGCGGCCGCCGACCAGAGCGCGCACGTAACCCGTCGAGTTCTCAATGGCGACCAACGCTGCCTGCAGCCGCTGGGCGCCCTGCCGTTGTCCGCCGGCTTTGGCGGCTCGCTTTTCCAACTCGGCCAGGCGTGTTCGGACCGAGTCTTCCGCGAACCTCTGAACGTCGGCGTCCAGAGTGGTATAGACGCGGAGGCCTCCCGTCAACGCGCGGTCGACGCCAAACTGTTCGAACAGCATCTCGTGGACGAGACTTGCGAAGTACGGCCCGGTGTTGAAGCTGACCGGATCGTTCGACGCACGGGCGTGCTCAGGCGCCAGCGTCAACGCGACGGGGGTGGCGATCGCCTGGCCAAATGCGTCCGCATCGAGCTTGCCTTCCTGATACATGCGCCGCAGCACCCAGTCGCGGCGGTCGCGGATCTTCGCCGGGTTCTTTCGCAACATCCAACCCGATGGACGATTAATCAGCGCGGCGATGGTCGCGGCCTCGACCGGAGTGACGTGCGCAGCGGGTTTACCGAAGTAGCCGAGCGAAGCGGCTTCGACGCCGTAGTATCCGTCGCCGAGATAAACGTGGTTGAGGTAAGCCTGCAGAATGGCTTTCTTGCCGAATTTGTCTTCAAGTCGATGCGAGAGCCACGCCTCGCGCAACTTGCGGCTCCACGTCCGCGAGCGATCGAGGAATGCGTTGCGGACGTACTGCTGAGTGATGGTGCTGGCACCCTGGGCGATGCGGCCACGCCGCAGGTTGGCGATCGCCGCGCCAGTCACCCGGCGGAGGTCCACACCGTTGTGCTCGAAAAAGCGCTGATCCTCGGCGGCAATCACCGCCTGAATCAGCGCTTCCGACACCTGCTCGAGCGGAACCGGCAGGCGATGCTCCTTGTAGAGAGCCGAAATAACGCGGTTCTTGGAGTCGTACAGCAGCGTCGTTTGCGGCCCGACATCCAGCTTCAGCCGCGCGCTGATCCGATCGACGTCCTGCTTGATCAGCCAGATCTGAAAGAGCACGACGCTCATCACGATTGACGCCGCCACGAGCAGTGTCGTGATGGTCGCCTGACGCAGGTGCTGTGGTGGATGAACGCGCATTGCGTGACTCACTACTTCCCATGAAATAGCAAACGCAATGCCGCGGAAGCGCGGATATTCAGAGGACTTTCCTGCTCGATTCGGGTATTCCCGTAGCAAGTTGCGGAGACAGCGGTGGCGCCACGCGCCGCCTCTGGCGTATCACTACGAAGCCGGGGCCGTGCGGATGATGATGTCGCCGAGCAGCGTCCTGTGGACGGGGCATTTGTCGGCGATCTCGATCAAACGTTGCCGCTGTTCGGCATCGAGCTCGCCGTGCAATGACAACTGGCGCGTGATTTCGAATCCAGCCTCGCTGGTCTGCGCGTTCAGCGTGATGTGAACATCCTTCAACGCCCAGCCCTTGCGGTCGGCGTACATCTTCAGCGTCATGGCCGTGCAGGACCCCAGCGCGGCAAGCAGCAGCTCGTGCGGCGCCGGTCCGGTATCGCCGCCGCCTTTTTCAAGCGGCTCGTCGGCACGCAATCGGTGCCCGGCCACTGTAATGTCCTGCGAAAACCGCCCGTCGCTCCACGCCACCAACACTTCGCGCATAGCGGGCGATGATACTCCGTTGCCTGAGTCGGAGCTGGTCAGCCGGGCGTGTTCATCAGGAACGTCGCCATGTGATGGAAGAAGCCGCGCAGCAGGTCCTCCGCCTCCTTGGGCAGCTTCGCCTCGTCCAAGGCTTTGTCCATCAGCTGCACCCAGCGATCGCGGGCGCGCTGGTCGAGCCGGAACGGCATGTGCCGCATCCGCAGCCGGGGATGGCCGCGCCGCTCCATGTAGCGCTGCGGGCCGCCGAACCGGCCCACGAGAAAATCCCGCAGCCGCTCCTCCGCCCCCGCGAGATCCTCAGCGGGATACATCGGCCCGAGAATGTCGTCGGCAGGCACTTGCGCGTAGAACGCGGCGGCCAGCCGCGTAAAGCCTTCTTCGCCAATCTGCTGGTAGATCTCGCCTTCGGAAATCACTCTATGATTACATCATGGACGACGCACCGAAGAGCGCGCTGGAGCTGGCGATGGAGCGGCTCCGGAAAAAAGACGCGGAACAGGGCGTCACCGAACGCACGCTGACCGACGCGCAGAAGAACGAGATCAACGACATTAGGCAGGCCTACGCCGCGAAGCTGGCGCAGGAAGAGATCCTGTTCAAGTCAAAAACACAGGGGTTCGTCGACCCCGAGTCGCGGCAACTGCTCGAAGAGCATTACCGTCGTGACGTCGAGCGCCTTACCCACGAACGGGATCGGAAGATCGAGAAGGTTCGCGGCGCGTAACCAGCGCCGCGATCCCGCACATCGTCAACGCGCAGCCGACGCCGGCCAGATGGATCGAAAACCTGCCGGAATAGGCGACGCCGCGCGCGGCCAGCGCCGCCGAACAGCCGACGACGAAGAACAACACCGGCGCGAGCGGCACCTCTCGAATTCTCGGCACGCGCAGTACCGCCAGTACCGCAACCACCGCGCCACATAGCAGCGGCAGCGCATACCATGTAAACCTCGGCGGATCGTTGAAGGTCAGCACCATCATCAGACTGCTCGACATCGCCGCGATGATTTGCGAAAGCGGCTGTCCGGCATCCCATAGGGCGTGATTGCGCCACGTCGTACCGTGCAGCACCGAAAACACACCGGTGTAGTGATAGGTCCGCCACGCGAACAGGCAGAGCGCGATTGCGATCGCCGCGGCGACGCCGACTGCCCCGCGCCACGAAATCTGCGACCACCACGCTCGGGCCCTCCACAGATCACGCGATCGCACCATTAACGGCAGCGCGAACACTGCAATACCCGTCGCCACCAACAGGTTATTGAGGCGCGTGTAGAACCCGATTGCGGCCAGCGTCCCCGCGAGCAACCCCGTTGTCACCGGCACGTCGCCGCGCAGGCGGGCAGACAGCATCAGCAGCGCGCCAAAGTAAATAAAGCCCGCCGATGCCGTGTCCGATAATCCGATGCCGATGAACCCCCAGGCCGGTCCGTGCATCACGATCGTGAGGCACAACACCGCGGCGGCAAGGCCCCAACGGTACCCATAGGCCGTGGCCACGACCAGGTGCGCAAACAATGCAGACGCCAGCAGGCTCAGCGCGTCCCACCAGAATTCGCCCATGCTCGAATCGCCGAATACGAGGTGCAAGGCACCGGCGATCCAGCGGTAGAACGGTTGAAACCAGAATGTCAGCTCGCCGCCCTGCAGCCAGTACCCCTGCAGATAAATGCGGTAGGCGAACCGCTGAAACATCCACATGTCGTCACCGGGGGCGTAGAACGAAAACCGGCCGATGTGCGAGGCATGCACAGCGGTGACGAACGCCAGCCACGGCACGCCAATCAACAGAAACGCGCCACGCAGGTTTTGCGCAGCCGGCGAAAGACGCAACGCCATCGCCGCGGCCAGCGCCGTGATCGACCATCGCGCCCATGGCGTCATCACGTAGTTGTCGCCCGGATGCGCGCCGAGCCAGCCGACGACGGCGGACGCCGCCAGCGCGAAAAGCAACGTCGTCCGGTCGGCCCACTGTGAGGCGAACATCGCCAACCAGCCGATGACGATCGCGGGTGCAACGAGGTGAATCAGCCAGTTGAGCGGCCCACGCACGGCCGCATCGAAATCCGAAGGCGGCGCAACCGTGGCACTGGCAAATCCGGCGGACCCCATCGGCGCGCCATTCCACGAGGGGACGAAGCGCCAATGGCGATCGGTGAGGTGCGACCGGATTTCGATCGCGTGCCTGCCCGCGGCGACGGCGGCTCGCGAACCCGACGGCTGACCGTCAACGATCAGCGTCGTTGTCATCGACGGTCCGCTTTGGACTTCCAGTTGCCCGGCTTCGGCTGCGTCGATGTAGCCAAGAACGTTCATGTCCAGCGTCGCAAACGGCGGGCGATCCTCGAGCCGCGGCAGGTTGCTGTCGGTCGGCGGCATGTTGAAAAACCACACCGGAAAGTCCTTGAACTCCGAATAGCCGCGCGTGATGATCGCCGAGCAGCGCGGCGTCCGGGATTGCCAGTCGGCACGGACGTCCCAGCTGTGGATGCGTCCGCGCGATTCGCTGACCAGCGGGCGTGGGGTTTCGAACTGTACGCACCAGCCGCCCTGCACGAGAAAACTCGACGCCAGTTTGGCGATCAGCAACGTTGCTATCAGCACGCGCGCGACGAGCGTATGCAGGTAAGCGGGATGCAGCCACCACAGAACCGGGACGGCCAATCCGAACAGAATCGCCTCCCACACACCATCGAGAGGCAGTCCGTCGAGAGGACCGATCAGCCGGCCCGGCCACCACAGCGCCGCCAGCGCGGCGCCGCCCCAGAGAAACCGGACGCCGGGAGCCGGGAGCCGGGAGCCGGAGATCTCGTCAGCCAAACAGGCTCTTCGCGACGAACCAGACGTTCGCCGGGCGCTCGGCGAGCCGTCGCATGTACCAGGGGAACCAGTAATCGCCGTACGCGATCAACACTCGCACCGGCACGCCGTCCTGCGCCAGACGCAGCTGTGCCGGCCGCTGAATGCCGTAGAGCATGTGCACTTCGAAACCGGCGTTCGGCACCCCGGCCGATCGCGCATGCGTGCGAATCGATTGGATCAACTCCAGATCATGCGTGCCGAACACCGCGCGCGATCCCGCCGCGCGGGCGCCGGCCGACAACATCGCCTGCGCGAGCGCGTAGTAATTGGCATCGACGTCGCTCTTCTTGGGAAACGCGACCGACGCCGGCTCGTTGTAAGCGCCCTTCACCAGCCGCACGCCGATCCCACGCGACGTGATGTCTTCGAGATCCTCGCGAGTCCGGAACAAGTACGCCTGGAGGCACACACCGATGCGCGGAAATTCCTCGCGCAGCCGCTTCGTCAACATCAACGTGACGTCGACATACGGCGACTGCTCCATGTCGATCCACAGATAATTGCCGGCCGCGTGGGCGCGGGCGGCAAGGTCGCGCAGATGGCCGAATGCCAGTTCGCGATCGATGTCGAGGCCGAGCTGCGTCAGCTTGATCGAGGGCTCGCATGCCAGATCGAGCGCCGCGATGCGGTCGATACCATCGAGGTAGTGGCTGGCGACGGCATCCGCTTCCGCAAGATCCCTGACGTTTTCGCCTAGCCGCGTGAACACCGCGGCGACGCCGTCGCTCGCCATCGCCTTCGCCGCGGTCAACATATCGTCGAACGATTCACCGGGCATGAACCGGGTCACCGCACGGCGCACGAACGGCAGCTTGGTGCCGTGCGTGCGGAGCCACTGGTTGTCCGAAACTTTCAGAAGGACCGTACGCGCGACGCTCATGCGCCTAACATCCTATCCCCTTCGACCTCCGCGGCGGCGACCGGTGGCGCCAGCGTATGCAGAGGCCCGATGCGTGCCAGCTGCGGCCATGCCGCGCGTACCGCGGCGACGACCAGCAGCGTCGCGCAGCCGCCACCGACCACCGACGCCGTCGGCCCGAACAGCGCCGCGGCGGCGCCGCTTTCGAACGCGCCGAACTCGTTCGAAAAGCCGATGAACACGTAATTGATCGCGGAGACTCGGCCGCGCAGATGATCGGGCGTAATCATCTGCTCGAGGGTCAGCCGGATGACCACGCTGACGTTGTCGAACACGCCGGTGAGAAACAGGCAGAACAGCGACAAGGCAAACGACCGTGACAGGCCGAAACCGATCGTCGCAACGCCGAAGCCGATGACCGCCCACAACAGGGCGACGCCAGGACGACGCCATGGCGGCATTCTCGTGGTGACCAGCGCCATCGCCATCGCTCCGACACCCGGCGCCGCGCGCAGCCAGCCGAGACCGGCCGGGCCGACCTGCAGGATGTCTTTCGCGAAGATCGGCAGCAACGCCACTGCCCCGCCAAACAACACCGCGAACAGATCGAGGGTGATCGCCGACAGGAACAGCGGGTTGGCGCGAACGAACCGGAACCCGGCAAACACATCTTCGCCGTTGCGGCGCGTCGACGCCGGCGGCGGTACCCGCACCGGCATCGTCCGCAGCATGGCGATGAAGACCAACTGGCCGATCGCCGCGATCGCAAATGCGACCGTGGCACTGCCGGTCGCCGCTATGATGAGCCCGCCGGCGGCCGGGCCGGTAATGGCGGCGAGCTGAAACGTCGACGCCAGCCACGCGTTCGCGTTCGCGAATTCTGCCGGCGCAAGCAGTTGCGGCAGGATCGTGTTGACCGACGGCGAGGCGAATGCGCGCGCCGTGCCGACAAGTGCCAGCAGTGAATAGATCGACCAGATCGGTCCGTTCATCCACGACACGACCGCCAGCCCAGACGCAGCGACTGTCAGCACCGCGTGCGCGAAGATGCCGATGTTGCGGCGTGGATAACGATCCGCGGCGTTTCCCGCCGCCACCATGAACAGCAGCACCGGCGTCAGCTCGGCGACGCCGATCAGGCCAAGCGCCCATGGATCGCCGGTCCGCTCGTACAACTGCCAGCCGACGGCGACGTTGATGATTTGCCACCCGGCAATTGCGGCAAAGCGGCCGACCGCAAACGACCTGACAAACGGATGACGAAGGGCGGCGTAAGCGTCTGAGGACAGAGGTCGTTATTGTACGGGAGCCGGTAATGACAGGGACGACAGCACCGCTGGTGCGCGTGAGCGAGTGGCATCGGGTTTGAAATAACGGCTGTGAGGTCTCGATATGGTCCGCAGGAGTGGACAGCGCTGCGCGCTGGTCTCGTTGTTTTTCGCGTGTTTCGTCTGTGCCGCCGCCGTCCACGCGTCGGCGCAGTCCTCGATTCACTTCACGGGTGGCGTATCGATCGATCCGAAGCAGGCCTATGGCGGCGTGTCCTGGGAGTCGCCGGATATCGGCGGCCGTTTCCGTCTGCGCCCCGGGATCGACGGCGGTTTCGGCGACGGCCTGCGCCTTGCCACTATCAATCTCGATCTCATCGTCAAGTTCCCGCTCGGCACCTCGCCCTGGTCGCTGATCCAGGGCGGTGGTCCGGTGATATCGATTTCGAAATTCTCCGAGTTTCCCGACGCGAGAGCCGAACTGCACGCCGGCGCAAGTTACGTGCTCGGGTTCCAACACGACAACGGGTTCACCGGCGAGTTTCGTTACGGGGGCGGCGGTTTCGTGCCGCAGTTGAAGCTCGGCATCGGCTGGTCGGTTCAAATCAAATAGGCTGGGTGTCGCGGACCTGGCGTACGCCTTCCTCGAAAACCGCCGGTGCATTCATGATCGCGTTCGTGCAATCGGTGGAAACGGTGGATGATCTACAGGTGAACAGACAACGAGTCGTGCAGTGGGATGAGCCAACCGCGTTCTGGCATCGCGCGGAAGGCAAGTCGGGGCTACAGCTTCTGCAAATGGCGATCGCCGGCGACATGCCGCCGCCGCCGATGGCGCGACTGATGGATATCCGCTTGACCGAGATCCAGGAGGGCCGCGCCGTCTTTACCGGGACGCCTCAGGAGTTTCATTACAACCCGCTCGGCACCGTGCATGGCGGATTTGGTGCGACGCTGCTCGACTCGGCGATGGGGTGCGCGGTCCACAGCACCCTCGGGCCGGGCGACACCTACACGACGCTCGAATTCAAAATCAATTTCCTGCGCGCGTTGACCCACCAGACTGGTGAAGTGCGCGGGATCGGAACCGTGATCAACGCCGGCAAGACCACGGCGATTGCGGAGGGGCGCATCGAAGACGCGTCGGGAAAACTGTTCGCGTTCGCGACGACGACGTGCGTGATTAAGAGAAAGAGTTGAAACCGGGAGCCGGGAACCGGGAGCGGGAGCAAGGAGCTGGGAGCCGGATCTAGCAGCCAGATGCGAGCAACGATGATCACCGTCCTCGCTCCAGCTGCTAGATGTGGCGGCTGCCCCTACTTCTTCACATACTTCTGCAGCTTGCGTGGGCCCACTTCGGCGCCGTAGATATTGCCCTGCGAATCGACCGCCACGCCTTCAGCCGCCAGCGTGCCGCCTGGCGGCTTGCTGCCATCAGCCATCTTCGCGACGACCTTGCCGTCGACTTCCTCATAGGTCAACCCGTTGTGCGACGGATCAGGAATGAAGTACTGCACCTTGCCGTCGCGGGCGCTGCCAATGCGGATACCGCGCTTCCACCGATAGTGCGGCGGGCTGACCGAGCCTGACTCCGAATCCGCGCCGTACAACATGTCGGTGCGCGGATCGATGAAGATGCCGCTCAATCGGCTGAACTGGTACCACGTATCCAGCGTCTGGTAGGTCTCGGGGTCGAGGATCTGAATACGGTTGTTCGAGCGATCGGCGACGAACAGGCGGCCCTTCGAGTCGAAGGCGAGGCCGTGCGGCTGCATGAACTCACCCTGGAGGCCGGTGCCCATCTTGCCGAACTCGCGGAGGAACTTGCCGTTCTTGTCGAAACGGATCAACCGCGCCGTCGACGGCGGCGCATTGCCGTGACCTTCCGCGACGAGGATGTCGCCGTTCGGATAGGTGATGACGTCGTTCGGCTGATAGAACGACGCCGGGTCCGCCGGCTGGCCGGGCACGTTGCCGCCCGGCTTGCCGAGCGTCAACAGCACCTTGCCCTCCGGGCTGAACTTGATCACCTGGTGGCCGACGACCTTTGCCGGCATCGGCGGCATCGGCGCATCGGCCGGGGCTCCCGGCGCGCGCGCCGGCAGATTGCTCTGTCCGTCGGTGACCCAGACGTTGCCGTCGCGATCGACGTGGATGCCGTGCGGAAACACGAACATGCCCTGCCCGAAGCTCGTCACCATCTTGCCGTCCGCATCGAACTTGAACACGGTGTTGAGCGGCGACATCTCACCCTTGGCGCGGTCCCAGCACGAGTTCGCCTGGCAGCGCTCGGCGACCCAGATGCTGCGGCCGTCCTTGTCGATGTCCACCGCGCTGGTCGATCCCCAGGTGCGACCCTCGGGCATCTTCGCCCAACCCTCAATCGTGGTGTACGGATTCGGTAGATCGTTGGTGGGCGTTGCCGCCATCCACGGCGCCTGCGCCGCTGGTGCCGGCGCTTGCGCGAACGCTCCACCACTCATCATGCCAACCGCCGCCATGCCGGCCACGGCCAAACCCACTCGCAGTGCACGTCCCATCGAATGCCTCCCCAAGAGGAGTGATATTACTCCGGGATGCCGGACGCGGGAACGCCGGCCGGACAACCTCGCACCCACATCCAATCGCCGGCCAAAATCGCGAGCAACTGCAGTTCCCGGTTCGCGGCTGCCCGTTCCCGGATAAAATTGGCAGGCTATGCCAATTTTCGAATACTCCTGCAAGGGTTGCGGCAAGGAATTCGAAGCGTTGGTGCTTCCGACGACCGGTGCGCCGTCGTGCCCGGCCTGTCAAGGCACCGAGCTCGAAAAGCTGATCTCGTCACCGGCCATCAAGTCTGAAACCACGCACGCGCTCGCGATGAAGGCGGCGCAGAAGCGCGACAAGAAGGCTGGCGCCGAGAAGGCGCGCGAACAGCGCGAATACGAACTGCACCACAACGATTAACGAGGCCACGGCTCGCCAGCGCGCCAGCCGGCAGGTACACGCATGCCAATCGAGACCGCCTCCGGGCAGGCGCAATGCCCGGAATGCTTTGCCGACGTCACCTTGAGCAAAGTGATGCAGAACGAAATCACGCAGTGCCCCGGTTGTGGCGCCGAGCTCGAGATCACCGCCCTGCAGCCGTTGACGCTGGCGCTCGCGCCGAAAGAAGAAGAGGACTGGGGTGAATAACTACCCCACGGCGCAGAATTCGCGCGCCGGGAGTTCGAGCAAGCCGCCGCGGGTCGGCGTGCTCTACAGCCGCGTCCGCGTCGAAGAGAAGCTGCTGTTCGAAGCCTTCGAGCGGCGTGGCGTCGCGTTGGATCTGCTCGACGATCAAAAACTGATCTTCGACATCACCGATATCAGGAATCATCCCTACCAGCACTACGACGTCATCGTCGAGCGCTGCATCAATCACAGCCGCGCGCTCTACAGCCTCAAGGTCCTGAACGATCAGGGCGTCAAGACGGTCAACACGGCGATGTGCGCCGACATCTGCGGGAACAAGCTGATGACGACGAGCGCGTTGGCGGCGGCGGGGGTGCCGCAGCCGAAAGCGTTGGTCGCCTATACGCCCGAGAGCGCGCTGGAGGCGATCGAGACGCTTGGCTACCCTGCGGTACTGAAGCCGACCGTCGGATCGTGGGGACGGCTGTTAAGCAAGGTGAACGATCGCGATGCCGCCGAAGCGATCCTCGAGCACAAGGAAACGCTCGGCAGCTATCACCACTCGATTTTCTACATCCAGGAATACATCAAGAAACCAGGCCGCGACATTCGCGCGTTCCAGGTCGGCCCGGACACCATCTGCGCGATCTATCGCACGTCACCGAACTGGATCACCAACACGGCCCGCGGCGGCACGTCGAGCAATTGCCCGGTCACGCCGGAACTGGCCGACATCTGCACGCGCGCCGCCAAGGCGTGCGGCGGCGGCGTGGTGGCGCTCGACCTGTTCGAGGATCCGGATCGCGGCCTGCTCGTGAACGAAGTGAATTACACGATGGAGTTCCGCAACAGCATCGCGCCGACGAACGTCAACATCCCGGAGCGGATGGTGGACTTCTGTCTCGACGTCGCCAAACGCGGCTGGAACGCGGCCAACGGCTGGCGCAGCGATGAAGCACCGCATCTGGCCACGGTGTCGCTCGCCGAAGGCGCCTCGGCGTAAGCTTGCCGTCACCCCTGACAGTTGCCATCGTCGGCGCCTCTGGATACACCGGAGGAGAGCTGTTGCGTCTTGCCTTGTCACATCCCAACCTGGACGTCAGGCAGGTGACGAGCGAGCGGCTCGACGGCCAGTTTGTTCATTTCACGCATCCCAACCTGAGAAGGCGCACGCAACTCAAGTTCGTGCGCGCCGCAGCGGTCGAACAATGCGATCTGCTGTTCCTCGGCCTGCCGCACGGCAGTGCGATGAGCCGGATTGATCAGCTGGCGCCGCTCGCAGAGCGGATCATCGATCTCAGTGCGGATTTTCGGCTGCGCGAGCCAACCGACTACGAGACGTGGTACGGCAAGGCTCACGCCAACCCGCAGTGGCTCTCGAAGTTCGTGTACGGACTTCCGGAATTGCATCGCGCGGACCTTGCCAGCGCAAAGTATGTCAGCGGCGTGGGGTGTAACGCGACGGCTACGACGCTGGCGATCTGGCCATTGGCAAATGCCGGGCTGATCGACACATCCCGCGGCATCGTCTGCGAAGTCAAAGTCGGCAGCAGCGAAGGCGGCGCGGCAGCGACCGAGTCGACGCATCATCCCGAACGGGCCGGCGTCATGCGCAGCTTCGCTCCCACCGGTCACCGTCACACGGCGGAGGTACTGCAGGCGTTGAAGTTGAGGGATATCGCGACCGACGTCCATTTGAGCGCTACGGCCGTCGACAACGTTCGCGGCGTGCTCGCAACCGCCCACGTCTTCGTCAAACCGGGCACCGCCGAAAAGGACATTTGGAAAGCGTTTCGCGAAACCTACAACCATGAGCCGTTCGTCCGCATCGTCAAGGAGAAGACCGGCTTGTATCGCTACCCTGAGCCGAAGCTGCTGTCCGGCAGCAACTACGCGGACGTGGGTTTCGAGTTCGATGCCAAAACGAACCGCGTCGTCTGCCTGTGTGCGATCGATAACCTGATGAAGGGCGCGGCCGGTACTGCACTGCAATGCGCCAACATCATGATGGGCTGGGACGAAACCCTCGGCCTCGAATTTCCGGGACTGCACCCGATCTAGCAGGGGAAGGATAGATGCTGCACTGCTCTCCTCCCCGTACAGGTGATCGATGATCGTCGTAAAGGTTGGCGGTGGGACCTCGCTCGACGTCGATGCCATCGTCGCAGACCTCGTCGCGTTGCGGGCGGCCGGGACCGAGTTGCTGCTCGTACACGGCGGCGCCCAAACGACCAATGCCGTCGCCGAAGCGCTGGGGCATCCGCCGCAGTTCGTAACCAGCGAGACCGGGCACGTCAGCCGCCGCACCGATCGGCGCACCCTCGAGATCTTCGAGATGGTGTATTGCGGCCAGTTGAACAAGATGTGGGTCGAAAAGCTGCAGACGCGCGGTGTCAACGCCGTCGGCCTATCGGGGCTCGACGGCCGTGTCTTCGAAGGCGTGCGCAAGGATACGCTGCGCATCCGCGTCGACGGCCGCCGCATGGTCCTGCGCGACGACTGGACGGGGACGGTCGACAAGGTCAACGTCGATTTACTGAAACTGTTGATCGGCGGCGGCTACTTTCCTGTTCTCACCCCACCGGGTGCTTCGACCGCGGGCGAGGCGATCAATGTCGACGGCGATCGCGCGGCCGCAATGGTGGCCGGCGCATTCAAGGCGGAGGCGCTGGTGATTCTCACCGATCAGGCCGGCCTGTTGAAGAACTTCCCCGACGAATCGACGTTGATCGCGAATATTCCCAAGGGTCAGGCGGAGCGCTTCATGGAGTTTGCTGAAGGGCGCATGAAGAAGAAAGTAATGGGCGCCGTCGAGGCCATCGACGAAGGCGTCGGCAAGGTGATCTTCGCAGACGGCCGTGTCGACCAGCCGATCACTCGCGCACTGGGTGGCGCCGGCACACACATATCGTGACCGCGAGCGGGGAGCGGGCTACCGGGAGCGGGAAGGACGAATGAAATACGCTCAGGTCGAAGAAAAAATTCTCGGTGGCACTACGGCTCGTCGCGGCGACGTCGTGATCACGCGCGGTGAAGGCTGCTGGGTCGTCGACGAGACGGGCAAGAAATATCTGGATCTCGGCTCCGCCCAGGGCGTCGCGATGCTCGGGCATTGTCATCCGGGGGTCACCGCTGCTATCCAGGCGCAGGCTGAGACGCTCGCGCTGTGCCCGAATTATCTCTACAACGACAAGCGCGCCGAATTTGCCAAGGCGCTCGTCGATGTGCTGCCGAAGCACCTGCCGCACGTGTTCCTGGCCAACAGCGGCGCGGAAGCCGTCGATGGTGCCTTGAAGTTCGCGAGACTCGCGACTAAACGCGCGGCGTTCGTTGCAACCACCAAAGGGTTTCACGGCCGGACGATGGGTGCGTTGTCGGTGACGTGGGAGCCGAAATACCGTGAGGGGTTCGCGCCGCTGTTCGAGACGACCCACGTCCAGTACAACGATGCTGCCGCACTCGACCACGCGGTGACCGACCGCACCGCGGCAGTCATCCTCGAAGTCGTCCAGGGCGAAAGCGGCGTCAATGTCGGCACGCCGGACTTCCTGACGACCGCTCAGCGCGTCTGCAACGAGCGCGGCGCGATGTTGATCGTCGACGAAATCCAGACCGGCTTTGGACGCACCGGGAAATGGTTCGCGATCGAGCATGCCGGCATCGCGCCCGACATGATCTGCATGGCCAAGGGTTTGGGCGGCGGATTTCCGATGGGCGCGCTCGCATATACAAAGACGATCCGCGACACGCTGTCGGCCGGAGCGCACGGCAGCACGTTCGGCGGGTCGCCGCTCGCCTGCGCCGCCGGCCTGGCCGCGCTCGAAGCTTACCGTAATGAAGGATTGATCAAACGCAGCGGCATCCTCGGCGCCAACATGCGCAATCAACTGCGCGGCGCGCTCGAAGGCCTGCCGATGGTGCGTGACATTCGCGGTCTCGGCCTGATGATCGCCGTGGAGCTGCGCACCAAGGTGGCGCCGGTGCTCAAGAGCCTGATGCTGAATCACGGCGTGATCGCACTGCCGGCGGGCCCAACCGTGCTGCGCCTGCTGCCGCCGCTCGTCATCACCGAAAAGGAAATCGACTTCGGAGTCCAGGCCATCGCCAAGGCCATCAAAGAGCTGCCCGCCTGATGGATCACTCGGCGGCAGTTGATCTCGTGCGCGGGCTGGTTGCCATTCCATCGCTGTCGCGACACGAGGCGGAAGCGTCACAGTGGCTGGCCGGGCAAATGCGCTCCGCCGGCTATGACTGCGCCTTCGTTGATGAGGCCGGCAATGCAGTTGGCGAGCTTGGTGACCGAGCCGCGTCACGCACGATCGTGCTGCTCGGTCACATCGACACAGTGCCGGGAAACATCGCGGTTCGCATCGAAAACGATCTGCTCTATGGGCGCGGCAGCGTCGACGCGAAGGGACCGCTCGCCGCGTTCGTCGCCGGAGCGGCGCGGTTCGGTGCATCGGCCGCGCGATCCGCACACGTGCGTGTCGTGGTCGTCGGCGCGGTTGAAGAGGAAGCCGCGACCAGCAAGGGCGCGCGATACATCGCCTCGCGCTTCGACGGACGGAACGAGCCGGCTCCAGACGCCTGCATCATCGGTGAGCCGAGTCACTGGAACCGCGTGACGCTTGGCTACAAGGGCCGGCTACTGCTCGACTTCACCGCCGAACAGCCAATGGCGCACACCGCGGGCCCTGACGCCAGCGTCGCATCGGTCGTCGTCGATTACTGGAATTGGGTCACGGCACACGCGGCTCGTATCAACGAAGGCAAGGACAAGGCCTTCGATCAACTCAGCCCGAGCCTGCGCCGGTTCATCACGTCGACAAGCGAGCAAATGCACGACCGGGTCAACGCCCAGTTTGCTTGGCGGCTGCCGGTCGGCTTCGACGCCGACGCGTTTATCGCGGAACTGCAGGCCGTTGCCCGCACATTCGAGAAGACGACATTCGAGCTGCAGTTTCGCGGTTACGAGAAGGCGTGGCGCGGCGATCGTAATAACGCGCTCGTCCGGAGCTTCCTGGCGGGCCTACGGTCCGTTGACCCTTCACAGAAACTTGGCTTCGTGCTGAAGACCGGCACCAGCGACATGAACGTCGTCGGACCGGTGTGGCGATGCCCGATCGTCGCGTACGGGCCCGGCGACAGCGCGCTCGATCACACGCCGAACGAGCATCTGCCGATCGACGAGTATTGGAAAGCGGTCAAGGTCGTCGAGCAAACGCTGCACGCATTTGTCGCTGTATAGCGGCGTGTAGTGATCGGCTTCCGTCGCGCCGTCCGGCCAATCCGACGGGCCGCCCTACCGGGTCATCGTCACCAGCGCCGCGAAGATGTCGATCGCTTCCCACAGGTGGCCGAGCCGCAAGTTCTCGTTGGCGGCGTGCTGGTTGTTGTCGAAGTTGACGACCGCTAATCCAATGGTCGGCAGCTTCAGGGCGGCGCTGAAGGTAGAAAACGGCAAGCTGCCGCCAATCGTCGGCATCTGCACGAGTCGCTGATCGAGCGACCGGATCGCATTGACGGCCATGGCGGTGCGCGGGTCGTCCATCGATCCCTTGCCGATCGGAAAACCGCCGCCTTGCTGCGTGATGCGGGCGATCTTCGGAAATTTCCGACGCGTCGCCTGGTCCGGCGCCGCCGTCACGAGGTGAAATCCCTGCTCGCGCACGTGCGCGACGAGACGATCGAACTGTTTCTGCGGGTCGAGGCCGTTGACGAGACGGATTTCGACGCGTCCGGTCGCCGATGAGGAAATGGCGTTGCGCGCACCCGCGCCGATGGTCCCCGACGACAGGCCGACGACGCTCAGCGTCGGACGATTGTGCTGCAGCTCGATGCGACTGTCGGGATGCTCGGCCTGCGCGACTCCAAACTGTTCGAGGAGTTTCTGATCGACGTTCGGAATCTCGTCGATGGCACGCCGTTCGCTGGCAGTCAGCGGCACCACGTCATCGTAGAAGCCCTTGATCGTGACATTGCCTCGGTCGTCCTTCATCGATGCGAGCAACTTCGTTAGTGCCATCGCCGGGTCGGGAACGAAGTTGCCGTAGTTGCCGCTATGCAGGTCGCCGATTGCGCCGTAGATGGTGATTTCAGCACCGGTCAGCCCACGGCTGCCGTAGAACACCGTCGGCAGGTTGCTGGCGTGTCGCGGGCTGTCGACGATGATCGCGAGATCGGCCGCGACGATGGATCGATTTGCCACCATCGCCGGCTCGAAGTTCGGAGAGCCCGCCTCCTCCTCCCCGTCGAGCACGACGCGCAACGTCCACGGCAACACTGCCTTGGCGGCGAGCAAGCCATCGATCGCCGCGAGGAACGCGATGATCGGCCCTTTGTCGTCGGCCACGGCGCGGCCGTAGATACGGACGTCGGGATCGATTGGCCCCGCACCTGCAAGCACGTCGACGCGCGCGCCGTCCCTGAATGCGGCCGGCGCGAACGCCTGCCCGATCGTCCAGTCCCTGGCATCGGTCGGTTGCCCGTCGTAGTGCATGTAGAACGTGAGCGTGCCCGCTGGCTTTGCCGCCGCGCGCTCGGCCACCAGGATCGGCGAGCCCTTTGTCTCGATGCGTTTGACGCCGAAACCGCGCCGCTCGAACATCGACGTCAGCAGGTCGGCGTTCTTGACGATATCGGCCTTGTTCGCGGCGATATTCGGCAGCGACACTAGCTGGATCAGCTCCGCGACGATCTGACGCTCGTTCTTGGCGCGCCATTCACGAACGCGCAAAACGTCCGGATTGGGCGCCGCGGCCACAGAGGCGGACAGGCACAGAGCGACAACGCAAATCGCGCGAACGTTCACGCCACAGATTAAACACCGATTCAACACAGATTACGAGGACACTTCGCAGATTGCGAGGACCCGCGACGCCGGGCTTCGCCCGGCGCATGCGACACGGAAATGCAACGGAACAAGAGAACGTGAATCCGTGCGCAGACGCTCTCTTGTTCCGTTGCATTACCGTGTCGCGACGGCCGCAGGTCCTGCCGCCTCGCAATCTGTGTCCAATCTGTGTTTAATCTGTGGCCGCCTCGCAATCTGTGTCCAATCTGTGTTTAATCTGTGGCCTGTGTTTAATCTGTGGCCTGTGTTTAACCTGTCGCCCGTGACCGACATCTCTCGTGCCGTCAACATCGCCGATCTACGGCTCATGGCGATGCGCCGTCTGCCGAAGATGGTTTTCGATTACATCGACGGCGGCGCGGAGCGTGAGTGGACGCTGCGCGAGAACATGCGCGCGTTCGAAGACATCCTGTTCCGTCCGCGTTCGGCGGTGGCGACGTCAAAGGTTGACCTGTCGACGCGCGTTGTCGGCCTCGACATCGCCGTGCCGTTCATCTTCGCGCCGGTCGGCAGCAGCCGCATGTTCTATCCGCGTGGTGAGGAGATCGCGGCTGCGAGGGCCGGAGATGCGGGCACGATTTATACGCTGTCGACCCTGTCGGGCTGCACGATGGAAGACGTCCGGCAGGCGACGCGCGGCAATGCCTGGTATCAGCTGTACCTGGTCGGCGGGCGCGATGTCGCGATGGCGGCGATCAATCGCGCGAAGGCGTGCGGTTATCAGGCGTTGGTGGTCACCATCGATACGCCGGTCGCCGGCATGCGGGAACGCGATTCGCGCAACGGCGTCAAGGAATTGCTGGCGCGCAACCTATCCAGCGTTCCGTATCTCGCACAGATGGTCGTCAAGCCGCGCTGGCTCTACGACTATTACAACGATGGCGGCCTGATGTGTTTTCCGAACATCGTCATCGAGAACGCGCCCATGGGCTACGCCGATGTCGGCGCGGCGCTCGAAGCGTCGATGACGTCTTGGGAGGATTTCAAGTGGATTCGCGAGGCCTGGGGCGGTCCGATCGTGGCGAAAGGCGTCCACACCGCCGATGATGCGCGTCGGGCCGTCGAGGAAGGTGCGGCGGCGATTGTCGTGTCAAACCATGGCGCGCGGCAGCTCGACGGGGTCGCGCCGACCATTCGCGTGCTGCCCGAGGTGGTGAAGGCTGTCCAGGGCCGCACCGAAATCCTGCTCGACGGCGGCATTCGGCGTGGCAGCGACATCGTCAAGGCGCTGGCGATGGGCGCGCGCGCCGTGCTGATCGGCCGCGCCTATGCGTACGGCCTCGGCGCCGGCGGCGCTGAAGGTGTCCAGCGAACCATCGACATCCTCCGCGCCGATGTGGTGCGCACGATGAAACTCCTCGGGTGTGACGACATCAAAAAACTAGACGGTTCATACGTAGAAGTCCCACCTCAATGGATTAAGTAGCCATGTCATTACGTCCGGTCAGACGCGTGGTCGAGGCGACACCGGCCACCGAAGGCGCTGGAGTGAAGCTGCATCGCGGCTTCGGTTTCGGTCACACCAACGAGTTCGACCCGTTCCTGCTGTTCGACGATTTTCGCAACGATCGCCCTGAAGATTTCCTTGCCGGCTTTCCGTGGCACCCGCATCGCGGCATTGAAACGATCACGTACGTCCTCGCGGGCACCGTCGATCATGGCGACAGTCTGGGGAATCGCGGCTCGCTGGGCGCCGGCGACGTGCAGTGGATGACCGCGGGCAGCGGCATCCTCCATCAGGAAATGCCAAAAGGCGACGCCAATGGCCGCATGCACGGCTTTCAGTTGTGGGCCAATTTGCCGAAGTCTCTGAAGATGACGGCGCCGCGCTATCAGGATGTGTTGGCGAAGGACGTTCCCGAAGTCATTGACGATGATGGGACGCGGGTGCGGATTGTGGTCGGCGACTTCTGGGGCCGGCGAGGGCCCGTCGAGGGTGTTGCTGCGGAACCGAGATATCTCGACATTTCGGTGCCGCCAAACAAGACAAAACGAATTCCTGTAGAG